>NZ_CP062252.1:6229184-6565027 GCF_014863605.1 Pseudomonas allokribbensis
GGAGTCTGATGCCCCTGGATCCTAAGATGCGCGATTAGCGCCAGACCGTGACTGACAAGTCAATCGTAACCTTGTGTGTCTACGACCAAGGTCTAATCGCAGTTATTTGGTCCTTGCAGGGTAAAGATTTCCTGATAAACCCAAAAAGAATTTATTCATTCTTTTTCATACCATTCGGGTATATGGCTCTGTAATGGCCATCTGCACCGGGATACAGCGTATCGGCGACTAAGCTCATTCCTAAATGGTATTTATTAGCCTTTTTTTAGATCGTTTAGCTTTGGCGAAACCCCGATTCGTCAAACCCTATCGAAAAGGCGACGCCATCATGGCCAAACGCGCACTATCTAGTCAATTTGTTACAGTTTTTGTATCGGCATTGATTTCTTTCTCAGCCCACGCCGCCAACCTCACTGTCGGCTACCAGACCGGCATCGATCCAAGCAAAGTCCCTCAGGCCGATGGCGTTTACGAGAAGACCATAGGCGAAAAAATCGACTGGCGCCGTTTCAACAGTGGCCCGGAAGTTGTGACAGCCATCGCCTCCGGTGACGTACAGATCGGCAACCTCGGTTCCAGCCCGCTGGCTGCCGCCGCTTCGCGCAACCTGCCGATTGTTGCGTTCATCGTATCGGCACAGATCAATGCCGCCGAAGCCCTGGTCGTTCGCAACGGCAGCGGTATCAACAAGCCCGAGGATCTGATCGGCAAGACCATCGCCACCCCGTTCGTCTCCACCTCCCACTACAGCCTGCTCGGTGCGCTCAAGCACTGGGGCCTGGACACCTCGAAAGTCAAAGTGGTGAACCTGCAACCCGCAGAAATCGCGGCGGCCTGGAAACGCGGTAACATCGACGGCGCCTTTGTCTGGTCGCCGGCGCTGGGCGAGATCCGCAAGACCGGCAAGACCCTGACCGATGCCGCGCAGGTCGGCCAGTGGGGCGCGCCGACCTTCGAAGTCTGGGTAGCGCGCAAGGACTTTGCCGAGAAGCATCCTGAGGTCGTGGCCAAATTTGCCAAGGTGACTCTGGACTCGTTCGCCGACTATGCCGCCCATAAAGACAGCTGGACGGCCGACTCGGTACCGGTGCAGAAAATCGCCAAACTGACCGGTGCCAACGCCGCCGATGTCCCGGAATTGCTCGCAGGTTCGGCGTTCACCGATGCCAAGGCGCAACAGACCACTGCGCTGCTGGACGGCGGCACGGCGAAGGCGATTGGTGAGACGGCGAAATTCCTGAAGGAACAAGGCAAGGTCGAAAGCGTACTGCCCGACTACTCGCCGTATGTCAGTGCGAAGTTTGTTGCTGAGTAAAGGATTTGCCCCCACGAGTCGCATGGGGGCAATCGCCGATCACAGGGCTTTTTCGAAGATCTTCGAGTTGCGCTGATAGTTATAGAGAGAAGCCCGGGCCGCCGGCAGGCGCTCGACGCTGCTCGGCTCGAAGCCGCGCTCGCGGAACCAGTGGGCGGTGCGGGTGGTGAGGACGAAAAGCGTCTTCAGGCCTTGCGCCCGGGCACGAGTCTCGATGCGTTCGAGCAATTCGTCGCCGCGACCGCCATGGCGGTATTCCGGGTTCACCGCCAGGCACGCCAGCTCACCGGCATCCGAATCGGCAATCTGATACAGCGCCGCACAGGCGATGATCATCCCTTCACGCTCGACCACGCTGAACTGCTCGATCTCACGCTCCAGCACTTCGCGCGAACGGCGCACCAGAATTCCCTGCTCTTCCAGCGGACTGATCAGGTCGAGCAAGCCGCCGACGTCTTCAATCGCCGCCTCGCGCACCCGCTCGAATTGCTCCTGGGCCACCAGCGTACCGCCACCGTCACGGGTGAACAGTTCGGTCAGCAGCGCGCCGTCCTCGGCATAACTGACGATATGGCTACGCGCCACGCCGCCACGGCAGGCTTCGGCGGCGGCATCCAGCAATTCCGCCTGATAGTTGCTGCCCAGACGCTGCAAATGTGCCGGCACCTGTTGTGGACGCAGTTCGCGTACCAGTTTGCCGTTTTCGTCGATCAGACCGAGGTCCGCGCCGAACAGCAGCAGCTTGTCAGCGCCCAGATCGATGGCGGCGCGGGTGGCGACGTCTTCACAGGCGAGGTTGAAGATTTCACCGGTCGGCGAGTAACCCAGCGGCGATAGCAGCACGATGGAGCGCTCGTCGAGCAGACGGTTGATGCCCTTGCGGTCGACCCGGCGCACTTCGCCGGTGTGGTGATAATCGACACCTTCCAGCACGCCGATCGGCCGTGCGGTCACCAGATTGCCGCTGGCCACTCGCAGGCGCGAGCCCTGCATCGGCGACGAGGCCATGTCCATCGACAGCCGTGCTTCGATGGCGATGCGCAACTGGCCGACCGCGTCGATCACACACTCCAGCGTCGCGGCATCGGTGATGCGCATCCCGTGGTGGTAATGCGGGGTCAGGCCGCGAGCAGCGAGACGGGTTTCAATCTGTGGACGGGAGCCGTGGACCAGCACCAGCCGCACGCCGAGACTGTGCAGCAGCACGATGTCATGGACGATGTTGCCGAAATTCGGATGCTCCACGCCGTCGCCGGGCAGCATGACGACGAAGGTGCAGTCGCGGTGGGCATTGATATAAGGGGACGCGTGACGAAGCCAATTGACGTATTCGGGCATGAACCTGGGCCTGTAATAAATAGCAGCCGGAAAAAGGGCGAAACGGAAAACGCACAGCGGGCTGATGGTTATCGTCGGAACAGGCTTGGCGACACGCGCGCTCTCCTCATGAATACGGGTTGGCCGGACGGCAATTTATACAGCTTTGAGACAGTAATGTTCGATCAACTGCCGCAATAGATGCACGGTAGGCTGCAAACGTGACATTTCAAGGTACTCGTCCGGCTGGTGGGCGCAGGCGATGTCGCCGGGGCCGAGCACGATGGTTTCGCAGCCAAGGCGCTGAAGATAAGGCGCTTCGGTGCCGAACGCTACCGCTTCGGCCGTGTGGCCGGTGAGTTTTTCGGCAATTCGCACCAGTTCGGCGTCCTCGGCCTGCTCGAACGGCGGCACTTCGGGGAACAACGGTGCGTAGTCGATCTTCACCTGATGCCGTTCGGCGACCGGGTTGAGCTTGCGCAGGATCTCGGCCCGCAGAACCTTCGGGTCCATTCCCGGCAACGGCCGCAGATCAAACTCCAGCGAACACTGACCGCAGATGCGGTTGGGGTTGTCGCCACCATGGATGCAACCGAAGTTCATGGTCGGCTGCGGGACGCTGAACTGCGGGTTGTTGAATTCGCGTTGCCACAGCAGGCGCAGGCCGCGCAGTTCGCCGATGGCGTCGTGCATCGCTTCGAGGGCGCTGTGCCCCAGGCGTGGATCCGACGAATGGCCGCTCTGCCCGAGGATGTCGATGCGCTCCATCATGATGCCCTTGTGCATGCGGATCGGCTTGAGCCCGGTCGGCTCACCGATCACCGCTGCCCGGCCCAGCGGCCGCCCCGCTTCGGCCAGCGCCCGGGCGCCGGACATCGAGCTTTCTTCATCGCAGGTGGCGAGGATCAGCAGCGGTTGCCTGAACGGCTGGTCGAGCAGTGGTTGCACGGCTTCGATGATCAGGGCGAAGAAGCCCTTCATGTCGCAACTGCCGAGGCCGACCCAGCGGCCGTCGACTTCAGTGAGTTTCAGCGGATCGGTTTTCCACAACGCATCGTCGTAGGGCACCGTGTCGCTGTGCCCGGCCAGCACCAGCCCGCCGGGGCCGCTGCCGAAACTGGCGAGCAGGTTGAATTTGCCGGGGCTGACCTGCTGGATATCGCAGCTGAAGCCCAGATCACCGAGCCAACCCGCGAGCAAGTCAATCACTGCCCGGTTGGACTGATCGAGGCTCGGCTGGGTGCAACTGACCGACGGCACGGCGATCAGTGCAGCGAACTGGTCTTGCATGGACGGCAAAGGCATCGCTGACTCCAACTCCCGGATTGAAGTCCATCATAGAACCATCCGGCGCCGAGAATAAACCGCCGCAAGGCGTAGGAAGTTTGAGTCCTGTACACTGCACGGCCTTGGCAGCCACACATTCCCCCGGCTGCGCTCCCGATCCTGGATTTTCCGGCCATGCAGAAAGAAACCGAAATCAAACTCCGCGTCAGCCGCGAAACTCTCGCCGCCCTGCGCGAGCACCCTCTCCTGAAAAAACGCAACAAAAGTGGCTGGGAACGCCGTGAGTTGATGAATCAGTACTTCGACACGCCCGAGCGTGACCTGGCCCGGGCCAAGGTTGCCCTGCGCCTGCGCAAAGACGGCGAAGAAGTGATTCAGACCCTCAAGACCCGTGGCCAGAGTGTTGCCGGTCTGTCCGAGCGTAACGAGTACGACTGGAACCTGCCCAAAGCCAAGCTCGACGTGAAGAAACTCGACGGCGAATGCTGGCCCGAGTCCCTCGCCGAGCTGGACAAGAAAACCCTGAAGCCGATCTTCACCACCGATTTCGTCCGCGAGCGCGCCGAAATCGCCTGGGGCCGTGGCAAGACCAAAGTGGTCATCGAAGCCGCGCTGGACCTGGGCCACGTGGTAGTCGGCAAACAGAAAGAAGAAATCTGCGAGCTGGAACTGGAACTGCGCGAAGGCGAGCCTGCCGCGTTGCTGGAACTGGCCGCCGAACTGGCCGAAACCCTGGCCCTGATGCCGTGCGACATCAGCAAGGCCGAGCGCGGCTATCGCCTGTACGACGCCAACAGCTACTCGCTGAGCCTGCCGGCACCGGCCATCACCGCTGAAACCCCGCTGGACGATGCCTTCGCCTCCCTGAGCTGGCACTTGCTCGGCAGCAGCCAGCGTCTGGCCGAACAGTATCGCTTCAACGGCCACTGGCGCCTGCTGCAGGACTGGGTCGAGAACCTCGCGGAAATGCGCGCCCTGCTCAGCAGCCTCGGCCAGGCCGCACCGCGTCAGTCGACCCACGACCTGCGCGTTGCGCTGGACGCCCTGCTGGAAGACTGGCGTCCACTGGTACAGGTCGGTATTGAAGACGAAGACGTGCGCAAAGCCGCGCCGGAGCAGTTCCTCGAAGAACTGGAAGACCCGCGCTGGGGCCTGTTCTCGCTGAACACGTCGCGCTGGTTGCTGGCCCGCACCTGGGCGGCCAACCGCAACACCCGTGGCAATCGCCAGGGCGCTGCGCAATTGGGCAGCTGGTTGCCGCGCCTGCTGGGCGAAGAAGCCACTTCGCTGCAATTGCAGCGTTATCAGCAGCAGCCGGAAGATCTGGCCGAGCAACTGCCGCGCATCGAGCGCATCCAGGTCTGGCTGCACCACGCGCGCAACGTGCTGGAAATCCCGGAAATGGATCGTCTGTACGGCGAGCTGAACAAACTGGCGCAACTGGCCAACGAGCCGACCATCACGGATGAACTGCTCGATGCGCGCAAGCATCAGGCGATTGCGGTTTACCAGAACCGCGCCTGGAAAATGCTGCTGCGCATGTAATCCTCAGCAACAGAAACTGTGGTGAGGGAGCTTGCTCCCGCTGGAGGCCGAAGGACTCCCAATTCCGGCAGACACCGGTTTGGGACTGCTTCGCAGCCCAACGGGAGCAAGCTCCCTCGCCACAAAAGCACTTAGCGCAATACCGGCAGGCTCGTCGTCGATTTGATCTCCGACAGCGCCACAATCGAGTTCACCTCCTGAATCCCCGGCACCAGCGACAGTTTCTCGAAGAAAAATCGCTCATACGCCTCGATGTCCGCCGCGACAATCCGCAGCAAGAAATCCACCGCCCCCATCAGCACGTAACACTCCAGCACTTCGGGAAAGCCGCGAATCGCCTCGGTGAATTCGGTGAAGTTCGAACGGCCGTGGGCGTTGAGTTTGATTTCGGCGAAGATCTGCGTGTTCAGGCCGATTTTCTTGCGATCGAGCAAAGTCACCTGGCCGCGAATGATCCCCTCCTCCTTCATCCGCTGAATCCGCCGCCAGCAAGGCGACTGCGACAGGCCCACCTGTTCGGCGATCTGTGCGCTGGACAAGGAAGCGTCCTCTTGCAGCAGGGCGAGAATGCGCCGGTCGTAGCTGTCCAGCTCACTGTGCATAAATAATCCTCAAAATCAGCCAACAGCGAATCGATCTGCCTTATCAATCGCCTGATCAGCTCATCTTAGACAAGAAATGCCCGGCATCGGATGTAAAAATTCCTCCACTGATTCCGGAGACCTGCCATGCCACACCTCGAAGCCGTCAACACCCCAGCGCCCCGTGCCGATGTGTGGAACGTCAACAACGCCCATTGCCTTGCGCAGTACCAGATACTGGCCGAGGCCGAGCCGGATTTGCTGGTGCGTGTGTTGAACCTGTTCGCCTTGCAGTTCCTCACCCCGGAACAGGTCAATGTCCAGCGCCTGGACGACCTGCTGTCCATCGACATAGTCATGAGTGGCCTGAGCTGGCATCGCGCCCAGGTGATCGCGGAAAAACTTCGTAACCTGATCAGCGTCTGCTCGGTGAACCTGCAAAACCCCGACGCGGCGTGGGATGCGCCCACTCAGGCGGCAGGCTGACAAAAGCGGAAACGCCTTTGTCGGGTAGTGGCCCAACGGTCTACGGGGCCACGACTATCCTTTGCGAACTGTCGTTCAAAAGGAGCCCGCATGTCCGTTCAACTCGCCACTCAGGACCGCTGGCTGGATCTCAATGATGTATTGCGTGAACTGGTCGCCCAGGGCTTCATCAGCCAGGATTCGGCCGAGCATGCGCTGAATGCGCGCCGCCGCCATGCCACCCATGGGCAGGTGCACCCGCTGGAATTCATCGCCGGCCAGCAACTGGACGACCTCAGCCGGCCGGGCAAACACCTGGACCTGGAAAGCCTGACCCTGTGGCTGGCGCAGCAGGCCGGCCAGCCGTATTTGCGGATCGATCCGCTGAAGATCAACGTCGCCGCCATCACCCCGCTGATGTCCTACGCCTTCGCCCAGCGCCACAGGATCCTTGCGGTGTCGGTCGACCGCGATGCAGTGACCGTCGCCAGCGCCCAGCCCTACGTCAATGGCTGGGAAGCCGACCTGACCCACGTGCTGAAACTGCCGATCAGACGGGTGGTCGCCAACCCGGTGGACATCCAGCGTTTCAGCGTCGAGTTCTTTCGTCTCGCCAAATCGGTCAGCGGCGCCAGCAACGCCGACCAGCCGGGCAGCAACCTCGGCAATTTCGAACAACTGCTCAACCTCGGCGCCAGCGATCAGGAGCCGGACGCCAACGACGCACACATCGTCAACATCGTCGACTGGCTGTTCCAGTACGCCTTCCAGCAACGGGCCAGCGATATCCACATCGAACCACGCCGCGAGCAAGGCACGGTGCGCTTTCGTATCGACGGCGTACTGCACAACGTCTATCAGTTCCCGCCGCAAGTGACGATGGCGATTGTCAGTCGCCTGAAAAGCCTTGGCCGAATGAACGTCGCCGAGAAGCGCAAACCCCAGGACGGCCGGGTCAAGACCAAGACCCCGGACGGTGGCGAGGTCGAGTTGCGCCTGTCGACGCTGCCCACCGCGTTCGGCGAAAAAATGGTGATGCGGATCTTCGACCCGGAAGTACTGCTCAAGGATTTCGATCAGCTCGGGTTTTCCGCCGACGACCTGCGCCGCTGGCAGGACATGACCCGCCAGCCCAACGGCATCATTCTGGTGACCGGGCCGACCGGTTCGGGCAAGACCACCACGCTCTATACCACCCTGAAAAAACTGGCGACCCCGGAAATCAACCTCTGCACCATCGAAGACCCGATCGAGATGGTCGAGCCGGCCTTCAACCAGATGCAGGTGCAGCACAACATCGACCTGACCTTCGCCGCCGGGGTACGGGCGCTGATGCGGCAGGACCCGGACATCATCATGATCGGCGAGATCCGCGACCTGGAGACCGCCGAAATGGCGATCCAGGCTGCATTGACCGGGCACCTGGTGCTATCAACCCTGCACACCAACGATGCACCGAGCGCCATCAGCCGCCTGCTGGAACTCGGCGTGCCGCATTACCTGATCAAGGCCACGGTGCTCGGGGTCATGGCCCAACGGCTGGTGCGTACGCTGTGCCCGCACTGCAAGGTGCCATTGCCCATCGGCGAGGAAGACTGGCAAACCCTGACCCGACCGTGGCAGGCGCCGCTGCCGGGCAACGCACAACGGGCCATCGGTTGCCTGGAATGCCGCGACACCGGATATCACGGTCGCGCCGGGGTCTACGAAATCATGCAACTGACCGACAGCCTCAAAGCGTTGATCAGCCCGGATACCGATCTGACGGCGCTCCGGCGCCAGGCCTTCAAGGAGGGCATGCGCAGCCTGCGATTGTCCGGCGCGCAGAAAGTCGCGGCGGGGCTTACGACTATCGAGGAGGTGTTGCGGGTCACCCCGCAAAGCGAACAGAAATAGCCCGGTTACCGGTCAAACCCCTCAACCTCGGTGCTGGGTTTGATCCATAGCTCAGAGCCGTCCAGCCTATGCTGCTCAATCGACTGGCCGGGCCCCAGCTTCTTGCCGGAGTGCAGGTTTCGTCCGGTGTAGTATTCGTCCGCACTGAATATCAATGTGTGCGGCGCGTTCTGTTGCACTCTCATTCCTTGGGGGTACGTCCACTCGCCAAGGGTCAGCGGGCTCTTCAGGTTCCCATCCCAACGCACGAGCGTGCGCTGCGGATCCAGACGGACGCTCACGTTCGCCAGTTCTATGCCGTCGATGAAGACCGTGGATGTCGAACGAAAATGGGTAACAGCGTAGCCGGTGTCCAGCTTGTAGAGCTGGCTGGAATCCGGCCAGTTCAGCCCGGCGATTTTCGTACCAGCCACCAACTGACAATCGCTGAACTGCCAATGCTCCGGCTGAAACCGGGTATGCTCGGCGAAGCCCAGATGGACCCAACTCCCTCCGCGACAGGGCCAGCCCTCCACCTCTTGATCCCCGACGAGCTTCAAATCTACTGCCAACGGGAGAGTCATCTGCAGGGTAGAAACTCGCATTCCCTTGATGGTATGCGGTACAGCAAACTCGGCACCCCGCAGGTTGGCCAGTCCATAGACCTGAGGCTGGCCGCTCCCGTCCAGCGGTTCGGCTGATCTCAGGTGCAACCGGGTGCCGGCAGGAAAATTCAGACCCTGAACTTGAACGGCATCCTCCAGTTTCGGATTAAGGAGCTTGTTTTCCCGATAACTGACCACCACCTGAAACAAGGTATAGCCAACCACGCAGACACAGATCAGCATCAGGACAGCAAATTTGCGCGGATGGCGCAGCAGCGCCCTGCGCCATGGCGGAACACAGAGCATGATCAAAAGGCCAGGAAGGCCGATGAACGCGCCCATCAGCACCGTCCACATCACCCCGTAAATCAGCGCGATAACACCCACGATTGCATCCCTGCGAAAAAATCAGGGGGCATGGTCTCAAACAAGTGACCGCGCCTCTAGCGCTACTTGAGCCGCCATGGAACTCGACAGGGTAAATGGCGATCCAAGGTCTCAGTTCAACCCCCTGTGGAGTCACCCATCATGCGTCTCAAACTTGCTGTCGCCACCCTCGCCCTGCTGTCCCTTCCCGTTGGTTCAGCGATGGCCGACAGCTTTTGGCGTAACGTCATTTCGTCCGGCGCCACCACTGGCTCGACGTACCTGACCTTCAAGGATCACAAGCTGATCGTCGCCGCCCAGGATGACGCCGGCAGTTTCGTTGCCAGCGATGGCGGCATCCGTGGCCCGTACCTGGAAGCCGCCATGCAGAAAGTCCGCGCCGACAACCCGGGCCTGCAAGCGACGGACATGGAACTGGCGAACGCGATCCTGGCGAAGAACGCCGTAGCATCGGAATAAACCTTTCGCCCAAAAAAATGCCGCTCACATGAGCGGCATTTTTTTGCCCGCCAATCAGCGGTAATCATCCACCGGCACACACGCGCAGAACAGGTTGCGGTCGCCATAGACGTTGTCCACCCGGTTCACCGCCGGCCAGTATTTGTGCGCCTTGGTATGCGCATCCGGCGTGATGCCCTGCTCAATAGTGTAAGGCCGCTCCCAGACGCCGGTGACATCGGCCAGCGTATGCGGCGCACGCTTGAGCGGATTGTCCTCGGCCGGCCAGTTGCCGTTTTGCACTTCGGTGATTTCCGCGCGGATGCTCAACATGGCGCCGATGAAGCGGTCCAGTTCGGCCTTGGACTCACTCTCGGTCGGCTCGACCATCAAGGTACCCGGCACCGGGAACGACATGGTCGGCGCATGGAAGCCGTAATCCATCAGGCGTTTGGCGATGTCTTCCTCACTGATGCCGGTCTGCGCTTTCAGCGGCCGCAGATCCAGAATGCATTCATGGGCCACCCGATCATTGCGCCCGGTGTAGAGCACGGGAAAGGCGCCGGACAGATGCTGCGCCAGGTAATTCGCCGCGAGGATCGCCACTTCGCTGGCGTCCGCCAGTTGCGGCCCCATCATGGCGATGTACATCCAGCTGATCGGCAAAATGCTCGCACTGCCCCAGGGCGCTGCGCTCACCGCACCGTTCTGCGGTTGCGGCCCGTCGATCGGCACCACCGGGTGATTGGCGACGAACGGCGCCAGATGCGCCCGCACACCGATTGGCCCCATGCCCGGCCCGCCTCCGCCGTGGGGAATGCAGAAGGTCTTGTGCAGGTTCATGTGTGAAACGTCGGCGCCGATGTCCGCCGGCCGCGCCAGTCCGACCTGGGCATTGAGGTTGGCGCCGTCCATGTACACCTGGCCGCCGTGCTTGTGGATAACTTCGCAGATTTCGCTGATGCCCTCCTCGTACACGCCGTGGGTCGACGGATACGTCGCCATCAGGCACGACAACTTGTCCCCGGCCTCGGAAGCCTTGGCCTTCAAATCCTCCAGATCGACGTTGCCCGCTTCGTCGCACTCGACGATCACCACCCTCATCCCGGCCATCTGCGCCGAGGCCGGGTTGGTGCCGTGGGCCGAGGACGGAATCAGGCAGATGTCGCGCCCGCCCTGGTGGCGACTTTCGTGGTATTTGCGGATCGCCAGCAACCCGGCGTATTCACCCTGGGCACCGGAGTTGGGCTGCATGCAGATCGCGTCGAACCCGGTGATCGCGCACAACCAGCGCTCCAGCTCTTCGATCATCAGTGTGTAACCGATGGCCTGCTCTCGAGGCACAAACGGGTGAAGGTTGGCGAACTGCGGCCAGGTGATCGGGATCATTTCACTGGTGGCGTTGAGTTTCATGGTGCAGGAGCCGAGCGGAATCATCGACTGGTTGAGCGCCAGATCCTTGTTCTCCAGCTGCTTGAGGTAGCGCAGCATCTCGGTTTCGCTGTGATGGGCGTTGAAAACCGGGTGGCGCAGATAGGGTGAACTGCGCAGCAGATTATCCGGAATCCCGGACACCAGCGTTTCAGCGTCGAGTTCTTCGACGTTCAATCCATGATCGACACCCAACAGCACATCGAACAGTTTGCCGACCGTGCTCTCGTCACAGGTTTCATCGAGGCTCAGGCCCAAATGGCCGCGACCGAGAATCCGCAGGTTGATCTGCGCGGCCTGAGCGCTTTCGATGATCGCGGTCTGCGCGCCGCCGACGTCCAGGGTGAGTGTGTCGAAAAAGTGCTCGTTGATGCGCTTGATGCCATGCCGCTCAAGGCCGGCGGCGAGGATGCAGGTCAGCCGGTGCACGCGCTGGGCGATCCGCTTCAGCCCTTGCGGCCCGTGATAGACCGCGTAAAAACTGGCGATGTTGGCCAGCAAAACCTGGGCGGTGCAGATGTTCGAATTGGCCTTCTCCCGGCGAATATGCTGCTCCCGAGTTTGCAGGGCCATGCGCAGCGCCACGTTGCCGCGCGCGTCTTTCGAGACGCCGATGATCCGCCCGGGAATCGCCCGTTTGTACTCTTCGCGACTGGCGAAAAACGCCGCGTGCGGCCCACCATAACCCATCGGCACACCGAAACGCTGGGACGAGCCGAACACCACATCGGCGCCCAGTTCACCCGGCGGGGTCAGCAGCAACAGACTGAGCAAATCGGCTGCCACACAGGCCAACGCCTGTTGCGCATGCAGGTGATCGATCAACGGACGCAGGTCGCGGACCTCGCCGTGGGTGTCGGGGTATTGCAGCAGCGCGCCGAACACCTGGTGCTGCTTCAAGTTATCCACCGTGTCGACGATCAGCTCGAAGCCGAAGCCTTCGGCGCGGGTCTGCACCACGGAAATGGTTTGCGGATGACAGTTTTCGTCGACGAAAAACAGATTGCTCTTCGACTTCGCCACACGTTTGGCCAGCGCCATGGCCTCGGCGGCCGCAGTCGCCTCATCGAGCAACGAGGCGTTGGCCAGTTCCAGACCGGTGAGATCGATGGTCAGTTGCTGGAAGTTGAGCAACGCTTCGAGCCGGCCTTGGGCGATCTCCGGTTGATAGGGCGTATAGGCGGTGTACCAACCGGGATTTTCCAGCACGTTGCGCAGAATGACCGTCGGCGTGAGGGTGCCGTGGTAGCCCATGCCGATCAGGCTGGTCCAGACCTGGTTCTGTTCGGCGTAACCGCGCAGTTTCGCCAGCGCAGCTTGCTCGTCCAGCGCGGGCGGCAGGTCCAGTTCGCGGTTGAGGCGGATGGCAGGCGGGACGGTCTGTTCGATGAGTTCGATCCGGCTGCCCAGGCCCAGGCTGTCGAGCATCGCCTGCTGCTCGGCGGCATCGGGGCCGAGGTGACGGCGCAGGAAGGCATGGGGGTCGCGTAACTGGCTCAGGGATGGCAACTGGGACATGACGGGCTCTCTCTTGGCTGGCGGCTCGGCGTCAATGCAACACGGTCAAACCAGCATAGCAGTCGATACCGTCGCGGACGGCTTGGCGGCGGGTGGCCTGACGGGGCATGCTGTGGCACCTGTAACACGCGCCCAACCCTCGGATGATCGAATCCTCATGAGCCAACTGCCGTTTCTGCCGTTTTCCAAACCTGTCATCGATGAAGCCACCATTGCCGCCGTCGGCGATGTCCTGCGTTCCGGCTGGATCACCAGCGGGCCGAAGGTCCAGGCCTTCGAGGCGCAACTGTCGGAATATTTCGGCGGGCGCCCGGTACGCACGTTCAACTCCGGCACCTGCACCATGGAAATCGCCCTGCGCATCGCCGGCATCGGCCCGGGGGACGAAGTGATCACCACGCCGATTTCCTGGGTGGCCACGGCCAACGTGATTCTTGAGGTGGGGGCCACACCGGTGTTCGCCGACATCGACCCGGTCACCCGCAACATCGACCTGGATCGACTGGAAGCGGCCATCACCCCGCGCACCAAGGCGATCATCCCGGTCTATCTCGCCGGGTTGCCGGTGGACATGGAGCGCCTGTACGCCATCGCCAAAAAACACAACCTGCGCATCGTCGAAGACGCCGCGCAGGCACTCGGTTCGAGCTGGAACGGCCAGCGCATCGGTGCCACCGGTGATTTCGTGTCGTTCAGCTTCCAGGCCAACAAGAACGTGACCTGCTCCGAAGGCGGATGCCTGGTGCTGAATACGCCGGAAGAAGTGCGTCTGGCAGAGAAATATCGCCTGCAAGGCGTCACCCGCACCGGGTTCGACGGTCTGGATGTCGATGTGCTGGGTGGCAAGTTCAACATGACCGATGTGGCGGCCGTCATCGGCCTCGGGCAGTTCGCCCACATCGAAGCGCTGACCGCCCATCGTCAGGAACTGGCTCGCCACTACTTCAAATGCTTTGGCGACGACTTCGAAGCCACGTATGGCGCGCAACTGCCACCTGCCGACTTCACCAACAGCAACTGGCACCTGTTCCAGCTGGTGTTGCCGGAGCGCAAGGACGGCTTGCCGGCGCGGGCCACGTTCATGGAGCAGATGCAGGCGCTGGGCGTCGGCATCGGCTATCACTACCCGCCGATCCACCTGCTGAGCCTGTACCGCGAGCGCGGTTTCAAGGAAGGGATGTTGCCGGTGGCCGAGCGCGTCGGGCGGCTGATTGTGTCGTTGCCGATGTTCACCACCATGACCAAGGCAGATGTCGAGCGCTCGGTGGCGGCGGTCAAAGCGGTACTGGGCAACGCCTGAGCCGCGCAATAGAAAGCTGCGGCCACAAAAAAGCCCCGACGGATCGGGGCTTTGCGGTGTTGCGTGAAGCTTATTCGCCGATGGCGGCTTTGTAGCCGGCAGCGTCGAGCAGCTTTTCCAGGTCCGCAGCGTTATCTGGCTTGAGTTTGAAGATCCACGCGCCGTAAGGGTCGGAGTTCAGCAGTTCCGGCGAGGCGCTCAGTTCTTCGTTGACAGCGATCACTTCACCGGCAATCGGCGAATAAATGTCGGAAGCGGCTTTCACCGACTCCACCACACCGGCCTGATCTTCAGCTGCAAACTTGTTACCCACTTCCGTCAGCTCGACGAACACCACATCACCCAGCGCTTCCTGCGCGTGATCGCTGATGCCCACGGTGACGGTGCCATCGGCTTCCAGGCGCGCCCATTCATGACTTTCGGCAAAACGCAGTTCGGCTGGGATGTTGCTCATGCTCGGTGTCCTCAAGAAATTGTCAGCGGTCGTGCCCGCCGGAAAAGGTTAGATCAAGGTTTTGCCGTGACGGACGAAGGTCGGTTTGACCACTCGTACCGGATACCACTTGCCACGGATTTCCACTTCGGCGCGGTCGGCAGTCGCCATCGGCACACGCGCCAGGGCAATCGACTTGCTAAGCGTAGGAGAGAAACTACCACTGGTGATCTCTCCTTCGCCAACATCAGCGATACGAACCACCTGATGCGCACGCAAAACCCCGCGTTCCTCGAGCACCAGACCCACCAGTTTGTGCTGCACGCCGGCGGTTTTTTCCGCTTCCAGCGCATCGCGACCGATGAACCGACGCGTGGCCGGTTCCCAGGCGATGCTCCAGGCCATGTTCGAAGCCAGTGGCGAAACGTCTTGATGGATGTCTTGGCCGTAGAGGTTCATCCCGGCCTCCACCCGCAAGGTGTCGCGGGCACCGAGGCCGATGGGAGAAATGCCGGCGCCCACCAGATCGTTGAAAAATCCGGGGGCCTGATCGGCCGGCAGGGCGATTTCCAGACCGTCCTCACCGGTGTAGCCGGTCCGCGCAATGAACCAGTCGCCGTCGACGTGGCCTTCGAAAGGCTTGAGCATCTGGATCAGATTGGCGCGGGACTGGGTCACCAGCTCGGCAATCTTGTGCCGGGCATGGGGGCCTTGAATGGCGAGCATCGCCAGATCCGTACGCTCGTGCAGTTGCACGTCGTAGCCGGTGAGATGAGCCTGCATCCACGCCAGGTCCTGATCGCGGGTCGAGGCGTTGACCACCAGTCGGTAACCGTCCTCGAGACGGTAGACGATCATGTCGTCGACGATACCGCCGCGCTCGTTGAGCATGGTGCTGTACAACGCACGGCCGGGGCTGTGCAGGCGGTCGACGTCATTGGCCAGCAAATGCTGGAGCCAGGCCTTGGCCTGGTGGCCGGCGACATCGATCACGGTCATGTGGGATACATCGAACACCCCGCAATCGCGACGCACCTCGTGGTGCTCCTCGACCTGCGAGCCGTAATGCAGTGGCATGTCCCAACCGCCAAAATCGACCATCTTCGCGCCGAGGGCGAGATGCAGGTCATACAGAGGCGTACGCTGTCCCATGGGTTTCTCCTTCCGGGCGTGGCGAAGGTGCGGAGCGCTGCTGCACGGTTTGAAAGCCCCGTGGAAGAAGGCTTTCAGCCGATTTCAGCGACAGGGTCTGTCAGACGGACCGCACCGAATGCCGCGCATTGTAGCCGCATGATTCAGGACTGACGACTAAGTGTTTCTGTGGGCCGAGCGCCGGATCAGGCCGATGACCGGCAACAGGCCGACCAGAACCAGGGTCAGCGCCGGCAACGACGCCCTCGCCCATTCGCCTTCGCTGGTCATTTCGAAGATCCGCACGGCCAGCGTGTCCCAGCCAAACGGGCGCATCAGCAGGGTCGCGGGCATTTCCTTGAGTACATCGACGAACACCAGCAGCGCGGCGCTGAGCGTGCCGGGCAGCAGCAACGGCAGATACACTTTGAAAAACAGTCGCGGCCCACTGACACCCAGGCTACGTGCCGCTTCAGGCAAAGAGGGCCGTATACGCGCCAAGCTGTTTTCCAGCGGCCCGTAGGCCACCGCCACGAACCGCACCAGATAAGCCATCAGCAACGCCGCCAGACTGCCCAGCAGCAGCGGTTTGCCCGCACCGCCGAGCGAGCCGGAGAGTGGAATCACCAGCTCACGATCCAGATAACTGAATGCCAGCATGATCGACACCGCCAGCACCGAGCCCGGCAACGCGTAGCCGAGATTGGCCAGACTGACGCCGGAACGGATCGCCCGGGTCGGTGCCAGACGTCGGGCGAACGCCAGCAACATCGCCACGCTGACCGTAATCAACGCCGCCATGCCGCCCAGATACAGGGTGTGCAGAATCAGCCCGGCATAACGCTCATCCAGATCGAAACGACCGCGCTGCCAGAACCACACCAGCAGTTGCAGCACTGGGATGACAAACGCACAGGCGAACACCAGACCGCACCAGCCGGTCGCCGCCCAGGCCTTGGGCCCGCGCAGGTGATACAGCGCTTTGACCCGTGGCCGTTCATTACTTGCCCGGTTCGCGCCACGGGCGCGCCGCTCGCCGTACAGCACCAGCATCACCACCAGCAACAACAGGCTGGCCAGTTGCGCGGCGCTCGACAGGCTGAAGAAGCCATACCAGGTCTTGTAGATCGCCGTGGTGAACGTGTCGAAGTTGAACACCGACACTGCGCCGAAATCCGCCAGCGTTTCCATCAGTGCCAGCGCCACGCCAGCGCCGATGGCCGGTCGTGCCATCGGCAACGCTACGCGCCAGAATGCTTGCCACGGCGACTGGCCGAGCACTCGCGCGGCTTCCATCAATCCCTTGCCCTGCGCGAGAAACGCAGTGCGCGCCAGCAGGTAGACGTAGGGATAAAACACCAGCACCAACACCAGAATCACCCCACCGGTGGAGCGTACTCGCGGCAGACGCAGGCCGGTTCCGAACCATTCGCGCAACAGGCTTTGCACGGGACCGGCGAAGTCCAGCAGGCCGACGAACACGAACGCCAGCACATAGGCCGGGATCGCAAAGGGCAGCATCAACGCCCAGTCGAGCCAGCGCCGACCGGGGAATTCACAGAGGCTGGTGAGCCAGGCGAGGCTTACGCCCAACAGGGTCACACCGATGCCGACACCGAGCACCAGCGTCAGGGTGTTGCCCAGCAGGCGTGGCATCTGGGTTTCCCACAGGTGCGACCAGATCTGTTGGTCGATGGTCTGCCACGACAGCAGGAGGACGCTGAGGGGCAGCAGCACCAACGCGGCGATGGCGAAGACGATGGGGTACCAGCGACGCTGGGCGGGGTGGGCCAAGGAAAGACTCTCGTTAAATGATTGTGCCCACGCGTTGCGTGGGCACGTATCGTGTGACGCTGCGCGTCACGCTTGCGGCGATTCGACTCGCGACGTCAGTTCCAACCCGCCCGATCCATCATCCGGATCGCTTCAGCCTGACGCTTGCCCGCCACCTCAACCGGCAACGTATCGGCCACAAACTGCCCCCACGCCGCCACTTCTTCCGAAGGTTTCACCGCCGGATTCGCCGGGAACTCCTGGTTCACGTCAGCGAAGATCTTCTGCGCCTCAGGCGTGGTCATCCACTCGACCAGAGCCTTGGCCGCTTCCGGGTGTGGTGCATGTTTGGTCAGGCCGATGCCCGACAGGTTGACGTGCACACCGCGATCCGCCTGGTTCGGCCAGAACAGTTTCACCGGCAGATCCGGTTTCTGCTTGTGCAGGCGACCGTAGTAGTAGGTGTTGACGATGCCGACGTCGCACTGGCCGGCGTTGATCGCTTCCAGCACCGCAACGTCGTCGGAGAACACGTCGGTGGACAGGTTGTTGACCCAGCCCTTGAGGATCTTCTCGGTTTTCTCGGCACCGTGGACTTCGATCATGGTGGCGGTCAGCGACTGGTTGTAGACCTTCTTCGCCGTACGCAGGCACAGGCGGCCTTCCCAGTTCTTGTCGGCCAGTGCTTCGTAGGTGGTCAGCTCGCCCGGTTTCACCCGTGCGGTGGAATAGGCGATGGTTCGCGCACGCAGGCTCAGACCTGTCCAGGCGTGGGTGGACGAGCGGTATTGCAGGGGAATGTTGGCGTCGATGGTTTTCGAGGTGAACGGCTGGAGAATGCCCATCTGCTCGGCCTGCCAGAGGTTGCCGGCATCGACGGTCAGCAGCAGGTCGGCGGTGGCGTTCTCGCCTTCGGCCTTGATCCGCTGCATCAGCGGCGCTTCCTTGTCGGTGATGAACTTGATCTTCACCCCGGTCTTGGCGGTGTAGGCATCGAACACCGGCTTGATCAGTTCATCGATACGCGACGAGTAGACCACCACCTCATCGGCGGCCTGGGCGGCGGTGCTGCCAATCAGGGTCAGGGCCAGTGCGGTCAGAAGACGCTTGGGTGCCAACATGGGAGTGATCTCTCGGTCGGGAAAAGTGGCCCAAATGATAAGGACTCACATTTACCAGCTCAATCGAACACTTTCCCAAGGAGTTACCAGATGTTGCACGACATTCGTCAGGCCTTGGCGAGGGCCGGCAAGTCCCCGGTCAGCCCCAACGCTTCACGCACAAACAGCGCTTTGGCCTCGGGCATCTGCTCGACGATTTTCAGTCCGGTGTTGCGCAACCAGCGCAGCGGCAGCGGATCGGCCTGGAACAAGCGCTCGAAGCCTTCCATCGCGGCCATCAGCGCCAGGTTATGCGGCATGCGCCGGCGCTCGTAGCGGCTCAGCACTTTCACGTCCGCCAGGCGTTCGCCGCGCTCGTTCGCTTGCAGCAGCACTTCGGCCAGTACAGCGGCGTCGAGGAAACCGAGGTTCACGCCCTGCCCCGCCAACGGGTGGATGGTGTGCGCGGCATCGCCGATCAACGCTAGGCCTTCGGCCACGTAGCGCTTGGCGTGGCGCTGTCGCAGCGGCACGCACAGACGCGGGTCGGCGCTGATGACGTCGCCGAGGCAACCTTCGAAGGCGCGCTCCAGCTCACGGCAGAAATCCGCTTCATCCAGCGCCATCAACCGTTCGGCTTCGCTCGGCGTGGTCGACCAGACGATCGAGCACCAGTCCTGCTGACCATCACGCTCCAGCGGCAGAAACGCCAGCGGTCCGTGATCGGTGAAACGCTGCCACGCCGTCATGCGGTGCGGTTTGCTGCTGCGCACGCTGGTGACGATAGCGTGGTGCAGATAATCCCACTCGCGGGTGGCGACACCGGTCAGACGGCGCACGGCAGAGTTGGCGCCGTCCGCCGCGATCACCAGCGGCGCGCGCAGGGTGCGGCCGTCGGCCAGGGTCAGCAGCCAGTCGTCACCGGAGCGGCGCATCTGCTCCAGCCGCGCATTGGGCAGCAGGCCCAGGTCGCAATCGTGCAAACGGTCGAGCAAGGCATCCTGCACCACGCGGTTTTCGACAATGTGGCCGAGTACATCGGCGTGCACGCTGCTGGCTGAGAAGTGAATCTGCCCGGTGCCACTGCCGTCCCAGACATGCATGTCGGTGTACGGGCTGCTGCGTCGGTTGACGATGCCGTCCCACACGCCGAGGCGATCGAGGATCCGCTGGCTGGCTGCCGACAACGCGCTGACTCGCGGCTCGAACGGCGCGTCGCCATTGAAGGGTTTGACGCTCAACGGGCTGCCGTCGAGCAGCAGGACTTCCAGCCCGCTGTTCTGCAACGCCAGCGCCAGGGCGCTGCCGACCATTCCGGCTCCGACAATCAGCAGATCTGCGCGCATTTCCATGCTTTAAGCCTGTCTCGCTTGCGGCTTGAGCCGCACGTAAAGGGTTTTACCGACCCGCGCCACCAGGTTGCCGGCGCCGTCATGAATGTCGACCTGCAGCTGCGGCAGGTATTTCTCGCCACTGGCGGTTTGCCGACGGATCTCGTCGAGCAGGGTGTCGTCGATGTTGAACCGGGCGAACACCGGGCCTTTGCCCGGCGCAATGAAGTCAATGTCGGCAGCCTTGTCCCAGACGATGTACCGCGAGCCGAGGTTTTCCATGAGCATCAACATGAAGAACGGGTCGACCATCGAATACAGACTGCCGCCAAACTGGGTGCCGACGTAATTGCGGTTGTACCAGCCCAGGCCCATCGAGACCTGGATGTCACGAAAGTCATCGCTGATGTGCTTCACCCGGACACCGGCGCCGAAATACGGAGGGTAGAACGTCATGATCCAGCGCATCAGTCGCGCCTTGCCAAACTGTTTGATCAGCCACTCACGCATCCGGCCGCGTCCCCAGCCCCATGGCCTGACGGGCGAACCAGCGTTTGGCCGGTGGCAGCAGATCGAGGCCGAGCAGGCCGATGTTGCGGCCCAGCGACACCAATGGCTGGGTGCTGCCGAACAGGCGCGTGACCTGATCGGAGAAACCGACGGTGAGGTCCTGATCGAGGCGCTGGCGCTCGCGATAGGCCTGCAACGTGGCGAAATCCCCCAGCGGTTTGTCGCTGGCCAGCAGCGCGGCGGCCAACGCATCGGCATCGCGCAGGGACAGGTTGAAACCCTGCCCGGCAATCGGGTGCAGGCTGTGGGCGGCGTTGCCGAGGACGGCCAGATGCGAGCGCACCTGCTCTTCGGCCTCCACCAGCGACAGCGGATACAGATGTCGCGCGCCAACTTGTTTCAACGTACCGAGACGGTAGCCGAACACACCTTGCAGCTCGCTGAGGAAATCACGTTCGCTCAGGTCGGCCAGCCGTTGCGCGTCCATACCCAGACGGGTCCAGACCAGCGCGCAGCGGTTTTCCGGCAGCGGCAGCAGCGCCATTGGGCCTTCGTCGGTGAAGCGCTCGAACGCCATGCCGTTGTGCGCTTCGCTCGGCGTGATGTTGGCGATCAGCGCGCTCTGGTTGTACGGGCGCTTGCGCACGTTGATGCCCAGTTGCTCGCGCAGACCGGAACGACCGCCATCGGCGAGCACCGCCAGATCGCACTCGACCGTGGTTTCATCGTTGAGGGTCAGGCGATAGCCGTCGGGCAACGGTTCCATGTGGGTGACTTCTGCCGGACAACGCCAGCTGATCACCTCTTTGTCGAGGTGCTGCCACAGGCACTGGCCGAGCCAGGCGTTTTCCACCACGTAACCGAGCGCCGGGACGCCCTCTTCCATCGCCGACAGTCGGGCGGTGGAGAAACGACCACGGTCGGACACGTGAATCTGCTTGATCGGCTCGGCGCGGCGGGAGATTTCCTGCCACACGCCCAGCCGTTGATAGATCTGCCGCGAGCCGAAAGACAGCGCCGACGAACGGGCGTCGTAACTTGGCTGCCATGTGTCGCCGGGGGCGAACGGTTCGATCAGCACGATCTTCCAGCCACGGGCCTTGGCCCCGGCCTGCAAGGCCAACGCCAGACTGGCGCCGACCAGACCGCCACCGATGATTGCCAGATTGACCCGACTCATGCCGCGCAGGTCCGTGCTTGCGCCATCAGGGCTTCGATCTCGGCGACGGTTTTCGGCACGCCGTGGGTCAAAATTTCACAACCGCTCTTGGTCACTACCACGTCGTCCTCGATGCGCACGCCAATGCCGCGCCATTTCTTCGCTACGTTCTGATTGTCCGGGGCGATGTAGATGCCCGGCTCCACGGTCAGCGCCATGCCGACTTCCAGCACCCGCCATTCGCCGCCGACCTTGTATTCGCCGACGTCATGCACATCCATCCCGAGCCAGTGGCCGGCGCGGTGCATGTAAAACGCCTTGTAGGCCTCGGACGCGATCAACTCGTCCACCTCACCTTGCAACAGCCCCAGCTTCACCAGCCCGGTGGTGATGACCCGAACCGTCGCTTCGTGCGCCTGGTTCCAGTGCTTGTTCGGGGCGATTTCGGCGAACGCCGCTTCCTGCGAGGCCAACACCAATTCGTAGATCGCTTTCTGCTCGGCCGAAAACTTGCCGTTGACCGGCCAGGTGCGGGTGATGTCGCTGGCGTAGCAGTCGATTTCGCAACCGGCGTCGATCAGCACCAGGTCACCGTCCTTGAGCAACGCGTCATTCTGCTGGTAATGCAGGATGCAACTGTTGCGCCCGGCGGCGACGATCGAACCATAGGCCGGCATCTTCGCCCCGCCCTTGCGGAACTCGTAATCGAGTTCGGCTTCGAGGCTGTACTCGTACAGCCCGGCGCGGCTGGCCTGCATCGCCCGGATGTGGGCCTGGGCGGAAATCCGCGCCGCTTCGCGCATCACTTTCACTTCTGCCGCCGATTTATACAGGCGCATGTCGTGCAGCAGGTGATCCAGGGCAACGAATTCGTTCGGCGGCTGGGCGCCGAGGTGCGCCTTGGAGCGGATCACGTTGATCCAGTCCATCAGGTGGCGGTCGAATTCCGGGTTGCTGCCCATGGCCGAATACACCCGGTCGCGGCCCTCGATCAGGCCCGGCAGGATGTCGTCGATGTCAGTGATGGGGAAGGCGTCGTCGGCGCCAAAATCGCGAATCGCGCCTTCCTGGCCGGCGCGCAGGCCATCCCAGAGTTCCCGTTCGGCATTGCGTTCACGGCAGAACAGCACGTATTCGCCATGTTCGCGACCAGGCATCAAGACGATGACCGCCTGTGGCTCGGGGAAACCGCTCAGGTACTGGAAGTCGCTGTCCTGACGGTAGACGTGCTCGACGTCACGGTTGCGAATGGCAACCGCAGCGGCGGGCAGGATGGCGATGCTGTTGGGTTCCATCTGCGCCATCAGCGCCTTGCGGCGACGGCTGTATTCCGCTTTCGGGATATGGATCATGGGCAGATGGCTTTCCCTGGCACGCGATCAGTGCAGCGACGGCTTGGCGGCTGGCGGCACGTCGGTTTTCTTGGTTTCGGAGAACAGCAGCAGCGGCGCTACACGCAGGTACTCCATGACTTCCATGTAGTCGCTTTCGCCGTCTTCGGACTCTTCCAGGGCGTCTTGCACCTGGGAGATCGCCGCCAGATCCTGCAACACTTCGGTGGCCTCGGTGCTCAGCATGCTGCTGTCGCGGCAGTTCAGGCCGAAACCGGTGAGGAAGCCCTGGCACCATTCACCCAGCGCGGCAGCGCGCTCGGCCAGTGGCGCGTCATCGTTCGGCAGCAGCAGAACCACGGTGACGTCGTCGCCGGTGAGCTCGCTCTTGACCATTTCCTGAAGACCGATCAGCGCGGCACGAACGTTGTCCTGCGGCTCGCCTTCGAGCAGCTCGGCGGCATCGATCAGCCATTCGTCTGCATTGAAGCCGGCGCCGGCGCAACTGCGGCCCAGCAACAGGCCGTGCAGTTCGGCAGGCGAAACGGAGTGACCGCTGGAATTCAGCAGGGTGGCAAAGCCTTGGTACGGGGAATTCTGAATGGGCATGGGCAGCTAGGCGCCAGACGGCGCTATGTCTAGAATGAAGGCCTTGTATCCTACATCGACAGACTCGCCAAGACCATTAAAGGCTGTCCGCCAGCCAAACCCATCAGACCGAATCAGTGGACACAATGGAAGACACCGACCTGCAAGCGCTGATGGCCAGACTCGAACTGCTGATTACTCGGGTCGAGCAACTAAAGAGTCAAAACGCACTCTTACAAGCTCAGGAAAAGACCTGGCGCGAGGAACGCGCTCACCTCATTGAAAAAAACGAAATCGCCCGGCGTAAGGTCGAATCGATGATTTCGCGCCTCAAGGCCCTGGAGCAAGACTCATGAGTTCAAGCAATAGCGTTACCGTGCAGATCCTCGACAAAGAATATTCGATCATCTGCCCGCAGGAAGAACGCAGCAATCTGGTCAGTGCCGCGCGTTACCTGGACGGCAAGATGCGCGAGATCCGCAGCAGCGGCAAAGTCATCGGCGCCGATCGCATCGCCGTGATGGCCGCGCTGAACATCACCCACGATCTCTTGCACAAAGAAGAGCGTCCGGACATCCAGGCCAGCGGCTCGACCCGTGAACAGGTGCGAGACTTGCTCGATCGTGTCGATCTGGCGCTGGCCGACGATCCGGACATCAGCAAGGGCTGATTCGCCAGGCGGCTTGAGGTATACTCGCCGCACTCCCTGGGGTGCTTGCCAGTTGACGATGTCCCTGAGCCGATTTGCACTACCCTGGGGGTTGCACGTTGGGCTGGTGTGCATGTCCGCCAGACGGAAAGCCTTAAAGCCTACTGCATCCTCCACCTTGAACTCTCGGGTTCAAGGGCTAAGTCGACAGCGGCTCATCCGGGGAGCCTGATTCGAATCCGATGCCGGTGCATGCCGGCATCGGATTTTTTATGCGTACGTTTTCGTCCCCATCCTGCCGAAGCCGAACCATGACCGAACCCGCGCTGCTGCCCCGCCCCCAACTGCGCCGCCTGCTGCGCAAGGCCCGCCGCTCCCTGACGCCGAGCCAGCAACGCCAGGCCGCCGAAGGTCTGTACAAACAGCTCGCGCAGGACCCGCAATTTCGCCGGGCCAAACACATTTCTCTGTACCTGCCCACCGACGGTGAAATCGACCCGCGCCTGTTGCTGCGCGCCGCCCAGCGTCGAGGCAAGAAAACCTATCTGCCGGTGCTGAGCGCCTGGCCGCGGACGAAAATGGTCTTTCAGCAGATTCGGCCCGGCGAAAAGCTGCGGCCCAATCGCTTCCGTATTCTTGAGCCCCGGGTCAATGTCGCCCGTCAGCGCAAGATCTGGGCACTGGATCTGGTGTTGTTGCCACTGGTGGGGTTTGACGATGTCGGCGGGCGCCTGGGGATGGGCGGCGGATTCTACGACCGCAGCCTGGCTTATCTGGCCCGACGCCAGAACTGGCGCAAGCCGACGCTGTTGGGCCTGGCCCATGAATGTCAGAAAGTCGAACGATTGGCGCAGGCCAGTTGGGATGTACCGTTGCAGGGAACGGTGACCGACAAGGCGTGGTATTTCGCAGGGTAGACGCCGCGAGGGATTCAGCGGCGTCGGAAAAACGGTGTCAGCGTTTGAACGCTGTCGACTGCTGTACTTGTTGCGCCACTTCAATCGGAGCATCGGCCTTGTTGGCCCACAGACTTTGCGCATAACCGGTGGTCACGACGCCAAGACCGAACAAAATCACCAAAGTCCACAGCAAATCCGGTTTGCGTTTCATCGATTGCCCCCCTCAAGGCACATCATCACGATGACAGCAGCGGTTTCCATTCGTAGGCCGTGCAGCAGCGTCAAGCTTTAAAGGCCGGCATTTTGCGACAACGTGAACCTCTGCGCAAATGCTGGCGTCAACCGACTGTCGGTTTGTCATAAAATTGCCCGACAACCTGCCCAATGACCGTTTCAGGAGCACACACCATGGCCTATTGGCTGATGAAATCCGAGCCCGACGAACTTTCGATCAAGGGTCTGGAAAAACTCGGCAAAGCGCGCTGGGACGGGGTGCGCAACTATCAGGCGCGCAATTTCCTGCGGGCCATGACGGTGGGGGATGAGTTCTTTTTCTATCACTCCAGCTGCCCGGAGCCGGGCATTGCCGGAATCGGCAAGATTATCGAGGCGGCCTACCCCGACCCGACGGCACTCGAGCCCGAGAGCCACTACTACGATCCGAAAGCCACGCCGGAGAAAAACGCCTGGAGTGCGATCGATGTCGCCCATGTCGAGACGTTTGCCCGGGTATTGAAGCTGGATTACCTGAAACAGCAGACCGCCCTGGCCGAAATGCCACTGGTGCAGAAGGGTTCGCGGCTGTCGGTGATGCCGGTGACGGCCGAGCAGTGGGCGGCGGTCATCGCGTTGCGCTAATGCGCCTGTGCAGGAGCCGGCAAACCGGCTCATGCACATTCCAGTCTTATTGAATGATCAGGTTGTTGAACAACAGATCCTCGACCACCGGCTTGCCGGTCTCGTCATTCATCACTTGCTGGGTCTGCTTCAAGGCTTCCTGACGCAGTTTTTCCTTGCCTTCGATGCTGCCCATCGCATCGGTGGTCTGCTGGGTGAACAGCGCCACCAACTGATTGCGGATCAGCGGCTCGTTGGCCTTGACCAGTTTGGTCGCCTCGTCACCGGTCACCCGCAACGCCACGTCGGCCTTGTAGACCTTGAGCTTCGGCGTGCCGTCCAGCCCGTAGTTGCCCACGAACGGCGGGCTCAAGGTGATGTAGTTGACCTTCGGCGCCTCGCCTTCTTTGGCTTCTTCGGCCAGCGCTGCCACAGGCAGAGACAGGGCCAGCAACAACATGATCCACGCTTTCACAATTCGCTCCTTATCCGGTTTGCGGCCTAGCATAACGACCCGCCGCGCAAGCACAAGCTTATGGCGGACTATCAGGGCCGGGCATGCTCGTTGACCCGTTGACTGCCACACCTACACTTATCGGCCATCACTCCCAAAGGAATAGCCCTGATGAAAGCCGTGCTGTGCAAAGCCTTCGGCCCTGCCGAATCGCTGGTGCTGGAAGACGTCGCCAGTCCTGTCGCCAAGAAGAATGAAATCCTGCTGGACGTGCACGCCGCCGGGGTCAACTTCCCGGACACGCTGATCATCGAGGGCAAGTACCAGTTCAAGCCGCCCTTCCCGTTTTCCCCGGGTGGTGAAGCCTCCGGCGTGGTCAGTTCGGTAGGTGAGAAAGTCAGTCACTTGAAGGTCGGTGACCGGGTCATGGCCCTGACCGGTTGGGGCAGCTTCGCCGAGCAGGTCGCCGTGCCGGGCTATAACGTGTTGCCGATTCCGCCGTCGATGGACTTCAACACCGCCGCCGCGTTCAGCATGACCTACGGCACTTCGATGCACGCGCTCAAGCAACGCGGCAACCTGCAACCGGGTGAAACACTGCTGGTACTCGGCGCTTCCGGCGGCGTTGGCCTGGCTGCCGTGGAGATCGGCAAAGCCATGGGCGCCCGGGTGATCGCGGCCGCCAGCAGCGCCGAGAAGCTTGCCGTGGCCAAGGCCGCCGGTGCCGACGAATTGATCAACTACAGCGAAACCAGCCTCAAGGACGAAATCAAGCGCCTGACCGACGGCCAGGGCGCCGACGTGATCTACGACCCGGTCGGCGGCGACCTGTTCGACCAGGCCATCCGCGCCATCGCCTGGAATGGCCGCCTGCTGGTGGTCGGCTTCGCCAGCGGACGCATCCCCGAACTGCCGGTCAACCTTGCGTTACTCAAGGGCGCGGCCGTGCTCGGCGTGTTCTGGGGCTCCTTCGCCCAGCGCCAGCCACAGGATAACGCAGCGAACTTCCAGCAACTGTTCGGCTGGTTTGCCGAGGGTAAGTTGAAACCGCTGGTGTCGCAGGTGTATCCGCTGAGCGAGGCGGCGCAGGCGATCAATGATCTCGGGCAGCGCAAGGCTGTTGGCAAGGTTGTGGTGCAGGTGCGCTGAAGCACCTCAGAGCCGTCATCTGTTGCCGGGAGGATCCTCAGCATCGCCCGGCAACAGATGCTCCTGAACCTTCCGGCTGCGGGCCTTGATGAGGTGGCCCTCTTCATCGAAGCGCAGAACGATCAACCAGTCGTAGACTTCGTCCGGCCATTTTTTCTGACCCATCAGGGCAGTGCTGTCGCCGCCGAACGCTTGAATCAGGTGGTTGATATGGCCGTGATGCCAGGCGATCAGGATCGTCGGCGCCTGATTGCTCTTGCGCAGCAGCTTGACCAGTTCGTGGGCATCGTTATTGATGTAAGGCTGTTCGACAGACAGACCCAGGCGTTCGGCCAGCGGGGTCAACGTCAGGCGTGACCGGGAACTCACCGGGCTGTCGCCAGCGGCAATCAGTCGCTCCGGAGTCAGTGTCTGGCCATCCAGCTTCAACGGATTGAAATAGTCCACATAGGCTTGAGCCCGTTGCTCGCCACGGGCATTGAGTACTGTCCCCTCAGTCGGCTTTTCCGCATGGCGGATAATCAGCACCGTGGCATTGCGCAAACCGGACTGGGCAGGGTGATCGGCGTAAATCAATGTCAGCACCGCAACGACAATGACCGTCGCTGCCAATAATCGGCGCATCAGCATGCGAACCTTCAAAGCCATCATTCATCTCTGTTGATCAGTCGGGCGACGGATCGCGAGTCTAAGCCACCCCATGTTCACAAGTGGTGAAAACGCCCTGTTCTTACAGCAGAGCGACAGGTTCGTAAAAGAACGTGCGACTTCCAACAT
The DNA here is from genome assembly GCF_014863605.1 of Pseudomonas allokribbensis. Classification (NCBI taxonomy): domain Bacteria; kingdom Pseudomonadati; phylum Pseudomonadota; class Gammaproteobacteria; order Pseudomonadales; family Pseudomonadaceae; genus Pseudomonas; species Pseudomonas allokribbensis. The sequence continues at coordinate 6,257,370 of NZ_CP062252.1, forward strand.
TTTCCGCTGTTTTGCCGATGCGAACCGGTGCTATTTTCGGTAACGAAACTGTAACATTCGCATCCGCAGTCAAAACAAGAAATTTGGAGCTCTTGAATGTTTGCTTTCTTTCGACCTGCCGCACATCAGGCTCCATTGCCTGAAGAAAAAATAGACAGTACTTACCGACGCCTGCGTTGGCAGATCTTCGCCGGTATCTTCTTTGGCTACGCGGGTTACTACCTGCTGCGCAAAAACTTCTCCCTGGCCATGCCGTACCTGATCGACGAGGGTTATACCCGTGGCGAGCTGGGTCTGGCGATGTCGGCCATCGCAATCGCCTACGGTCTTTCCAAGTTCCTGATGGGCCTGGTCTCCGACCGCTCCAACCCGCGCTACTTCCTGCCATTCGGCCTGCTGGTTTCGGCGGGGGTGATGTTCATTTTCGGTTTCGCGCCATGGGCAACGTCCAGCGTGACCATGATGTTCATCCTGCTGTTCATCAACGGCTGGGCCCAGGGCATGGGCTGGCCGCCGAGCGGACGGACCATGGTGCACTGGTGGTCACAGAAGGAACGCGGTGGCGTGGTGTCCGTGTGGAACGTGGCGCACAACGTCGGTGGCGGTCTGATCGGCCCGCTGTTCCTGATCGGCATGGGCCTGTTCAACGACTGGCATTCGGCATTCTACGTGCCGGCGGCGGTAGCCCTGGCGGTGGCGGCGTTTGCCTTCATCACCATGCGTGACACCCCGCAATCGGTCGGCCTGCCGCCGATCGAGAAGTACAAGAACGATTACCCGGAAGGCTACGACGCCAGCCACGAAGACGAATTCAGCGCCAAGGAAATCTTCGTCAAATACGTGCTGCGCAACAAAATGCTCTGGTACATCGCCCTGGCCAACGTCTTCGTCTACCTGTTGCGCTACGGCGTACTGGACTGGGCGCCGACCTACCTCAAGGAAGCCAAGCACTTCGACGTCGACAAGACTTCGTGGGCCTACTTCTTCTACGAGTGGGCGGGTATTCCGGGCACGCTACTGTGCGGCTGGATGTCGGACAAGATCTTCCGTGGCAACCGCGGCCTGACCGGCATGGTGTTCATGGCCCTGGTGACCGTGGCGACCCTGGTTTACTGGCTGAACCCGGCCGGCAACCCGACCGTCGACATGATCGCGCTGTTCTCGATCGGCTTCCTGATCTACGGCCCGGTAATGCTGATCGGCCTGCAGGCGCTGGAGCTGGCACCGAAGAAAGCCGCCGGCACTGCGGCGGGCTTCACCGGCCTGTTCGGTTATCTGGGTGGTTCGGTCGCGGCCAGTGCAGCGATGGGCTACACCGTGGACCACTTCGGTTGGGATGGCGGTTTCGTGCTGCTGGTGGGCGCTTGCCTGCTGTCGATGGCCTTCCTGGCGCCGACCCTGTGGCACAAGCAAGTCGCCAGTCAGAGCCGCGAAGCAGTCGCCTGATCGGCTTTTGACTTACAGCGCTTGAGCCGCGCCTCCAGATTCCGGTCTGGCATGGCGTGGCTGCGCAGGGCGTGAGCGGTCTGCTCGACATAATCGCGAGTCGTGCCGTAACGCCCGCAAGCGCTTTCGAACACCTGGCTCAGCACATGATCCGGCAGATTGCCGGCATAGCTGGGCAGGTGTCGTTCCAAGACAAATCCCAACGCCTGTACCTGGCTGCCATCTTCAAGACGGCAGTTGAGCCAGTGTGGGCGATAGGACGGGAACGGCATCTCGCGTTTCCACAGCGCATACAGCGCACTGTCGAGGTTGTCTTCCGGCAACCGATAGGCGAAACCGCTGCACGAGCCGCCGCGATCCAGACCGAACACCAGCCCCGGCATTTCCGGTGTGCCGCGATGTTCGTGAGACCACAAGTACAAACCGCGATGGTAGCCATGCACCCGCCCGCGCACCCGCTCCACCGCCGAACATTCCGGCCGCCAGATCAACGAACCATACGCGAACAACCACACCGGCCCACCCTTGTGGCGTGCCATGGTCGATTGCATGGAAGCGAGAAGTTGTTCGTGAGTCAGCTGCGGCCCCAGGTCGAGCCGCGGAGGGTAAGCCAGATTCAGAAAAGCAGATTCAATGGCTGTCATGACGGAAGTATTCGGCCCCGCAAGTATTACAAGATGTAAGCACAATTCGCTTGATAGAACATATAGCAGTAACTGTAAAACGAAAAGTGCTAAAGGATGTATGACACCTTTGATAGCGCTAATTCGCGGTTATCCGCGAGGGCTACCTTGTTTGATATAGCCTAATACCATTGCGCAGATATCTTAAATACCCGAATGAAATATCGATAAGCCTTCGCTTCGTTCAGGTTTCGTTCATGAAGTCCCGGGATTTTTCCTACTAAAATTTCGGACTTCCCATATTTACCGTCGCTGAACGCCTACGTACAACGGCTTTCCTCTGGCGCAAGCCAACCCGTTCAACCGAGGCTGCACGATGAACACACCAAGGCTTTTGGCCGCACTTTTATTGATTCAGACCGGCCAGGCACTGGCCGCCGATGATTCGCAAGAGGACAAGGGTTTCTGGCATGCACAGACCAGTGTCTATACCAAACATTACTCACCCGACCCCGAACACAATAATCATCAGGACTTGATCGGCATTGAACGCAATCAGGCTTCCGGCTGGGTATTTGGCGGGGCAACTTTCCGCAACTCGTTCCGCCAGCGCTCCAATTACGCCTATGCCGGCAAACGCTTCGACAGTGCCGATTATCCGGTGTACGTGAAACTCACCGGCGGATTACTGCAGGGTTATCGGGGTGACTACAAGGACAAGATCCCGCTCAATCACTTCGGCGTTGCACCGGTGATCATCCCGTCCGTCGGCACCCATTACGGCCCGCTGGCCGCCGAGCTGGTCTTTCTCGGCGCCAACGCGGCCATGGTGACGACGGGCGTGCGGTTCTAGGAAGGCTCAGCCGAGGGCTCAGTCGCGCGGCTCAAGAGCGCGGCGCATATGCAAACACATCGGCGCGCATCTGGTGGGCGTCCATCCCGGCTTCCACCAGCGCATCCAGCGTGCCGTAGACCATCGCCGGCGAACCACTGGCATAGACGTGCAAGGGTTTCAGATCCGGAAAGTCCTCGCACACCGCCTCATGCAACATCCCGCAGCGCCCTTCCCAGCCGCACTGGTCGCTGACGACTTTGTGCAGGAACAGGTTGGGCAGCTTCAGCCATTCGTCCCAATGTTCGATTTCATAGAAATCTTCCGGACGACGCACGCCCCAGTACAAATGCACCGGATGTTTGAAGCCGTTGGCCCGGCAATGTTCGATCAGGCTGTGAATCTGGCCCATGCCGGTGCCGGCGGCGATCAGCACCAGCGGCCCGTCCGGCAATTCCGCGAGGTGGGTGTCACCGAACGGCAGCTCGACCCGCACCATCGAATTGCGCTGCAGTTGCTCGATCAGGCTCAGGGCACTGGCTTCACGCGCCAGTACGTGGATTTCCAGGTCTCGCCCGCCGTGGGGCGCCGAGGCCATGGAAAAGGCTGACTTCTCGCCGCTCTCGCGCTCGATCATCAGGTACTGGCCCGCGTGATAACGCGGCGGCTTGCCGGCCGGCGCCCGCAGGCGCACGCGCCAGGTATCGCCACCGACGTCCCGGCATTCGATGACCTGACACGACAGGCTGCGCACCGGCAGTTCTCCCAGCGCGAGCACGCCATCCCACAGCAGGATGCAGTCTTCCAGCGGCTCCGCTATGCAAGTGTAGAACTCGCCGTGGTCATGCACCTTGCCGGCCTGTTCGACCCGGCCTTCCACCAGCAGCGCTGCGCACACGTGACAATTGCCGTTGCGGCAGCTTTGCGGGCATTCGTAGCCCAGGCGCCGCGCACCATCGAGAATCCGCTCTCCGGGCCGTATCTCGAGCACCGCTCCGGAGGGCTGCAGGGTTACACGCATCAATCTATTCCTAACTGATTCCAGATGGCATCGATCCGTTGGGTGACGGCATCATCCTTGACGATGACGCGGCCCCACTCGCGAGTGGTTTCGCCCGGCCACTTGTGAGTGGCATCCAGGCCCATCTTCGAGCCGAGCCCCGACACCGGTGAGGCGAAGTCGAGGTAGTCGATCGGCGTGTTGTCGATCATCACCGTGTCGCGCTTGGGGTCCATGCGCGTGGTGATGGCCCAGATCACGTCGTTCCAGTCCCGCGCGTTGATATCGTCGTCGGTGACGATAACGAACTTGGTGTACATGAACTGTCGCAAAAACGACCAGACACCCAGCATCACGCGCTTGGCGTGGCCCGGATACGACTTCTTCATCGTCACCACGGCCATGCGGTACGAGCAGCCTTCCGGCGGCAGGTAGAAGTCGGTGATCTCCGGGAACTGCTTCTGCAGGATCGGCACGAACACTTCGTTCAACGCCACGCCGAGGATCGCCGGCTCATCCGGTGGACGGCCGGTGTAGGTGCTGTGGTAGATCGGTCTGATCCGGTGGGTGATGCGCTCGACGGTAAACACCGGGAAGCTGTCGACTTCGTTGTAGTAACCGGTGTGGTCGCCGTACGGGCCTTCGTCGGCCATCTCGCCCGGATGGATCACGCCTTCAAGGATGATTTCGGCCGTGGCCGGCACTTGCAGGTCGTTGCCACGGCACTTCACCAATTCCGTGCGGCTATCGCGCAACAGGCCGGCGAAGGCGTATTCGGAGAGGCTGTCCGGCACCGGGGTGACGGCGCCGAGAATGGTTGCAGGATCCGCGCCGAGGGCCACGGACACCGGGAATGGCTGGCCCGGATGCTTCTCGCACCACTCACGGAAGTCCAGCGCGCCGCCACGGTGGCTGAGCCAGCGCATGATGACCTTGTTGCGGCCGATCACTTGCTGACGGTAGATGCCGAGGTTCTGCCGATCCTTGTTAGGACCTTTGGTGACGGTCAGGCCCCAGGTAATCAGCGGCGCCACGTCGCCCGGCCAGCAGGTCTGCACCGGCAGCATCGCCAAGTCGACGTCATCACCTTCGATGACCACTTCCTGGCACGGGGCGTCTTTGACGACTTTCGGCGCCATCGCGATGATCTTGCGGAAGATCGGCAGCTTCGACCACGCGTCCTTCAAGCCCTTCGGCGGCTCCGGCTCCTTGAGGAACGCCAGCAGCTTGCCGATTTCGCGCAGCTCGCTGACCGACTCGGCGCCCATGCCCATGGCGACCCGCTCGGGCGTGCCGAACAGGTTGCCGAGCACCGGAATGTCATAGCCGGTCGGTTTCTCGAACAGCAGCGCCGGGCCCTTGGCCCGCAGTGTGCGGTCGCACACTTCGGTCATCTCCAGCACCGGCGAGACGGGAATCTGGATGCGTTTCAACTCTCCGCGCTGCTCAAGCTGCTGCACGAAATCCCGAAGATCCTTGAATTTCATTGACGATGGCACCCTCAAAATAGGCGTACATCCTACCTGCTATGCCGGTCGCTGGCAGCCCGTCACTGCTTACTTGGCTGCATTCACCTGGCCGTTACCCGGATTTTTACCGGCCTGCAGACTGACAAACAGCGGTTCAAGGATCGGCGCCACGAATCGCGCGCCGACTTCCGACAGGTGATTGTCATCCTTGTACAGCGAATAGCCGTCGAGTTCGGCGCGACACAGACCGTGTTCATCACACAGCCGTGGCGCCGGATCGACCACCCGCACCATCGGATCCTGCGCCAATTGGGCGAACAACCGGCTGATGAATGCCTGGCGCTTGTCATGCTCGCCGATGGCCAGGCCGACCTCATCCACCGAATGGCCCAGCATCGCAAGGCGTGTCAGGCGATACGGCGGGTTGAACGCCTGCAACGGCGCCTCTTTCACCAGCCAGACCCGATGCCCGCCCTCACGCAATTGAGCAAGCCGTGCGCGCAGCCCATCGGCCAGACGTTGTTCAGCGACGGCACTGTCGTACTTACCATCCGGCTGTCTGAGCGCATGGTCGAGATCCCCTTTGGCGTCGCCATACAGATAGAGGCTCCAACGCGCGACCAGCACCACATCGCTGATACGTTGCGCGCTCAACCCCTGCTCGACACGCCGATTGAAACGCGTACAGGCTGCGTCATGCTCCAGCCCTTCAACCGGAATACAACCGGCAGAGCTGGCGAGGATCACGTTGACGCCATGGGCTTGCGCAGCGTCCTCCAGCACCGGAATCAGTGCCGTAGCGTGGCTGTCACCCCAGACCATCGCCTGGGCCGGCAGGCTTTCCACACCGTAATGGCAGAACAGCTTGTCATCCGGGGCCTTGTCGTCCGTCAGGCACGCCATCAGCTCCGGCCGCCACTCGTGGCCCTTGGCATATTGCAGCGCCTGTTCTGACAGACGCGACGGCAAGCCATCGGTCCAGCGCAGGGCTTGTCCTGCCAGGCCGAGCACCAGGATGCCGCAGAAACCGGCCAGCAGAACCTGCCGGCGCCCGGCAAGCAGGCGACGCTCGCGGAACGGTGTTTCGACGAACTTCCATGACAGGTAACCCAGCACCAGCGTCAGCAGGATCAATCCTGCGATGTCCAGCGCCCCCGGTTCCTCGACGCTGGCATAGCTGGAAAACACGAACACCGGCCAGTGCCACAAGTACCAGGAATAGGAAATCAGGCCGAGGCCGACCATCACCCGACTGCTCAGCAATTGACCCATCAACGTTTCACGATGACCGTTGGCCAGGATCAGCGCCACCACGCCCAGCACCGGCAGCAGCGCCGCGGCGCCGGGGAATGGCGTGCTTTTGTCGTACCCGAAGACGGCCAGCAGGATCAGCGCCATGCCGAGCAGGCTCAGCCCCTGCGCTGCCATCGGTTTGAGGCGCCACGAATGCCGGGGCGCCACGGCGAGCATCGCACCGGCCAGCAGCTCCCACGCCCGCATCGGCAACAGGAAGAACGCCTTCTCCGGATAATGATGGACCGCCCACACGCTCAGCCCGAAGGACAGCAGCAATACGCCGAACAGCGCCAGCCGCCAGTGTTTCAGGCGGCTCGACAGCAAGGTCAGCAACAGTGGGAAGAGAATGTAGAACTGTTCCTCCACCGCCAGCGACCAAGTGTGCAGCAGCGGCTTGAGATCTGAAGCGACGTCGAAATAGCCATCCTGACGCATGAACAGAATGTTCGAGACGAAGGTCACCTGGTAGCGCACCGAGCGCCCGAGTTCTTCGTAGTCCTTGGGTGCCAGCAGGAACCAGCCCACCGCCAGCACCGCGATGATCATCGCAAACAGCGCCGGCAGGATCCGCCGGGCGCGTCGGGCCCAGAACTCGACGAAGCTGAAACGCCCGGCCTGGCGCTGGTTCCAGATGATCGAGGTAATCAGGTAGCCGGAAATCACGAAAAACACGTCCACGCCGACAAAACCACCGGTGAACCCCGGGACGCCAAAGTGGAACAGCACCACGGCAATCACAGCGACTGCGCGCAAGCCGTCGATATCCCTTCGATAAGCGAGTGTGCTCATAAATCTTTAATGCCAATCAGGTGGTTGTTTTTTGTACAGCCCAAGGCGCTGCTTCTTGTTTTTCCGGCACACGGACCTTAACAGATCGCACACCTGCGATCGCCCAGACAAAAATCAGGCAAAAAAATGGCGCCCCTGAAGGGCGCCATCTTCCGGACTCAACCGACGATGTTACTTGCGCTTCATCGACAGGAAGAACTCGTCGTTGGTCTTGGTCGTTTTCAGCTTGTCGACCAGGAACTCGATGGCAGCTACTTCGTCCATCGGGTGCAGCAGCTTGCGCAGAATCCACATGCGCTGCAGTTCGTCGTCGGCGGTCAGCAACTCTTCGCGGCGGGTGCCGGAGCGGTTGATGTTGATGGCCGGGAACACACGCTTCTCGGCGATCTTGCGATCCAGAGGCAGTTCCATGTTGCCGGTACCCTTGAACTCTTCGTAGATCACTTCGTCCATCTTCGAGCCGGTTTCAACCAGCGCGGTGGCGATAATGGTCAGCGAGCCGCCTTCTTCGATGTTACGCGCGGCACCGAAGAAACGCTTCGGCTTCTCCAGGGCGTGAGCATCGACACCACCGGTCAGCACCTTGCCGGAGCTCGGGATCACGGTGTTGTAGGCACGGGCCAGACGGGTGATGGAGTCGAGCAGGATCACCACGTCCTTCTTGTGTTCGACCAGGCGCTTGGCCTTCTCGATCACCATTTCAGCCACTTGTACGTGACGGGTCGGCGGCTCGTCGAAGGTCGAGGCAACCACTTCGCCGCGCACGGTGCGCTGCATTTCGGTCACTTCTTCCGGACGTTCGTCGATCAACAGCACGATCAGGTGAACTTCAGGGTTGTTACGGGCGATGTTGGCCGCGATGTTCTGCAGCATGATCGTTTTACCGGCTTTCGGCGGTGCAACGATCAGACCGCGCTGGCCTTTGCCGATCGGGGCGCACAGGTCGATCACACGACCGGTCAGGTCTTCGGTGGAACCGTTGCCGGCTTCCATCTTCATGCGCACGGTCGGGAACAGCGGGGTCAGGTTCTCGAAGAGAATCTTGTTTTTCGCGTTCTCTGGACGATCGAAGTTGATCGTGTCGACCTTGAGCAGGGCGAAGTAACGCTCGCCTTCCTTTGGCGGCCGGATCTTGCCAACGATGGTGTCACCGGTGCGCAGGTTGAAACGGCGGATCTGGCTCGGCGAGACGTAGATGTCGTCAGGGCCGGCGAGGTAGGAAGCGTCAGCGGAGCGCAGGAAGCCGAAGCCGTCCTGGAGAATCTCCAGCACGCCATCACCGGAGATTTCCTCACCGCTTTTCGCGTGCTTTTTCAGCAGGGAGAAAATCACGTCCTGCTTGCGCGAACGGGCCATATTTTCTATGCCCATCTGTTCGGCCAATTCGAGCAGTTCGGTAATCGGCTTTTGCTTGAGTTCAGTCAGATTCATATAGGAATGACGTAATCATTTATGGAGGGGGGGAAATTAAGCTTTTGGCTTAATGAGGCCGCGCCGCGGAGAAGGCGACAGGATCGCGTACTTGTTCGAAAAGGAGTGCGTCGGCGACGGCTAGCAGGGGGCAGTGGAGAAACCAGTGCGGGGCCGAATGTATCACCTGAGTTTCGGAGCGTCTAGCCCTGAATACGCAAAAAGCCCCGCAATTTGCGGGGCTTTTTGAGGACAATCTTTACCGCGACGCTTAGATGTTGGCGTCGAGGAAAGCAGCCAGTTGCGACTTCGACAGAGCGCCAACCTTGGTCGCTTCCACGTTGCCGTTCTTGAACAGCATCAGGGTCGGAATACCACGTACGCCGTGCTTGGCCGGGGTTTCCTGGTTTTCGTCGATGTTCAGCTTGGCAACGGTCAGCTTGCCTTTGTAAGTCTCTGCAATCTCGTCCAGAACCGGAGCGATCATTTTGCAAGGGCCGCACCATTCAGCCCAGTAGTCGACCAGGACAGCGCCTTCGGCCTTGAGTACGTCGGCTTCGAAGCTAGCGTCGCTAACGTGTTTGATCAGATCGCTGCTCATGGAATTCTCCAGGTTGTAAGCAAAAAAACGTGGCCCATCATAGCCGCCCTTCCCTTGTTCAGGAAGCCGCAGATGATTGAGTCTTGCTATGGCACTCGATGAGTTTGGGTATAGCTCAAGTCACGCGCCGGCGGGGGCGATGAAGGCAATTCCAGTGCGCAACGCCGCGTTGCGCACGTGCTCCTGCATGGCTTTCTGGGCGGCAGCGGACGCCCGACGAGCCAGGGCGCGGAGGATCTTGCGGTGTTCCTGCCAGGTTTCCATGGCCCGCTCGGCGCGGATGAACGGTAGCTTCTGGCTCTCCAGAAAGATGTCGGCGCTGGCGGTGAGGATGCTCAGCATCGCCTGATTGCCGCTGGCCCGCAGGATCCGCCGGTGGAATTCGAAATCCAGTTTCGCCGCGGCCTCGAAGTCGCCGGCGCGCAGTTGCTCACGCATGGCGGCGACGTTGTCTTCCAGTTCATCCAGATCAAACGTGCTCAGCGTCACCGCCGCCAGCCCGGCCGCGAACCCCTCCAGTGCATAGCGCAACTGGAAGATCTCCAGCGGCGAGGCCTGGGCTGCAAACGGCCAGGCCGGCGCGCCCTCCCCGCGCGGCAACTCCACCGGCGACTGCACGAACACGCCCTTGCCCGGCTGGATGCTGACCACCCCCAGCGCACTCAAGGACGACAACGCCTCGCGCAACGACGCCCGACTGACCCCCAACTGCACCGCCAGATCCCGCTGCGAGGGCAGCGCATCACCGGGGCCGAAACCCTGCTCGGTAATCAGTTTGCGGATCGCTTGCAGCGCCACTTCGGGTACGGCGCGGGAGATCGAGTTCATGGTTTTCCAGTCGGACCAGGCCAAGGTGCGGCCAGTTGTAAAGCTATTCGAGGCGTCAGGCAAGTCATGCCCCAGCGGGGTTCGACGGCGCACGCCGATGCGCTATCGCAGTGCGAAATCCAACCTGACTGTTCAGACCAGTAAGACCGAACAAACCCGCTAAACCCGTGGCTTTGCGCAGCCAAACCGCTGTCTTGGCACGGCCCATGCTCTGTCCGATCGCAGAATTCACTTCCCGCCGATCCGGAGATTGTCCATGACGAAGCGTTACAGCGCCCTCCTCGCCGCCCTGTTTGCCGGTCTGATGCTGAGCCAGGCCCCCGCCCATGCCGACGGTCTGGACGACGTGGTCAAACGCGGCACCTTGAAAGTCGCCGTGCCTCAGGACTTCCCGCCCTTCGGCTCGGTTGGCCCGGACATGAAGCCGCGCGGTCTGGACATCGATACTGCGAAACTGCTGGCCGACCAGCTCAAGGTCAAACTCGAACTGACCCCGGTCAACAGCACCAACCGCATCCCGTTCCTGACCACCGGCAAGGTCGACCTGGTGATTTCCAGCCTCGGCAAGAACCCCGAACGCGAGAAGGTCATCGATTTCTCCCGCGCCTATGCGCCGTTCTACCTCGCCGTGTTCGGCCCGCCGGACGCAGCCGTCAGCACCCTGGACGACCTCAAGGGCAAGACCATCAGCGTCACCCGTGGCGCCATCGAAGACATCGAGCTGACCAAGGTCGCCCCCGAAGGCGTGACCATCAAGCGCTTCGAAGACAACAACTCGACCATCGCCGCCTACCTCGCCGGCCAGGTCGACCTGATCGCCAGCGGCAACGTGGTGATGGTGGCGATCAGCGAAAAGAGCCCGAAACGCGTGCCGGCGCTGAAAGTGAAGCTCAAGGATTCGCCGGTCTACGTCGGCGTGAACAAGAACGAGCCGGCGCTGCTGGGCAAGGTCAACGAGATCCTGGCCACCGCCAAGGCTGACGGCGCGCTGGAAAAGAACGCGCAGACCTGGCTCAAAGAGCCGCTGCCGGCCGACCTCTGACCGGCGGCGCGGGAGACTTTCATGGCCTATCAGTTCGATTTCTTGCCGGTGGTGGAAAACACCGACCTGCTGCTGCGCGGGGCGCTGTTCACCCTTGAGCTGACAGCCATCGGCGCGCTGTTCGGGGTTGGTGTGGGTATTGTCGGAGCGCTGGTGCGGGCGTGGAACATCCGTCCGTTCTCGACAATCTTCGGCGTGTACGTCGAGTTGATCCGCAACACGCCGTTCCTGGTGCAGCTGTTCTTCATCTTCTTCGGTCTGCCGTCCCTTGGCGTGCAGATCTCCGAGTGGCAGGCGGCGGTGCTGGCGATGGTGATCAACCTCGGTGCGTACTCGACCGAGATCATCCGTGCCGGCATCCAGGCGATCCCGCGCGGGCAACTGGAGGCCGCTGCTGCGCTGGCGATGAGCCGTTTCGAAGCGTTCCGCCACGTGGTGCTGCTGCCGGCGCTGGGCAAGGTCTGGCCGGCCCTGAGCAGCCAGATCATCATCGTCATGCTCGGCTCGGCGGTGTGTTCGCAGATTGCCACCGAAGAGTTGAGCTTCGCCGCCAACTTCATTCAGTCGCGCAACTTCCGCGCCTTTGAAACCTATGCCCTGACCACCCTCATTTATCTGTGCATGGCGCTGCTGATCCGTCAGTTACTGAACTGGCTCGGTCGGCGCTACCTGTCGAAAAGCAGCGCAAGGAGCAGCCAATGAGCGACTTCACGTTCTGGGACATCCTGCGCAACCTGCTCACCGGCCTGCAATGGACGCTGGCGTTGTCGCTGGTGGCGTTCATTGGCGGCGGGATCGTCGGGTTGCTGATCCTGATCATGCGCATCTCGAAAAAACCGCTGCCCAGCAGCATCGCCCGCACCTGGATCGAACTGTTCCAGGGCACGCCGTTGCTGATGCAGCTGTTTCTGGTGTTCTTCGGCGTGGCGCTGGCCGGCGTAGAGATTTCACCGTGGATGGCGGCAGCCATTGCCCTGACGCTGTTCACCAGCGCCTATCTGGCGGAGATCTGGCGCGGTTGCGTCGAGGCGATTCCCAACGGCCAATGGGAAGCTTCGTCGAGCCTGGCGCTGAATCCGCTGGAGCAATTGCGCTACGTGATTCTGCCGCAAGCGCTGCGCATCGCCGTGGCGCCGACCGTGGGCTTCTCGGTGCAAGTGGTCAAAGGCACCGCCGTGACCTCGATCATCGGCTTCACCGAACTGACCAAGACCGGCGGCATGCTCGCCAACGCCACCTTCGAACCGTTCATGGTCTACGGCCTCGTCGCCGCCGGCTACTTCCTGCTCTGCTACCCCTTGTCCCTCAGTGCGCGCTACCTGGAAAGGAGACTGCATGCCTCTGCTTAGAATTTCCGCCCTGCATAAATACTACGGCGATCACCACGTACTCAAAGGCATCGACCTGAGCGTCGAGGAAGGTCAGGTCGTGGCGATCATCGGCCGCAGCGGCTCGGGCAAATCCACCCTGCTGCGCACCCTCAACGGCCTGGAATCGATCAACGACGGCGTGATCGAAGTCGATGGCGAATACCTCGACGCCGCCCGCGCCGATCTGCGCAGCCTGCGGCAGAAAGTCGGGATGGTGTTCCAGCAGTTCAACCTGTTCCCGCACCTGACGGTGGGCGAAAACGTGATGCTCGCGCCGCAAGTGGTGCAGAAGGTGCCCAAGGCCAAGGCTGCGGAACTGGCGCGGCAGATGCTTGAGCGCGTCGGCCTCGGCGAAAAGTTCGACGCCTTCCCGGATCGCCTCTCAGGCGGCCAGCAACAACGCGTGGCGATTGCCCGGGCGCTGGCGATGTCGCCCAAGGTGCTGCTGTGCGACGAGATCACCTCGGCGCTGGACCCGGAACTGGTCAACGAAGTGCTCAGCGTGGTCCGCCAGCTCGCGAAGGAAGGCATGACGCTGATCATGGTCACCCACGAAATGCGCTTCGCCCGGGAGGTCGGGGACAAACTGGTGTTCATGCACCAGGGCAAGGTGCATGAGGTGGGCGACCCGAAGGTGTTGTTTGCCGATCCGCAGACGCCGGAACTGGCGAATTTCATCGGAACCGTGGAAGTCGCAGGCTGAAAGCAGGCCGTCAGTGCGCTAAATCAAGGGTTTGTACCATGCGCGTTGGCGGCAGCGTTTGATCGTGGCACGATGTCGAGGTTATCGACCGAGACCCCCAGACCATGCCGCAATCCCAAGCCAAGAATCTGTCCCTGATCGCCGCGATCGACCTGGGCTCCAACAGCTTCCACATGGTCGTGGCCAAGGCCCAGAACGGCGAAATCCGTATTCTCGAACGTCTCGGGGAGAAGGTTCAGCTGGCCGCCGGCATAGACGATGAGCGCCATCTCAACGAAGAATCCATGCAGCGCGGGCTTGATTGCCTCAAGCGTTTTGCCCAACTGATCAACGGTATGCCGCTGGGCGCCGTGCGGATCGTCGGCACCAACGCTCTGCGCGAGGCGCGCAACCGTGGCGAATTCATCCGTCGTGCCGAAGAAATCCTCGGCCACCCGGTGGAAGTCATCTCCGGCCGCGAAGAGGCGCGCCTGATCTACCTCGGCGTCTCTCACACCCTCGCCGACACTCCGGGCAAACGCCTGGTCGCCGACATCGGCGGCGGCAGTACCGAATTCATCATCGGCCAGCGCTTCGAGCCGTTGTTGCGCGAAAGCCTGCAAATGGGCTGCGTGAGTTTCACCCAGCGCTACTTCAAGGACGGCAAGATCACCCCGGCCCGCTACGCCCAGGCCTACACGGCGGCGCGGCTGGAAATCATGAGCATCGAACACGCCCTGCACCGCCTGACCTGGGATGAAGCCATCGGCTCCTCGGGCACCATCCGCGCCATCGGCCTGGCGCTGAAGGCCGGCGGACATGGCACCGGCGAAGTGAACGCCGAAGGCCTGGCGTGGCTCAAGCGTCGCCTGTTCAAGCTCGGCGATGTCGACAAGATCGATTTCGAAGGCATCAAGCCGGATCGCCGCGCGATCTTCCCGGCCGGCCTGGCGATTCTTGAAGCGATCTTCGACGCCCTCGAACTGCAACGTATGGATCACTGCGAAGGCGCGCTGCGTGAAGGCGTGCTGTATGACCTGCTTGGCCGCCATCATCACGAAGACGTGCGCGAACGCACCCTGACCTCGCTGATGGAGCGCTACCACGTCGACCTGGAACAGGCCGTACGCGTCGAGCGCAAAGCCCTGCACGCCTTCGATCAAGTGGCTGTCGATTGGCAGCTGGACGATGGTATCTGGCGCGAACTGCTGGGCTGGGCGGCGAAAGTGCACGAAGTCGGGCTCGACATCGCTCACTACCAATACCACAAGCACGGCGCCTACCTGATCGAGCACTCGGACCTGGCCGGTTTCTCCCGCGAAGACCAGCAAATGCTCGCCCTGCTGGTGCGCGGCCACCGCCGCAACATCCCCAAGGACAAGTTTGCCGAATTCGGCGACGACGGCGACAAGCTGATCCGCCTGTGCGTGCTGCTGCGCTTTGCGATCCTGTTCCACCACATTCGCGGCACCCAGACCATGCCGCAGGTCGCGCTGCACGCCAATGGCGACAACCTCGATGTGGAATTCCCGGAGAACTGGCTGGATGAAAACCAGCTGACTCAGGCGGATTTCGCACTTGAGGCCGAGTGGCTGACGCGGGTTGGGATTGTTCTGACCGTGCACTGAGTAACCGGCAGGCACAAAAAAGGCGATCCGGATGGATCGCCTTTTTTATTGCTTTGAGACCTGCGGTCAGCTGCTGACCGGCAGAATCGGGCTGCCCAACCGCTCCAGCAACGTCGCCTGCGCACTGCGCGGGTTCTGGTTGCCGGTCGGCGTGTTGCGGATGTAGCGGCCGTCCGACTGCAGGCTCCAGCTGTGGGTGTTGTCGGTCAGGTACAACTCCAGCTCTTTCTTGACCCGAGTCAGCAGCTTCTTGCCTTCCACCGGGAAGCAAGTCTCGACGCGCTTGTCGAGGTTGCGCTCCATCCAGTCGGCGCTGGACAGGAACATCTGCTCCTCGCCACCGTTGAGGAAGTAGAACACGCGGGTGTGTTCAAGGAAGCGACCGATGATCGAGCGCACGTGAATGTTGTGCGAAACCCCGGCGATGCCCGGACGCAGGCAGCACATGCCGCGCACCACTAGGTCGATGCGCACGCCGGACTGGCTGGCCTTGTACAGCGCGCGGATGATCTTCGGATCGGTCAGCGAGTTGAACTTGGCGATGATGTGCGCAGGTTTGCCGTCGAGCGCGAATTGCGTCTCGCGCAGAATCATGTCGAGCATGCCCTTCTTCAGGGTGAACGGCGCGTGCAGCAGCTTCTTCATGCGCAGCGTCTTACCCATGCCGATCAACTGGCTGAACAGTTTGCCGACGTCTTCGCACAAGGCGTCGTCGGAGGTCAGCAGGCTGTAGTCGGTGTACAGACGGGCGTTGCCGGCGTGGTAGTTACCGGTGCCGAGGTGCGCGTAACGCACGATCTCGCCGGCTTCGCGGCGCAGGATCAGCATCATCTTGGCGTGGGTCTTGAAGCCGACCACGCCATAGATCACCACCGCACCGGCCGCTTGCAGACGGCTGGCCAGTTGCAGGTTGGACTCTTCGTCGAAGCGCGCACGCAGCTCGATGACCGCCGTCACTTCCTTGCCGTTACGCGCGGCGTCCACCAGCGCATCGACGATTTCCGAGTTGGCGCCGGAGCGGTACAGGGTCTGGCGTACAGCCAGAACGTGCGGGTCTTTCGCAGCCTGGCGCAGCAGGTCGACCACCGGGGTGAACGACTCGAACGGGTGCAGCAGCAGGATGTCCTGTTTGCTGACAACGCTGAAAATGTTCTCGCTGTTTTGCAGCAGTTTCGGGATCTGCGGCGTGAACGGCGTGTATTGCAGCTCCGGATGACTGTCCAGACCGGTGATGCTGAACAGACGCGTCAGGTTGACCGGACCGTTGACCTGATACAGCTCGGTCTCGCTCAGGTTGAACTGCTTGAGCAGGTAGTCCGACAGGTGTTTCGGGCAGGTGTCGGCGACTTCCAGGCGCACGGCATCACCGTAACGACGGGAGAACAACTCGCCACGCAGGGCGCGGGCCAGGTCTTCAACATCTTCGGAGTCGAGCGCCAGGTCAGCGTTTCGGGTCAGACGGAACTGGTAGCAGCCTTTTACCTTCATGCCCTGGAACAGGTCATCGGCGTGGGCGTGGATCATCGACGACAGGAACACATAGTTGTCGCCAGGGCCGCCGACTTCTTCCGGCACCTTGATGATCCGCGGCAGCAAGCGTGGCGCCGGGATGATTGCCAGACCGGAATCGCGACCGAAGGCGTCGATGCCTTCGAGCTCGACGATGAAGTTCAGGCTCTTGTTCACCAGCAACGGGAACGGGTGCGTCGGGTCGAGGCCGATCGGGGTGATGATCGGCGCGATCTCGTCGCGGAAGTAACGGCGCACCCAGGTCTTGAGCTTGGTCGTCCAGTAGCGGCGACGGATGAAGCGCACCTGATGCTTTTCCAGCTCCGGCAGCAGGATGTCGTTGAGGATCGCGTACTGACGGTCTACATGACCGTGCACCAGCTCGCTGATCCGCGCCAATGCCTGATGCGGTTGCAGGCCGTCGGCGCCGGCCTGTTCACGGGCGAAGGTGATCTGCTTCTTGAGGCCGGCGACGCGGATCTCGAAGAACTCGTCGAGGTTGCTGGAGAAGATCAGCAGGAACTTCAGCCGCTCCAGC
Organism: Pseudomonas allokribbensis; assembly: GCF_014863605.1. Taxonomy (NCBI): domain Bacteria; kingdom Pseudomonadati; phylum Pseudomonadota; class Gammaproteobacteria; order Pseudomonadales; family Pseudomonadaceae; genus Pseudomonas; species Pseudomonas allokribbensis. Next base: position 6,274,433 of record NZ_CP062252.1, read on the forward strand.
AACGGATAGGACTCGTCCAGCGCCTGTTCCAGCACGCGGATGTTGAACTGCAGTTGCGACAATTCCCGGTGGATATACAGGCTGCTGTCATCCAGGCCGGGAATCGCGATCGCCGGGGCCGCCGGAGCGGGTTCAGTTGCCGGCGCGGGTGGCGCGGGCTCCAGTTCCGGCGGGGTTTCGGTAATCTGCTCGACCACGGGTTGAGCTTCTTTTACGGCAACTTCAGTGAGTCCTTCGGTATTCATCGAATGTTCCTGGGAGGGCTATTTCTGCTCTCGTAACAATTGAGCGGCACGGACAGCAAAGTAAGTCAGGATGCCATCAGCGCCGGCACGTTTAAAGGCGGTCAGGGATTCGAGGATCACGCCTTCGCTCAACCAGCCATTCTGGATCGCCGCCATGTGCATGGCGTATTCGCCGCTAACCTGATAGACGAAGGTCGGCACTTTGAAGGCATCTTTTACCCGGAACAAAATATCCAGGTACGGCATGCCGGGTTTGACCATGACCATGTCCGCGCCTTCAGACAAGTCCGCGCCCACTTCGTGCAGCGCTTCGTCGCTGTTGGCCGGGTCCATCTGGTAGGAAGCCTTGTTCGCCTTGCCCAGGTTCGCGGCCGAACCCACAGCATCGCGGAACGGGCCGTAATAGGCGCTGGCGTACTTGGCCGAGTAGGCCATGATCCGCACGTTGAAGTGACCGGCCAGCTCCAGCGCCTCACGGATCGCCTGGATGCGGCCGTCCATCATGTCCGACGGGGCAACCACCTGGGCGCCGGCGGCGGCGTGGGACAGCGCCTGTTTGACCAGTGCATCGACGGTGATGTCGTTCTGCACATAGCCTTCTTCGTCGAGAATGCCGTCCTGACCGTGAGTGGTGAACGGATCCAGGGCGACGTCGGTGATCACGCCCAGCTCCGGGAATCGGTCACGCAGGGCGCGGGTGGCGCGCTGGGCGATACCTTCGGGATTCCAGGCTTCGGCGGCATCGAGGGATTTGAGCTCAGGTGGCGTGACCGGGAACAGCGCCAGCGCCGGAATTCCCAGTTCGACCCATTTGGCGGCTTCTTCAAGCAGCAGGTCGATGGTCAGGCGCTCGACACCTGGCATCGAGGCCACGGCTTCGCGGCGGTTTTCACCGTCGAGCACGAACACCGGCAGGATCAGGTCATCGACCGTCAACACGTTCTCACGCACCAGTCGCCGGGAAAAATCATCACGGCGATTGCGACGCAGGCGGGTGGCAGGGAACAGACGGTTGGCTGGGGTAAAGCTCACGGCAGACTCCTGAGCCCGCGCAAACGGGCGAGCGTGACAGTTATAGATGGCCATTATGACCAACGTATTACAGTTATGTGCACCCCTGTGGCAGGTAGTCGCATTCCATTGTCGTTGTAGGAAATGTTCACGTCGAGACACATTTCGACACTTTCCTGAATGTGTCCGAAGGGTTAGGCTGCGCGTTCATTTCGCCAGCACCCAGACAATGCTCCAACAATTTCTGCATGACTTCGGCTACTTTGCCCTGTTTCTCGGCACGTTCTTCGAAGGCGAAACCATCCTGGTGCTCGCGGGCTTCCTCGCGTTCCGTGGATACATGGACATCAACCTGGTGGTGGTCGTGGCGTTCTTCGGCAGCTATGCCGGCGATCAGCTGTGGTACTTCCTGGGCCGCAAACACGGACGCAAGTTGCTGGCGCGCAAACCGCGCTGGCAAATGATGGGCGACCGCGCGCTGGAGCATATCCGCAAGCACCCGGACATCTGGGTCCTGAGCTTCCGCTTCGTTTACGGCCTGCGCACGGTAATGCCGGTGGCGATCGGCCTGTCGGGCTACCCGCCGGGACGCTATCTGCTGCTGAACGGGATTGGCGCTGCGATCTGGGCCGCCGCCCTCGCTGCGGCCGCATACCACTTCGGTGCGGTGCTCGAAGGCATGCTGGGCAGCATCAAGAAATATGAGTTGTGGGTACTCGGTGCGCTGCTGGTGCTGGGTGTCGGCCTGTGGCTGCGCCGCCGGTTCAAGAATGCCCGGCTGGCCAAGAAGGTCTACGAGGACGAGCAGGCCGAACAACTGGCCAAAGCCGAACGGCACAAGGCTGAACTGGCCAAGGCTACCGACCCTAAGACGCCAGCCGAATAAACCGCTGGCGGCAGCAATACAACCCGACGCCGCTGAGCAGGCTGTAACCGAACAGGCCGACCCACATCTGCGGGCCGGCCGGCCATAACCCGACCTGCGGCGCCAGCCATACCAGCGGCAGGCTCGCGGCCAACCGCAGCAGTTCCAGCCTCAGCGCCCACGGGCGATTCTCCAGGGCCACGCCCAATACAAACAAACCGAATGCCACCGCGCCCCAACCCAGAATCAGGGCGCCGGTCGACAGGCTGTGTTCCAGATTCATCAGATAACTGCCCAGCGCCACGTAAACACCGAATTGCAGCACCACGTACCACTGCTGCCGGGTGCCCAACGGTACTTCGAATTTGCGGAACCGGCTCAAGTCCGGCTTGTGCATCGGGTATTTCGCCGCCACGTCTGCCGGACGCCAGCCGGTGCGCATGAACCAGATCCGCAGCTTGTCCCATTTGCTCCCGGCGCGGCGCGCGTCGTCCCACAGCTGCGCGTAAAACTGCACGTTGGCCCACAGCGGATTCCAGCTCGCCAGCGGTGTGGTCACGCCAAAAATCACGGGCTCGTTGTCGTCCTCTTCCTGGTACGAACCGAACAGGCGATCCCAAATAATGAACACCCCGCCGTAGTTGCGATCCATGTAGAGAGCGTTCTGTGCATGGTGGGCCCGATGATTCGACGGTGTGACGAAGCACCATTCAAACCAGCCAAGCTTGGGAATGTGCCGGGTGTGAACCCAGAACTGGTACAGCAGATTCAGCGCCGCAACACTGACGAACACCAGCAACGGCACGCCGAGCACCGCCATCGGCAGGTAGAAGATCCAGCCCAGCAGAAACCCGGTGCTGGTCTGGCGCAACGCGGTGGAAAGGTTGTAGTCCTCACTCTGGTGATGCACCGAGTGAGCCGCCCAGAGAATGTTCCGCTCGTGGCCCATGCGGTGCAGCCAGTAGTAACAGAAGTCGTAGAGGACAAAAGCGAAGACCCACACCCAGACACTGTCCGCCGGCAACTTGACCAGCGCCAGATGCTCCAGGGCAAAGCCGTAGGTCACCAGCCCAACGCCTTTGGTCAGCAGGCCGGTGGTGGTCGACAACACCCCTGTGCTGATGCTGTTCACCGCATCGGCCAGGCGATAGTTGCTCACCCCGCGCCACCGGTCGGCGATGAGCTCTGCCACGATCAATACGAAGAAAAACGGCACCGCATACAGAATGAAGTTCATGACGCGCCCTGATCGAGATCCGTGTGCACAGATCCTAGGTGTAGCCGCGGCTCGACCCTATGGCAACGAACGACAAATTAGTGGACATTTAGCGCCATGAATCTGGAGAGAAACCCATGAGCAAAAAAGTTGCAGTGATCCTGTCCGGTTGCGGCGTGTACGACGGCGCCGAGATCCACGAAAGCGTCATCACCCTGCTGCGCCTCGACCAACGCGGCGCCCAGGTGCAGTGCTTCGCCCCGGACATCGCGCAATTGCATGTGATCAACCACCTCACCGGCAAGGAGATGCCCGAGTCGCGCAATGTGCTGGTGGAATCGGCACGCATCGCCCGGGGCAACGTCAAGGATGTCCGTGAAGCCGATGTCGATGACTTTGATGCGCTGATCGTGCCCGGCGGTTTTGGCGCAGCGAAGAACCTGTCGAACTTCGCCGTCGACGGCGCGGGCTGCTGCGTTCAGCCGGACGTACTGGCGCTGACCGAGGCCTTTGCCGAAGCGGGTAAACCGGTGGGCCTGATGTGCATTTCGCCGGCGCTGGCCGCCAAGATCTACGGCCCGGGCGTGACCTGCACCATCGGCAACGATGCCGACACCGCCACGGCGATCGGCAAGATGGGCGCCACCCACGAAGACTGCGCCGTGACCGACATCATCGAAGACAAGGCGCGCAAACTGGTGACCACCCCGGCCTACATGCTGGCGCAGTCGATCAGTGAAGCGGCTTCGGGGATCAACAAATTGGTGGATCGCGTGCTTGAACTGACCCACGAAAACGACGCCTGACGCGCGACAGTGATCATTCCCACGCGCTGCGTGGGAATGATTGCCTCAGGACTGGCGCGCCAACCGCGTCAGGATCCGGTCCAGCGCATTGGCGAACGCCTGCTTCTCCCGGTCGCCGAACGGCGCCGGGCCGCCGCTGACCTGGCCCTGCTCACGCAGATCGGTGAACAGGTTGCGTGTCGCCAGCCGTTCACCCATGTTCTGCGCGTCGAACTCTTTGCCTCGCGGGTCCAGCGCTGCAACGCCTTTCTTCACCAGCCGGTCGGCCAGCGGGATGTCGCTGCAGATCACCAGTTCGCCCGGCACCGCGTGTTCCACCAGATAATCATCCGCCGCATCCGGGCCGCTCGGCACCACGATCAGCTTGACGATGGCCAGCGCCGGTTTGCTTTGCGGCTGCCCCGCCACCAGCACCACCTCGAAGCGGCGCTTGAGGGCGAACTTCACCACCAACTCCTTGGCCATCTTCGGGCAGGCGTCGGCATCGATCCATACGCGCATCATCTCAAGCCGCCACTCGGCGCTTTTCAGCCACCCAACTGCGGCCATACAGCACGATGATCGCCGCAATCGCCACAGCCTGAGCCGTCAGCGAGTAGGCGTCGGCATGAATCCCCAGCCATTCGAAATCGAAGAACGCCACCGGGCGAGTGCCGAAAATCCCGGCCTCCTGCAGCGCCTTCACACCATGACCGGCAAACACCACCGACAGCGCGCAGAGCAGCGCCGCGTTGATGCTGAAAAACAGTGCCAGCGGCAGTTTCGCCGAGCCGCGCAGGATCACCCACGCCAGACCGAACAGCAGCACCAGCGCCGTCGCCCCACCCGCCAACACCGCGTTGTGCCCGGCAGGCCCCGCCTGCAACCACAGGGTTTCGTAGAACAGGATCACTTCGAACAGCTCGCGGTACACCGAGAAGAACGCCAGTATCGCGAAGCCGAATCGACCACCGCCACCGACCAGGCTCTGCTTGATGTAGTCCTGCCAGGCCGCTGCGTGGCGACGGTCGTGCATCCACACCCCGAGCCACAGCACCATGACACTGGCGAACAGCGCGGTGGCGCCTTCCAGCAGTTCGCGCTGGGAGCCGCTGACATCAATCACATACGCCGCCAGCGCCCAGGTGCCGAGACCGGCCAACAGCGCCAGGCCCCAGCCGACGTTGACGCTGCGCACCGCCGATTGCTGGCCGGTATTGCGCAGGAACGCGAGGATCGCCGCCAGCACCAGAATCGCTTCCAGCCCTTCACGCAACAGAATCAGCAGCCCGGAGATGTAACTCAGCGACCAGCTCAGTCCGTCGCTGCCCAGCAGGCCGGCGGATTCCTTGAGTTTGGCCTTGGCCGCGTCGAGGCGCTGCTCGGCCTGCTCGACCGACAAGCCATCCTGCAGCGATTGCCGGTAGGCCATCAGGGATTTTTCGGTGTCCTTGCGCACGTTGGCGTCGACGTTATCCAGCGAGCTTTCGACCAGTTCGAAGCCTTCCAGGTACGCGGCAACGGACAAGTCATAAGCCTGATCACGCTCGCCGGCGCGGTAAGCGGCAAGGCTCTTGTCCAGCGTCGCGGCGGTGTAGTCGAGCAACTGCGCCGGGCCTCGCTTGACCTGCGGCGGTTGCGCCCGTTGTGCGCGGAAGGTCGCGGCGGCGGCCGGGCCTTCGGCGGCCTGCACTTCGGCCGGCGTCTGACGGGCGAGGTCGGCGATGTTGTAGGTCTTGTCGGTTTTGGCCGTGGCCGGATCGGCGCTGAACTGAGCGATATAGGTCGCCAGATCCCAGCGCTGACGATCGTCCAGTTGATCGGCGAAGGCCGGCATGTCGGTGCCTTCGACGCCCTGGCCGAGGGTGTTGTAGATCGCGTACAGGCTCAGGTGATCCAGGCGCGCCGCATCACGCAGGTTGGCCGGCGCGGGCTCCATGCCGACACCCGCAGGGCCATCGCCGGCACCGTTGGTGCCATGACACACCGAGCAGTGCTGAGTATAGAGCGGCGCGCCACGGGTCGGATCCGGGGTGATGATCGGGGCCTGGCTGACTTCATAGGCCACCGCCAGTTTCGCCCCCAGTTGCCGGGCCTGACGGGCGACGTCCGCGCCGTCCTGCTTGGCGGTGATGGCGGCGAGCAGAGCGTCGATGCCCTGCTCCAGACCAGCCTTCTCCGGTTTGGCCGGCATGCCGGCAATCAAGCCTTGCAGCGCGCGGGTGAACTCCAGTTGTTCACGGTATTCGGCATCGTCGATGACCTTGCCTGCCTCTACCGTTGGCGGGTAATCGGCGCTGATGTAATCGAGCAGGTGCAGCGCTTGCGGCGCGCCTTCCACGGTTTCGGCCAGCAGATTGAAGCTGCTCAGGGCAAACAACGGGAACACCAGCCAGGCCAGGAATCGGGACGAGGCAGTCATGAAGGGGTCTCAATTGGAAATGCGAAGTAACACATTGTTCACGTCGCGGAAGCCTGACTCAAGCTTTCTCTCCAATCTCCGGCACATAGCCATCGCCCGCCCCTATAATCCGACACCTCCCGCCTCACTGTTCAAGGACGAGCTGCACTCCATGCGCCAATGCCTGCTGTTCCCGGTGTTAATCGGCACGATCCTGCAACTGAGCGGGTGCGCCGCCTACCGCAATTACGATCTGGAGATGCAACAGACCAATGCCCAGTTGATGCGCGGCGACTTTCAGGGCGCGCTGGATCTGCTGGAATGGCACAACCCCTGGGAAGACAAGGATCTGCTCTATTACTTCGAAAAGGGCTCGATACTCAGCTTCGCCAACGCCTTGCCGCAGAGTCAGACGGCCTGGCGCAGCGCCGACCGCATGGTGTTTCAACGTGAAGAGGTCGTGCCTTCTGCGCCCATGAAGCTGCTCAATCGGTTCTCCTATGAAATGGGCACGATGCTGGTCAACGACAAGTTGAGCCGCTACGACGGCTACGACTACGAAAAGGTCATGCTGACCACGCAGATGGCTCTCAACCAACTGGCCGTCGGCGATTTCGACGGCGCCCGGGCCGACATCAAGAAAACCCACGAGCGCGAAACGCTGATTGCCCGTCAACGGGAACGTCAGTACGAGGAACTCGAGGAGCAGGCCAAGACTCAAGGCATCTCCGTGCAATACAAGGATCTGCAGGGCTATCCGGTCCAGACCCTGAATGCGCCGGCGGTGATTGAACTGAAAAACGGCTACCAGAGTGCCTTCAGCCATTACCTGGCCGGCTTCACCTATGAAGCGCTGGGCGAGCGGGGTCTGGCGGCTCCGGGCTATCGCCAGGCAATCGAGTTGCGCCCGAATACACCGTTCCTCGAACAGGCGCTGCGCAACCTCGACAAGCCACCGGCCAACAATGATGAAAGCGACGTGCTGATCGTCGTCCAGAGCGGTCTGGCCCCGGCTCGCAGTTCCGTCAGCGTGCCGATCCCGGTGCGGCTCAATGAAAACCTGGTCATTACCGCGCCGATCTCCTTTCCCATCCTGGTGCCGGACACTGTCACACCGGCGTTCGACCACATCATGGTGGATGGCCGCAAACGGCCGCTGACCGCGATCAACAGCGTCACCGACATGGCATTTCGCACGTTGCGCGACGATATGCCGGCGATCATTTCCCGGGCGATGTTCCGCGCCAACATGGCGGCCATTTCCCAGGCCCATGAAAATGAACGCAACCCGGCCAAGGCCTCGCTGGTCGTCACTGAGCACGACCCCTTTGAAGAAGCGGATACGCGAACCTGGCGCACCCTGCCAGACAAGACACTGGTGGCACGGCTGCGGCTGAAAAAGGGCAATCATCAGTTCGGCGCCCCCAATTTGCCGGGTGCGGCACCGGTCACCCTGCGGATCGACCGCGATCATCAATTGGTCAACTTGAGACTTTTGAGCGATATCGGCAATGCGATCGGCAATGCCGGGCTGCCTGATAAGTAGTGGCACAGAACTAACCGGTGCGATTAAAAAGCTATTACATAGCCAGCATCGGCCGCCTATAATGCCGCGCCCTCGTTATCGCGATGCGGCATTAAAGCTCCTCTGATTATGAGGAATTGGCAGGAGGCCAACGCCACTGCCGATCGGTCCCAGCAGCCCGACCCGCACCCGAGGCTGTCGCTACTCATGGAAGAAGTACCCCATGGCATTCCGCGCTCCCACTCTGATCGCGCTTGGCGCAGTCACCCTGCTGTCCGGCTGTTCGGCGTTTCGCAACTACGATTCCGAACTGGCCCAGACCAACCAGCAACTGGCCACCGGCAACGTCGACGCCGCCCTGACCCTGCTGGAAAAGAACAACACCGGTCCAGACAAGGACCTGCTCTACTACTTCGAAAAAGGCGAACTGCTACGCGCCAAGGGTGATCTGTCCGGCAGCCAGAACGCCTGGACCAGCGCCGACCAGGTAGTGGCCAAGTGGGAAGACTCGGTCAAGCTCGACACCGACAAATACCTGGCCCAGTTCGGCAGCTTCCTGGTCAACGACAAGGTTCGTCGCTACGAAGGCTACGACTACGAAAAAGTCATGCTGACCACGCAGATGGCCCTGAACCTGCTGGCGGTCAACGATTTCGACGGCGCCCGCACCGCGATCAAGAAGACCCACGAACGTGAAGCCGTGATCGCCGACCTGCGCGACAAGGAATACCTCAAGAGCGAAGAGGAAGCCGAGAAAGAAGGCATCAAGACCCAGTACAAGGACCTGCAAGGCTACCCGGTCGCCAGCCTCGACGCCCCGGAAGTGGTCGGTCTGAAGAACAGCTACCAGAGCGCGTTCAGCCACTACCTGGCCGGCTTCGTCTACGAAGCCCTGGACGAAAAAGACCTGGCCGCACCGGGTTATCGCAAGGCCGCCGAGCTGCGCCCGAACACGCCGCTGCTGGAACAGGCGCTGGTCAACCTGGACAAACCGGTCAAGAGCGATGACAGCGACATCCTGATCGTGGTGCAAAGCGGTCTGGCACCGGCCCGCGACTCGATCCGCGTCCCGCTGCCGCTGCCGATCTCCAACAGCGTGGTGATCACCCCGTTGTCGTTCCCGATCATCAAGCCTGACACCTCGACCGCGCCGTTCGCGCAGATCGGTGTCGACGGCCAGCAACTGAACCTGACCGCCCTCAACAGCACCACTGCCATGTCCCGCCGCGCCCTGCGCGATGACATGCCGGGGATCATCGTACGCACCATGGTGCGCGCGATCACCAAAGGCGTGGCGCAGAAGAAGATCAACGAAACCAACCCGCTGGCGGGCCTGGCGGTCGGTATCTCTTCAGCTGTGCTCGAAGGTGCCGATACCCGTACGTGGCGTACCTTGCCGGACACCACCCAGGTGGTGCGTCTGCGCCTGAAAAAGGGTGAGCATCAGGTTACCCTGCCGAACGCCGTGGGTGGTTCGGTGGTCAAGATCACCGTCGATCAGCGTTATCAGGTGATCACCCTGCGCGCCGTGGGCAACCAGGTGTTTGCCGCCGGGCTCGCCGCCCACGTGATCCCGAGCGCCAACGCCACTGCTGTGGCCAGCCTCAAACAACCTTAAGAACGGAGTCTTTGCATGCGTTTCAAACTCTTCGCCGTCGCCGCCCTCGCCTTGCTGGCCAGCGGCTGCGCCACCCCGCCACCACCGGAGCCGGGCAGCGCCGCGAGCAAGGTCGTGGCCATGGGCCCGCAGAAACACATCGCGGTCGGCGCCATGCGCGTCGCCCGCGAGAACGGCTTCATGACCGTCAATGTGCAGTTGACCAACACCCTCAACAGCAACAAGACGTTCTACTACCGCTTCGCCTGGCTCGGCCCGGAAGGTTTCCCGATTGCCGAAGAAGAAGTCTGGAAGAGCCAGATGATGTACGGCGCCCAGACCAGCTTCATCCAGGGCATCGCCCCGACACCGAAAGCCGTGGACTTCCGTCTGGAACTCAAGACGCCTTAAGCCCGACACCCTATTCCCGATTCAGAGAGCATTCCCATGTTTGCACGCTTTTCCTTCATCGCCGTCATCGCCCTGCTGGCCAGCGGTTGCGCCAACACTTCGCCGACCCTGGGCAGCAAGAACATCAGCTACGGCGACACCAAGGCCGTTGAAACCGTAACCAACGAGTTCGGTTCGACCGACCTGCAGATGATCGCCGAGTCGATGACCCGTTCCCTCGCCCAGTCCGGCATTCTGCAGGGCCGCCCTGTGGTGCAGGTCTACGACGTGAAGAACAAGACCAGCGAATACATCGACACCCGTGAAATCACCACCAGCATCAAGACTCAGCTGATGAAGTCCGGCGCCGCCCGTTTCGCCAGCGACAACACCGCCATGCAGAGCCAGGTCGACCAGCTCAAGCTGCAAAACCAGAGCGGCCTGTACAAGAAGAACACCGTGGCCAAGACCGGCAACATGATTGCGGCCAAATACCGTCTTGAAGGTTCGATCAGCTCGATCGTCAAGCGCAGCAGCGACTACAAGGACGTCTTCTACAAATTCAGCCTGCAACTGATCGACGTTGAAAGCGGTCTGGCCGAGTGGATGGACGAGAAAGAGATCCGCAAAACCACGGAGCGTTAATTGATGCGCGCATGGATTGGCATGATGGCCCTGGCTTGCGCGTTCAGCGCGCAAGCGGCCCCAAAAGTCGCGGTAACGGATCTGGCGTACCAGGAACGTGTGGAGCAATACATCCACATCGTTTCGTCGAAGAACAATTACCGCGAGGGCTACTACAGCTCCAGCGGTTCTTCGAGCTACGACGAGTTCGAAGCCAACACCAGTTACATCGAGCAGGCCGAGCTGCGCAAATTCACCGGCGACATCAAGGGTGAAATCCTGCGCACCGGCATGTTCCAGTTGATCCAGGGCACGCCATACACTGCCTCGTCCAAGGGTGACATCTACGATGTGATCAAACGGATCAAGGCCGGCAACTTCAAGGGCGCCGACTACGTGCTGTTCGGCACGGTGTCCGACATCGACTTCACCCAGGACATGAACGAGCTGGCGAACACCGACAGCTATTCGGCCGTACTGGGCCTGACGCTGGTGGCGGATTTCAGCCTGATCAACACCAAGACCTACGAAATCACCTCGGCCTTCACGGCGATGGGTGAAGCGCAGGACACCAAACTGGTGAACCACCGCGACATCAAGATCTCACTCAACCGCCCACGGGTGGTGCGTGATGTCTCGAAAGCGCTGGGCGAAGACGTCGCCGGACAGCTGAGCATGCAGCTCGGCGGCAACGGTTACGAGCAACCGCGCGAACCGCAGCAGCGCAACAATCTGCCGCGTGATACGGCGCCGGTGATTCTTCACTGACCGACTGCCGAAAACGAAAAAGGTGACCTGAAAAGGTCGCCTTTTTTATGCCCGCCCGCTTTACGCGGCGGCTTTGCGCAACGTCGCCATGAACGCCGCCGCACCGATGAACAGCCCGGCAAACGTGCGGTTCATGCGCTTCTGCTGGGTCGGTGTACGCAGCAGACGCAGCACCTTCGACGCCAGCCCGGTGTAGCCGGCCATGACGATCAGGTCGACGCAGATCATGGTCACGCCGATCACCACGTACTGGATCAGCAACGGCGCGTGAGGATTGATGAACTGTGGCAGCACCGCCAGCATGAACACCAGAGCCTTGGGGTTGCTGATGTTCACCAGGAACCCACGGAACACCAGCGCCATCGGCCGACCGATCGGGCGTACCGCCGCGTCATCGCTCATGTCCATCGGCAGTGCGCGCCATTGCTTGATCGCCAGATAAACCAGGTACGCGACACCGAACCATTTGATCGCATGGAACGCGGTGGCCGAAGCGGTGAGGATCGCGCCGACACCGGCGCCGACGATGGCAATCTGCAGGGCCAGGCCCAGCTGCAGGCCCAGGGCGTTCCAGTAACCACGCCAGAAACCGTATTGCAGACCGCTGGACATCGACGCAATCGCGCCGGCACCAGGAGAAAGGCTGATCACCCAGCAGGCGGCAAAAAACGCCAGCCATGTTTGAAGCTCCATCGCACACCTCGACTCGGACTCGTGACAAACGTCCAAGCTAATGCGATTCAGGCTGGATGACTACCGATTTTTTTCAGGATGTTGCGGCTGCCGACCAACGTGGCCGGCGCCCGATCACTTTTCGAAACCGCTGGACGGGAACACGTCCGACCCGCGCCAGCGTCGCACGGAGCGTTGGAAGAACAGGCTGTTGGGCACCTGCACCATGGCGCTGCCGGTGCCGAGTTCTTCGGCTTCGATCAGCGTGGTGTAGAGCAGATTGATCGCCACCACCCGGCCTTTGACGCCGGGCTTGTCGGTGGTGTCCACCAGTTCGACCACATCGCCGAGACGGAACGGGCCGACGGTGAAAATCAGAATCGCACAGAGCAGGTTCGACAGCACACTCCACATGGCGAAGAACGCCACCGCCGCGACGGCGACGAAGCCGGACAACGCCGTCCACAGCACCGTGGCGGAGACTCCGAGGCGTTCCAGCACGAAGATCAGCGCGCTGCCCATGATCAGCCAGCGCAGCCCCCCGCGCAGCGGCATCAGCAGCTGCGGCGGGAACGGATACTTCTCGCCCAGGCGGGTCAGGAATCGGGCGACGACGCGCTGGGCGAAGTATCCGGCCAGCAAGATCAGCAGAATCTGCACGCCCAGCCAGATCGGCTCGATCCACACCGCTGGCAGCGGCAGCTTGAACGCGTCCATCAGGACAGCGCCTCCAGCTCCGACTGCATGCTTTCCAGGGTTTCCAGCGCTTGCATCCACGCCTCTTCAAGTTCGCCTTCGCGCACTTTCAGTTTGGCCTGTTCGGCCAGCAGGTCGCGCAATTCGTTCTTGCGCGCCGGCTCGTAGATGTCGCTGTCGCCAAGGCTGGCATCGACCTTGGCGAGTTTCTCGTGCAGCTTGCCCAACTCGGCTTCGAGCTTGTCGGCCTCGCGCTTGTGCGGCGCCAGTTGCTGACGCAACGCGGCGGCGGCCTGACGCTGAGCCTTCTTGTCGGTCTTGTCCGGGTTGACCGGCGTGTTGCTGACCGGCGCGTTGCGCTGGCGGTATTCCACCAGCCAACGGGCGTAGTCTTCGAGGTCGCCATCGAACTCTTCAACCTTGCCGTCCGCGACCAGGTAGAAGTTGTCGGTGGTGCTCTTGAGCAGATGCCGATCGTGGGAAACCACCAGTACCGCGCCACTGAATTCCTGCAACGCCATGGTCAGCGCCAGGCGCATTTCCAGATCGAGGTGGTTGGTCGGTTCGTCGAGCAGCAACAGGTTCGGCCGTTCCCAGGCGATCAACGCCAGGGCCAGGCGCGCTTTTTCACCACCGGAGAAATTCAGCACCGGCTCGTCGAGACGCGCACCACGGAAGTCGAAACCACCGAGGAAATCACGCAACGTCTGCTCGCGCTCGGTCGGTGCCAGGCGCTGCAAGTGCAGCAACGGGCTGGCCTTGGCGTCCAGCGAGTCGAGCTGATGCTGGGCGAAGTAGCCGACCACGGTGTTTTCGCCACGGGTCAGGCGCCCGGCCAGCGGTTCGAGTTCGCCGGCGAGGTTCTTGATCAGGGTCGACTTGCCCGCGCCGTTGGGGCCGAGCAAGCCGATCCGCGCGCCGGGGGTCAGTTGCAGCTTGACCTTCTCCAGCACGGTTCTGTCGCCGTAGCCCAGGTTGGCATCGGACAGGTCGATCAGCGTGCTGGAAATCTTGGTCGATTCACGGAACACGAAGTCGAACGGCGAATCGACGTGGGCCGCCGACAGCTCTTCCATCCGCTCCAGCGCCTTGATCCGGCTCTGGGCCTGACGGGCCTTGGTGGCCTGGGCCTTGAAGCGGGCGATGTAGCTTTCCATGTGCGCACGTTGCGCCTGCTGCTTCTCGTAGGCCTGTTGCTGCTGGGCCAGACGTTCGGCACGGGCGCGTTCGAACGCGGTGTAGCCGCCACGGTAGAGGGTCAGCTTGCGCTGATCGACGTGGGCCACATGATCGACGACTTCATCGAGGAAATCCCGGTCGTGGGAGATCAGCAATAACGTGCCGGGGTAACTTTTCAGCCACTCTTCGAGCCAGATGATGGCATCGAGGTCCAAGTGGTTGGTCGGTTCGTCGAGCAGCAGCAGGTCCGATGGGCACATCAAAGCCTGCGCAAGGTTCAGACGCATCCGCCAGCCGCCGGAGAAATCTCCTACCTGACGATCCATCTGCTCATTGGTGAAACCGAGACCGGCCAGCAACTTGCGCGCACGCGCATCGGCGGTGTAGCCGTCGGCGCTGTCGAGTTCGATGTGCAGGCGGGCCAGTGCGGTGCCGTCGTGAGCCTCTTCGGCTGCCGCGAGCTCACGCTGCACTTTGCGCAGACGCAGGTCGCCGTCGAGCACATAGTCGACCGCCAGGCGCTCGAGGGTGTCGACCTCCTGGCGCATGTGGGCGATACGCCAGTCGGCCGGCAGCAGGCAATCGCCCGAGTCCGGGTGCAACTCACCGCGCAGCAAGGCGAACAGGCTGGATTTGCCGGCGCCGTTGGCACCGATGAGGCCGGCTTTGTGGCCGGCGTGCAGGGTCAGCTCGGCGTCTTCTAGCAGACGTTGCGGGCCACGCTGTAAAGTCAGGTTCTGAAGTCGGATCATAATGGCGGCGGAGTCTACCAGCTTCCCTCACAACTGGCGCGAGTAGCACGATGTCCTCTGACCTGTGGAGCTTTGCCCTGACCATCTACGCCCGTCCCGGCGTGGAAGATGCCTGCCTGCGCCTGCAATCGGCGGGGGCCAATGTGTGCCTGATGTTGTGCGGCTTGTGGCTGGAACAGCGCGATGCGACCTGCGACGAGGTGCGGGCGAAACAGCTTCAAGAGCTGACCGCCCCCTGGGACAAAGACGTGATTCAACCGCTGCGCGCGATGCGCATGCAGTGGAAAACGCTGGCCGACACGGATCCGGTGCTCAAGGGTATGCGCGAGCAGATCAAGGGGCTGGAACTGGAGGCGGAGCGCGCGTTGCTGTCGCGACTTGAAGGCGCGGCGCAGGGCTGGAGGCGCAACTCGAAGGAATCGAGTGACTGGCTGGAGGCTCTGGCCGGCAGTGCGGCCAACCTGAACCGCGACGCGCTGCAAGTGCTGCGCGTCGCGGCGACCGGTGCTTAGGAAGCGCTGGTCGGGTTGCTGGCGACGCTCGACACCGGTGCCGACGATGGCGCGGTGGTGGTGGTCGAGGTAGTGGCGGCGGATGCAGGTGCTGCGGTCGATGCCGGGGTTGCCGGCGCGGCTGGCTTGGCAGCAGGTGCAGTAGCCGGTTTCGCTGCAGCTGGCTTGGCAGCGGCAGGTTTTTTCACGGCAGGTTTTGCGGCGAGTTTCGCTGCTGGCTTGGCGGCAGCCGCTGCTGGTTTAGCGGTAGCTGCTGGCTTGGCCGCAGTAGTTGCAGGCTTGGCGGCGGTGGCCGGTTTTGCAGCAGGTTTAGTCACGGCTTTTACCGCAGGCTTGGCGGCTGGTTTCGCTGCAGGTTTAGCGGCAACCGGTTTGGCCGCGGTTTTGGTTGCTGGCTTGGCAGCAGCCGTTCTGGCCGCAGGTTTTGCTGCCGGTTTAGCAGCGGTTTTGGCGGCTGGTTTTGCAGCCGGTTTGGCAACTGCGGTTTTCGCCGGAGCAGCTTTTGCAGCAGCGGTTCTCGCGGCAGGCTTGGCAGCTGGTTTGGCAGCGGCTGGTTTGGCAGCAGCCGGCTTGGCGGCAGCAGGTTTTGCCGCGACGGTTTTAGCCGCAGGTTTTGCAGCGCTGGCGGCTGCGGGTTTCTTCGCTGCAGGTTTTGCGGCGGCTTTCACTGGCGCTTTTGCCGGGGCTTTGGCAGGCGCCTTGGCCGGGGCTTTTGCAGCAGGTTTGGCGGCCGCTTTTTTCGCAGGCGCCGCTGCCGGCTTGGCCGAACGCAGGGACAACGCCTTGCCGACGGCTTCTTGAACACGACCGACACCCTGGGCCAGTTTCAGGCTTTCCTGGGCATCACGCTTGAGTTGCAGAATGTAGCTGCGGGTGTCGGACTGACGATCCTTCAGCGCATCCAGCAGGTCTTCGAGCTCCTTCACGGCACCCTTGGCCTTGGTCTGCGCCTTGGCTTTACCGGCTGCGGCTGCGTCCTGCAATTTGGTGCGGGATTTGTGCAGTTTTTCTTGCGCCTTGCCGCGTTGCTTTTCCAGTTTGGCGAGCAGTTTTTCAGCATCAGCCAAGGCTTGGGAGCAAGCGTTTTCCAAATGTTCGAGCAGGCTGCCCGAGAGCTGTTGGAGTAAGTGCAACGGAGTATTTACAGGCTTCTTGGTGGCCGACATGGTTTACCTCCTGGCTGACGTGAGTGCGGCTCATACTAGACCTCTGCTGCTACCGCCGCTAGGGCATGTTGACAGTATCGAATGCACTCGGTTGCAGGCTTGCGAAAAACTTCTGCACATTGCTCAAAGCAGTTCACCGGTGCAGACGTTCGCGCTGGCATAATCCACCGCAATTCAGGACGGAGAGTGCCCATGTCGCGCTACTTTTTTTTATCCCTCTGCATGATCTTTTCGGCGGTTCAGGCCGACGAAAAAAACACCGCGAACGATGCTCATGATCTGGCCTACAGTCTCGGCGCGAGCCTCGGTGAACGACTGCGTCAAGAAGTGCCGCAGCTACAGATCCAGGCATTGATCGAAGGTCTGCAACAGGCCTATCAAGGCAAGCCGCTGGCCCTGAGCGAGGCACGTATCGAGCAGATCCTGGCCGATCACGAATCGCAGACGGCCGAGCATGCCGCCATGCCGTCGACTGAGGCTGCGATGGAAAACGAGCGACGTTTTCTCACCGCCGAAAAAGCCAAACCGGGAGTGAAAGAGTTGGCTGACGGCATCCTGCTGACCGAGCTGGCGCCGGGGAATGGCACCAAGGCCGGCCCGGATGGAAAAGTACAGGTGCTGTATGTCGGTCGACTGCCGGACGGTACCGTGTTCGATCAGAACACTCAGCCTCAGTGGTTCAATCTCGACAGCGTGATCGCCGGATGGCGCACCGCGCTGCAAAACATGCCGGTGGGTGCGAAGTGGCGATTGGTGATTCCATCGGATCAGGCTTACGGCGCCGACGGTGCCGGCGACTTGATCGCGCCGTTCACACCGCTGGTGTTCGAAGTCGAATTGCGCGGCGCGACCAGTTGATCGCCCAATAAAAAACGGTGCGCTGTTGGCGCACCGTTTTTGTGTCTTGCAGGGTCGGTTCAGGCCTGAACCGAATCCTCTTCCTTATGAGCGGTGTGCAGCACTTCGATCAGGCAGTCTTCCAGTTCGAAGCGCTCGTGGAGCAGCCCACCCAGCTCCTTGAATTTTTCGGCAACGCATTTGCCTTCATCGCAAAGGTCATTGAAGGCCAGCAGTTTTTCCGTGATGACATCGATGCGTGGATAAATCGTCTCGGCCAGTTCCAGGCCGCGCTTGTCGTTGAAGGCCTTGGCCTCGCCCGTCAGCTGTTCGTAGATTTCGAAATGCCCGGCCGACACGTAATCGACCAGCACGCCGCAGAATTCCTGCAAGGGCTTTCGATCCACGGAGAGTGACTGAGGCTCTGCGCCCAGCTTGTCGTAAGCAGCGATCAGCTCCTCACGCTCCTGGAGCCAGCGGTCGATCAGCAGATGAACTCCACCCCAACGTTCCTGAGCATTCTGACAACTTTCGAGCATGGCGATCTCTCTTCCCTTGTGGGTCATGCTGCCCTACTCCCGCGCCCCTTCTTGTGGGTATTGCTTTGAGAGGCGGCCAGGCAGAGCGTCATCGAGCAACACAAATCCAATGACACGTGCGGGCCAGATTATGCCCGCACGCCTATGGCTTCAAGGTACGCAGGAGAGAAAGTTCATACAAGTGTTTAATCCCCGAGCAGCGCCCGGTGCGACGCTTCGCCGCTGAGCGGTCGTTGCAGAGCGCTCCAGGCCAGCCGCAGCATCTGGTAAACCGCCAGGATCGACAGCGCGACGAAGAACAGCAGGCTCCACTCCGGAATGCTCAGGTCAAACAATGTCCAGGACAATTGCGCACAATCCTCGCTGTCGTTGAACATCCGCGCCAGGGCGCAGAGCCAGGGCAGAGAACTGAAAAGCTCTTCCGGGTTGGGTGCGCATTGCGCCAGGTGATGCATCGAATCACTCTGCAGCAGCACCTGCCGCCAGGCCGCCATCGTTCCACCCAGAGCGGCTGACAACGCGCCAGACCAGTAGAGCGACAGACCGAAACGACCGGGCCCATGCACAGCCGCCACGCCACAGCAAACGGTGAGAATACTCAGGAAAAGCCGTTGCACCAGGCACAGGCTGCAAGGCACCAGGCCGACCGCGTACTCGAGGTAATAGGAAGCTCCCAGCGCCAGTGTTCCCGCCGTGAAAGCCATAAATAACAGGGAGCGTGAGCAGGTCAACGACATGGGTTATCCGTAACAATAAAGACAGGCAGTTACGGTAGAGGAAAGGGACGCGGCCTTTCAAGGCGGGCCGCTGACGACACTTCACCAGAAGTGTAGGGAAATCCCGACAGGCTTGAGAGGAAAGAATGTAGGCCTCTGTAGGACTTTGCCTCAGAAGCGAATTAGCGGTAACTATTCAGTCGAGAACATGAGCGAGGGAGCGCACTCCCTCGTCCATTCAGGCGTGAGCCTGTACCGGTAAAGGCGCGGCCAGCAGACGCTCATCCAACAAACCCAGACCTTCCTGGAACAGCTGGTTGCTGCGTTCGGTATCGCCGAGTCGGGCCAGCAATCGAGCCAGTTCCGCACAGGCTTCCGGGTTGCGCTGCGTACGCAGGCTGCTTTCCAGATAGTCCCTCGCCTTGCCCCACAGACTCGCTTGCAGGCACAGTCGACCGAGTGTCAGCAGCAGGCTCGGGTCGGCGGGATGATCCTTGAGCCAGCCCTCGGCCGCTTGCAATTGACGCGTCGGATCACTGCCGCGCACCAGGCCATAGAGGCGCGCCAGGTGACTGTCGTACTTGCGCTTGAGGGCGTTGCGCAGCACCTCTTCCGCTTCGACCTGAGCACCGAGCTGGCGCAGTTGCTCAGCGTAAGCCAACACCAGCGGAGGCTCCTGACGCTGCGACGAGGTCAGTTGCTGCCAGGCACGATTGAGCGACTGCAGACCCACCGCGCCATCTTCCTCGCGGTGCGCCGCCAGCGACAGGTTCTCACCCCAGGCACGACGCTCCAACTCGGCCAGTTCGGCAGGAGGCAGGACCTTGTCCTTGCGCAGTTCGGGCAGCATGCGGATCACCGCCGACCAGTCACCACGCTGTTGATGCAGGCGCTGCAACTGACGCAGGGTCTGAACGTTATGCGGATGACGCTCGCGCATCGCCTGCAAGGTCACCAGCGCACCTTCAGTATCGCCACGGTCGGTTTGCAGTTGCGCATGACTCAAGGCGATCGCCAGCTCAGCCTGAGGCTGACGTTCGAGGGCGCGCTCCAGCAGACGATCACTTTCCTCGTAATTGCCTTGCTCGTTGGCGGCACGGGCGGCGCCAAGGTAATACAGCAACGGTTGACGCTCGGCCTCGGCGGCCCGGTAAAGATGGCGCTGGGCACTGGCCCAGCGACCTTCGGCCAGATCCAGTTGACCGTGCTCGATCGCCACTTGTACGCGTCGACTGCGGTTGCGGCGCGACCACGGATTGACTACGCCACCCGAAGTCAGCACCAGCTCGACCAGCGCCTTGATGCCCCAGATGAGCAGCCATAACACCGCCACCAGCGCCAGCGTTGCCCACAGACTCGACTCATAGCGGAAGCTTTTGTAGGCAACCAGCACGTAACCGGAATGCTCGGCGATCGCCAGACCGAGCGCCGCCGTCGCAGCAATCACCAGAAACACGATGACATACAGACGCTTCATGGCGTGGCCTCCTGCGCGGTGCTGGCAGCAGGTTTGGCGAAGGGTTTCACCGAGTCTTCAGCGTTGACGTTACGTCGCTCAAGATAGGCCTGCACAGCGCTGAGGGTGCCCGCCAGATCCGGGGTGACGACCGTGACCGGTTGCTTGCTCAGCTCCGCCACTTGCTCGATCATGATTTTGCTCTGCGGATTGTCCGGGTTGAAATTGCCCTTGAGCACATCCCGCGCCTCAACCAATGCCTGGGTGTACACCGGCGCCTGGCCGTTGAGGGCGGCCCATTGAGCCTGCTCGAGCGAAAGGCTCAAGGCCAGACGCACCTGGCTCAGGCTCTGACCGGCGAGCAGCGGCCGGACTTTTTTGTCCGCGTTGAAATCGATACGGATGTATCGCGAGATCTGATCCCACCACTGCGACCAGCGACTGGCACCGTCGCCATCGGCAGTCAGACCCAGCAGGGAATCACCGCGATCCTTGTACTCAGGTGCCAGCTCAGTGAGCTCGATGACCTGATCGCGCAACGCACCCAGTCTCAGAAACAGACCGGTACGATCAGGCTGCGCGGTGCTGCGCAGCGCCACCAGGGTTTTCGCCACTTGCTCGCGCGCGGCAAACGAACCCGGGTCGTTCTGCTCGCGCAGGATTTCATCGGCGCCCTGCACCAGCGCCTGAGCGCTGCTGATGTCCTGCAAGGCAGAAAGACGCAGACTGGCCAGACGCAACAAGTGCTCGGCCTCGGCCAGGCGCCAGTCCTTGCGGCTGGCACCGAGAACCGTTTCCAGACGTTGATTGAGGCGCTGCTGATCACCTTGAAGCTGCGTCACCAGACGCTGGCGGTCGGCGAGTTCGTCAGCGCCCGGCAACTGCCCGAGGCGCTCGGTCAGACGCTGGTCGTTGAGTTTCAGGGTCTGTGCCTGATCACTCAACGCCTGTACCTGACTCAATTGCTCCTGAGTGTTGGCTTGCAGGTGTCGCACCTGCCAGACACCCCAGCCACCCACTGCGATACCGGCAGCGCCGAGCAGCAGCGCGACAATGGCCAATCCGTTGCCTCGGCGCGGTTCAGCGGCCGGTGGCGGTACTTCAACCGGTGCATCGATCACAGGTTGAACGTCATCTTTAGGCAAGGCTGTTTCGCTCACGTATCCATCCTTTGCATTAGAGAACGGGCACGGGATGCTCCCGTAACGCCGTCAGCAAGGCCGCGGCACTGGCGCCGCGACAATCCACAACTGTTCGGGCCCCGGCGGCACGTGCCTGCTCGGCGACCCTTGGGCTTGGAACAAACAACGGCATCTGCGCAAGCACTGGCCAAGTGTCGCCGGCCAATTGGCGCAGGTGCTCAAAACCCTGTCCACTGCTGACCACCAGCCCGTTCAGGCGTTCCGCCTCAATCCGTCGGGGCAGTTCCCGCGGCGGATAGTCCGGCAGGTCACGGCGGTACAGTTCCAGATACTCGACACTAGCACCAAGCGCGCGCAGGCGCTCGGCCAGCAGCTCGCGACCGCCCTCTCCGCGCAGGATCAACACCGGCGCGCCGGGCTGTGCGACGGCGTCGAGCAGACGCGGCAATTGCAGCAAGGCTTCGCTGTCATCACCCTCGTCCGGGCAGTGCGCATCCAGGCCCCGATCCCGAAGAATCTGCGCCGTCGCCGCGCCAACGCTGAACCAGGGCATGGCCGGCAGCGACGCCTCATCGGCATCCATCAATTGCACAGCGATACGCGCCGCCGGTTTGCTGACCACGATCACCGCGCTGTAGCGCGACAACCGGGCAAACGTCTGGCGAATTGTGTCAGAGACCGGCAGCGGCGCGATTTCCAAAAGCGGCAGGCAGCTGCTGAAAATCCCCTGTCCGGCCAGCACCTCGGCCAGCGCCTCGCAATCGTCAGCGGGACGCGTCAGCAGCAGGCGCCAGGCAGTCACTCGTGACCTGCCTCGCCGTAGACAGCCTTGAGAATGTCGGCGGCACCCTGGCGGAGTAAATCTTCAGCGACTTGCACGCCCAGCGTTTCAGCGGCAGCGCGCGGCGCACGGGCTTCGGCGCTGAGCAGCTTGCCGCCGCTCGGCTCGCCGACCAGACCACGCAGCCACAACTGCTCGCCTTCAAGCACGGCGTAGCAGGCGATCGGCACCTGGCAGCCGCCATTCAAGTGTTTGTTGAGTGCACGTTCGGCGCTCACACGGTCAGCCGTATCGGCGTGATGCAAAGGCGCGAGCAAGGCATGGATTTCGGTATCGGCACTGCGGCATTCGATACCGACGGCGCCCTGGCCACCGGCCGGCAGGCTGTCATCGACGCTGATCGCCGAGGTGATGCGATCTTCGAAACCGAGACGGATCAGACCGGCCGCCGCGAGAATGATCGCGTCGTACTCGCCGGCATCGAGTTTGGCCAGACGGGTATTGACGTTACCGCGCAGGAAACGGATTTCCAGGTCGGGACGGCGGGTCAGCAACTGCGCCTGGCGACGCAGACTGGAGGTGCCCACGATGCTGCCGGCAGGCAATGCATCGAGGCTGGAATAGTTATTGGAGACAAAGGCGTCACGCGGGTCTTCGCGCTCGCAGATGCAGAACAGTCCGAGGCCTTCGGGGAAGTCCATCGGCACGTCTTTCATCGAATGGACGGCGATGTCGGCTTCGTTTTCCAGCAGCGCGGTTTCCAGTTCCTTGACGAACAGACCCTTGCCGCCGATTTTCGACAGGGGGGAATCGAGCAGCTTGTCGCCGCGACTGACCATGGGCACCAGTGTCACCAGCAGTCCCGGGTGGGCTGCTTCCAGACGGGCTTTGACGTATTCGGCCTGCCAGAGGGCCAGTGCACTTTTGCGGGTGGCGATGCGGATTTCGCGAGAGGACATGGATCAATCCGTACTGAATAGATACGGCGGATAATAACAGCTCAGCCAAATCCACTTTGACTTGAATCAGAAACGGCGTGGCCTCCCTGGCCGGCAATGCCTGGTGAAGAGAATGGAAAGCCGCCCGACGCCTGCGGACTAAAGCCCTTGCATCATTTTGCGTACGCCCGCCACATGTCGGCGACTGACGATCAGCGCGTCACCGTTCAGTCCCTTGAGGAACAACTGGAAATGGCCCAGCGGAGTGCGTTGCAGTCGCTCGATGCGGTCGCGGGCGACCAGCGCATTGCGGTGGATCCGCACGAAGCGCTCGCCGAATTCGTCTTCCAGGGCCTTGAGGGGCTCGTCCAGCAGGACTTCACCGGTTTCATGGCGCAAGGTCACGTATTTGTGGTCGGCAATGAAGTACACCACCTGATCCAGCGGGATCAGCTCGATGCCTTTTCGGGTTCGGGCGCTGATGTGGCTGCGCGGGCCGGTGCCGCTTTCGGCGGCGGGACGCGTCAGGGCTGAAAGCTGAGCCCGATTCGGACGTTCGGCCCTTTTCAGGGCTTCCTGCAGATGTTCGGTTCGCACGGGTTTCACCACATGGCCCACGGCACTGGCCTGCAGGGCCTCCAAGGCAAATTCATCGATACCGGAGCAAAACACCACGGCGGGCGGGGTTTCGCGTTCGCACAGGCGGGCAGCCACTTGCAGGCCATCAAGGCCTGGCATGCGGATATCGAGCAGCACGATATCCGGCTTGTGGCTGTCGATCAGTGCCAACGCCTCTTCGCCATTGGTGGCGCTGGGCTCCAGGACTGTGTAGCCCTCGAGCTCGCTCACCATTCGGGCGAGGCGCTCGCGGGCCAGTGGTTCGTCATCAACGATCAGGACATTCATATTGCGCTGGATTCCTGCGTGAGTCTCGCACAAGGATAGCGTAGACAAGTGGAGTGACGTCCGTCACCGCGATCCACGCTAAGACTAGCGCGAGCGCCAAAAAGTGCCGTACGTCGGCCGGCAATATTTGCCGACACCCGGGACGCACCACTCAAAGCTCGCTGCTGTCTGCGTTTTACGCAGGGTATGCCGATGGTCAATACACCCACCCCTCTCTTCTTATAGTCGGCGGCCAGACCTTTGCGCGATCCACAGTTGCGCCGACCCTTAGTCCTACTGTAGACGCTCGCCGGGCCGATATTGCTCAATCGGAAAATATCCTTGAGCAAATCCCCCGGAACCGGCGGCGACTATGAACCTCGACATGAGAAAAAAACGTATCGACCAGTGTCAGCGACAGGATTGGCAACCCTGTTATTATCCGCGCCAGCGTTTCACGCCTTCTTTCTTCAAGCCGATACGAGCGAATTCATGAGCACTGACAAGACCAATCAGTCCTGGGGCGGCCGCTTCAGTGAACCCGTCGACGCCTTCGTCGCCCGCTTCACCGCCTCCGTCACTTTCGACCAGCGCCTGTATCGCCACGACATCATGGGCTCGATCGCCCACGCCACCATGCTGGCCAAGGTCGGCGTGCTGACGGATGCCGAGCGCGACAGCATCATCGATGGCCTGAAGACCATCCAGGGTGAAATCGAGGCCGGCCAGTTCGACTGGCGCGTGGACCTCGAAGACGTGCACATGAACATCGAGGCACGCCTGACCGACCGCATCGGCATCACCGGCAAGAAGCTGCACACCGGCCGCAGCCGCAACGACCAGGTCGCCACCGACATCCGCCTGTGGCTGCGCGACGAAATCGACCTGATCCTGGCCGAGATCACCCGCCTGCAAAAAGGCCTGCTGGAGCAAGCCGAGCGCGAAGCCGGCAGCATCATGCCGGGCTTCACTCACCTGCAGACCGCCCAGCCTGTGACCTTCGGGCACCACATGCTGGCCTGGTTCGAAATGCTCAGCCGCGACTACGAGCGCCTGATCGACTGCCGCAAGCGCACCAACCGCATGCCGCTGGGCAGTGCCGCGCTGGCCGGCACCACCTACCCGATCGACCGCGAATACACCGCGCAACTGCTGGGCTTCGACGCTGTCGGCGGCAACTCGCTGGACAACGTGTCCGACCGTGACTTCGCCATCGAATTCTGCTCGGCCGCGAGCATCGCGATGATGCACTTGTCGCGCTTCTCCGAAGAGCTGGTGCTGTGGACCAGCGCGCAGTTCCAGTTCATCGATCTGCCGGACCGCTTCTGCACCGGCAGCTCGATCATGCCGCAAAAGAAAAACCCCGACGTGCCAGAACTGGTACGTGGCAAGACCGGCCGTGTGTTCGGCGCGCTGATGGGCCTGCTGACCCTGATGAAAGGCCAGCCGCTGGCCTACAACAAGGACAATCAGGAAGACAAGGAGCCGCTGTTCGACGCCGCCGACACCCTGCGCGACTCGCTGCGTGCCTTTGCCGACATGATCCCGGCGATCAAACCGAAGCACGCGATCATGCGTGAAGCAGCGCTGCGCGGCTTCTCCACCGCCACCGATCTGGCCGACTATCTGGTTCGCCGTGGCCTGCCGTTCCGTGACTGCCACGAGATCGTCGGCCATGCCGTGAAATACGGCGTCGACACCGGCAAGGATCTGGCGGAAATGAGCCTGGAAGAACTGCGTCAGTTCAGCGACCAGATAGAGCAGGACGTGTTTGCCGTGCTGACCCTGGAAGGCTCGGTGAATGCCCGTGACCACATCGGCGGCACTGCGCCGGCGCAGGTCAAGGCTGCCGTAGCTCGCGGCCAGGCGCTGATCGCCAGCCGCTAAAAGCATCGCGGGCAAGTCGAACTATCGACTTGCCCGCGAACTTGTTTCAGAACAAAACTTCTACTTTTTGGCCGCGATCATCGCCAAAAACGTCGGCATCGCCGCTTCCTTGTCCGCTGCGATCTTCTGCACATGCGGATTCTGTTCAAGTCGCTCCAGCAGCGCCTTGGCCTTCGGCATGTCCGCCAGCAGATCCAGACCGAACAGCTTGTGCCCCACCGCAGCCGCCAGCGGCACGCTGTAGAGGAAGTACAAATCCGCAATACTCAGGCTGTCGCCCGCCACATACGGGGCAAACTTGCCGTGACGGCCCAGCGCCGCAAACCCCAGCAGCAATTCAGCCTTGGTCTTCTCCTTGATCGCCTCCGGCAGCGCCGCGCCGAAAAACGCTTCGCCGTAACAGGCACGGGCCGGCAACTCGATGTACAGCTCGATTTCCTTGGCCACCGCCAGCACTTGGGCGCGCGCAAACGGATCGCTCGGCAGCAGCGAGACACCCTTCTGAGTGCTTTCGAGGTATTCGAGCATCACCATCGTTTCGTTGATGTAGCCACCTTCGGCGCCCAGCACCGGCACCTTGCCGCGCGGGCTGATGGCCAGAGACTCAGGCGTAGGCGTCGGGTAGAACGTGACTTCCTCGAACGGCAGGCCTTTTTCCAGCAGCGCCAGTTTGACCATGTTGTAGTAGTTGCTGACTGAGAATCCGTAGAGCTTGAACATCACATAGCCTCCAGGCCGTGCGGGGTGGGCAGTGCCTGTTTATAGATCGCTCCGGGGAATCCTGCCAGCAGCATCACGCCGCTGAATGCGGGTAAACTGGCGCCTTTCCTTGAGGAGCCTGCCATGAGCGAGCCGACAGACATCGATAACGACGAAGAAGAGTTCACCGAGAGCACTTTGATCGAAGCCATCGAAAACCAGATCGAAAGCGACAACCCGCCAGCGGCCAAGGCGACGTTCAACAAGCTGACGCTGGTCGGTTATGAGCGCGAAGACATCCTGAATCTGATGGCCCACGTGCTGGCTTACGAGATCGACGCCATGCTCGATGACGACCGCGCGTTCAATACCGAATGGTACGAAGCGGCCCTTCGTGCACTGCCCGAGTTGCCACCGGAAAAGGCTTAACCGGGCAACCCGATGTGGGAGCAGCTCTGCTCCCACACAATTTGTCACCCATCTCTGCGGCCTTCTCCCGGCCCCTGACTACACTGGAATCCACCCCCGAGACAAAAACCCCGACGCACACTGGACAGGTCGCGCCGGCAGGTTCACCTTAGGGGCGCTGTCGTCCAATTCCTAGAAAGTCTGGAGTCCTTATGTCGCTTACCCCTGAGTTGGTTGCCGAACTGGAAGTCCTCGCACTCTTCAACCTGGACAGTTCCCAGGAAGGCCTGAAAATTCATCAGACCGCTGCCCCGAAGCACATTGCTGCTGCCCAACGCCTCTTTGAAAAAGAACTGACAGACCAGCCTGATGGCGGTTACCTGACCAGCCTCGGTCGCGATGCCGCACAAAACGTGCAAACCGTACTGACGATTCTGAAAGAGCAACAAACCGCCTGATCCTCCCGACTTTGCCCACGGAAACCTCTGCCACGGGATTTCCGCGGGCCAGCCCGGCTGCAAGCCATCGCCACGCGGTGGAAATCTGACGTCAAAAAACAAATTCAGCTTAATGCTCGCGCTGCACAGGCGCTAAACTCCCCCGCATTCCGTGACCCTCTGCCTCCGAGCCCTGCGAGCCGGTTTGAGTCGACATGACCCGTACCCATGAAATCCGCCCCGACCTGGACGAGGGAATCGACCGCAAGGTACTCAGCCAGCTGCGCGCACGCTTTCTGAAACTCAACGAAGGCCGCCTGAGCCGGGCGCTGGAAGGCCTGTCGACGCGCCAGCAAAGCGTGCTGACCTTGCTGCCGCTGTTTTTCCACGTCAATCATCCGCTGTTGCCCGGCTATGTTTCGGGCAGCACGCCGGCCGGACTGTCGAATTACGAGCCGGACGCCGACGCCCTCACCGAAGCCCAGCGCCTGACGCGTTCGTTTTCCTATAAGCCGCGCCACGGCAGCAATCCGCCACGGCCGATTCATGGCCTGTTCCTGATGGGCAGCCTCGGCACCCTCGCCCAGGCCGACCAGAGCGACATGGACGTGTGGGTGTGCCACGCCCCCGACCTGAGCGACAGCGAACTCGCCGAGCTGCGTAAAAAATGCCAGTTGCTCGAGGTCTGGGCCGCGAGCCAGGGCGCAGAGGCGCATTTCTTCCTGATCGACCCGACACGCTTCGTCAAAGGCGAGCGCGATACCCAGCTCAGTTCCGAGGATTGCGGCACCACCCAGCATTATCTGCTGCTGGACGAGTTCTACCGCACCGCGATCTGGCTGGCCGGGCGTACGCCGATCTGGTGGCTGGTGCCGGTCTACGAAGAACGGGCCTACGATCAGTACACCCACACGCTGCTGTCCAAACGCTTTATCCGCAACGATGAAACCCTCGACCTGGGGCCGCTGGCGCACATTCCCCCGGGCGAATTCGTGGGCGCCGGGCTGTGGCAGCTGTTCAAGGGCATCGAATCGCCTTACAAGTCGGTGCTCAAGCTACTGCTGATCGAGGTCTACGCCAGCGAGCACCCGCAGGTGCAGTGCCTGAGCCTGCGCTTCAAGCAGGCGGTATTCGCCAACCGGCTGGACCTCGACGAGCTGGATCCGTACATGGTGGTTTACCGCCGGATCGAGGAATACCTCACCGCACGCAACGAACCGGAGCGGCTTGAGCTGGTGCGTCGGGCGCTGTACCTCAAGGTCAACCGCAAGCTCACCGGCAACAGCCGCACCCAAAGCTGGCAGCGTTCGTTGCTGGAAAGGCTGGCCAGCGAATGGCACTGGGACCAGCGTCAGCTTGCGCTGCTCGACAGTCGCAGTCAGTGGAAAGTCCGTCAGGTCAGCGCCGAGCGCCGGGCCCTGGTCAACGAGCTGAACTACAGCTACCGCTTTCTCACCCAGTTCGCCCGCACCGAGCAGACTGTCAGCCTGATCAACAAACGTGATCTCAACGTTCTCGGCCGACGCCTGTACGCCGCGTTCGAACGCAAGGCCGACAAGGTCGAGTTCATCAACCCCGGCATCGCCCCGGATCTGGCCGAAGACACCCTGACCCTGGTGCAGTCGCCGAACAAAAAGGAACCGGGCCAAACCCAGTGGGGCCTGTACAACGGCAGCCTGACGGCGCTGGAGTGGGAACACTTCGCACCGATCAAGCGCAGTCGCGAGTTGCTGGAACTGCTGACCTGGTGCCATCGCAACGGCGTAATCGATAGCAGCACACGACTGGCCCTGCATCCCGGCACCAGCGACCTGAGCGAGTTCGAGCTGTTCAACCTGCTCGGCAGCCTGCAACAGAGCATCGCCCTGCCCTTGCCCACCGTTGCCGAAGAACCGCTGCTGCACGCCAGCGTGCCGAGCGAAGTGCTGATACTGGTGAATGTCGGGGTCGACCCGCTCAAGCATCACCGCGACCTGAACATCCTGATGACCACCGAGCGCACGGACTCCCTGAGCTATGCCGGCGTGCGCGAAAACCTGGTGCTGACCCTCGATCAGGTCACGCTCAACAGCTGGAACGAAGTGCTGGTCAATCGCTTCGACGGCCCGCATGCGCTGCTCGATTGCCTGCGCGACTACCTCAACAACCTGCCGCGCGGGCCGCAGCAGCCATCGCTGCGGGTGCGCTGCTTCTGCCACAACCGTGCGCAATTCATCGCCCGCCGGGTGGAAGAGATCGTCGACACCGCTCAGAACCTGCTGCTCAGCGACCTGAATCACCGCTACCTGATTCAGGTGCAACAGCACTATCACGTACTGGAACTGGTTCCGGGCCAGGTCAGCCATGTCGCTCTCGCCACCCTGCCGGCGCTGCTCGATTACCTGGGCGAGGAGCAACCGCGCTACAGCCCGCTGCACCTGGACCCGATGGCGCTGGAAGACCACGACCTCGCGCTGATCCTGCCGATGGGCCAGCCCGAATGCATTCAGGTGTTCTACCGGATCACCGAACAAACGGCCGAGCTGTACGTGCTCGACGAATTCAATGCGCTGTGGCAACAACACTTGCCCTATCACGACGAGCAAAGCCTGTTGGTGCCGTTGCAACGGTTCCTGCAATCGATCCAGTTCCGTCGCGAAGCACTGCTGCCGATGGACTCGAACCACGCCGCCAGCCTTGAAATCTTGTATTACCAGTTATTGCCATCAGGACCGGGACGCGCGCGACGCGTCGAAATGCGCCCGGCACCGCAGACCCCGGTCAACAAGCCGTTCTACGACGTGCAGGCGATCATCGGCAAAGCCGCACCGGGCGAAGTGCAGGTCACGTTGTATTGCAATCAGCGGGAATTCAGCGAGCTGGAACATGGCGACCAGCTGTTCAGCGTGGTCGCCCGGGAGATTGTCGGGCAGCGCCGGGAAACCGAGCGCTACCGCTGCTACATCACCGACCTCGATCTCTCGGGTGTGATCGGTGACGGGCAGAGTTCGAGCAATCTGTATCTGCGTTACAAGGCTGACCTGGAGCGCTCTCTGAACGAGGCGCTCGAGCAGGTCTGAGGCGGGGTTATTCCGGGAAGTCGCCGCCGTTGGCCGGCTGCGATTCGACTTCCAGCAGGGTCAGCTTCAGGGTCTTGCCGCCCGGTGCCGGCCAGTCGATGTGCTGGCCGACTTTCAGGCCCAGCAGCGCACTGCCGACCGGGGCCAGGATCGAGATTTTGCCTTCATCGGCGTTGGCGTGCTTCGGATAAACCAGAGTCAGGTGATAGTCCTTGCCACTGCCCTCTTCGCGACAATGCACACGGGAATTCATCGTCACGACATCGGCGGGCACTTCATCGTGGCCGACCAGCGTATCGGCGCGGTCCAGTTCGGTTTGCAGCGCGATCACGCCCGGCAGCGTGTCATCCAGGCTGTCGATCAGGCGCTCCAGACGTTGCACGTCCAGACGGGTAAGGGTGATGGAAGGTGCGGTCATGATCCGGGCAGACTCCTTTCTTCTGCACACAAAAAAAGCAAAACCCCGCCAAAAAAGACGGGGTTTTCACCAGGCCTCGATGGGTTGAGGCGTTTCCGGACACTATCACAGCTCAAAAAATATACAAGCTACGCTCCGGCGAGCTGTCGGCGTTGCATCGCCTGCGCGCAGATTACCCGGCGGCGCTCGTCATCGGCCGAGCGCCACTCGCGGATGTCTTCGACATGGCGCATGCAGCCGAGACAGACCTTCTGCTCATCCAGCCGACACACGCCGGTGCACGGCGAAGGCACGGCCGGGCTGACGTTGCTGTAGAGCGGCTTCGGCGGACGGGCGGGCGCGGTGTCAGTCACGAAATCACAGGCCTTCGAAATCGAATTCTGTACCGGCCTGCTGCTTGACGATGCGCTCGAGCATCTCGCCCAACTGCTCTTCGCTCTTGTCGCACATCCAGCGTTCGCTTTCTTCGTCGTAGTCGAAGTGGAAACCACCGGAGACAGCGGCCAGCCACAGCTGACGCAGCGGTTCCTGACGACTGAAGATCAGCTGGGTGCCGTTCTCGAACTTGACGGTCAGCACACCGGCCGAGTTCTCCATGTCGATGTCCAGGTCGCTGTCGTCGAAGATGTCTTCCAGTTTTTCCTGGGTTTCATCGACCAGATCGTGGAAACGGGCTTCGGACAAACTCATTGCGGCAACCTCAAAAAATGTCTGATCAGGCTCAAGCGCCGCAAGATACGGTCGCTGCCAGCCGATTGCAAAGGATAACGACCAAGCGCCCTGCCCGGCGACGAAATATGCACCCGTCACGCGGGAAAAGTTTCTTCGCCGCAGCCCAAGCCCCGCCGGACGGGAGTTCCGTCGCATAGGCAAGCTGCCGGGTGGCCGGTATACTCCGGCGCAATTAACGCATATTCAAGGATTTCGCCATGAAGCGCCTGATCTCTTCCCTTGCTGCGCTCGTCGCGGTTGCCTGTCTCGTTTCGGCCTGCGGTCAGAAAGGCCCGCTGTACCTGCCCGATGAAGATCAGGACCCGGCCGCACAAGCCCAGTCTTCGCAAAAGCAGCCTGCCTCCAAGGCACACAAGCACGACGTTTACTAAGGGATCGCCATGGACGCTTTTAACTACCGTGGCGGGGAGCTGTTCGCGGAAGGTGTGGCGCTGTCCGCCATCGCCGATCGCTTCGGCACACCGACCTACGTCTACTCCCGCGCCCACATCGAAGCCCAGTACCTGGCTTACGCCGATGCACTGGCCGGCATGCCGCACCTGGTGTGCTACGCGGTCAAGGCCAACTCCAACCTCGGCGTACTGAATGTCCTGGCCCGCATCGGCGCCGGTTTCGACATCGTTTCCCGTGGCGAGCTGGAACGCGTCCTGGCCGCCGGCGGCAGCCCTGATAAGATCGTGTTCTCCGGCGTCGGCAAGACCCGTGACGACATGCGTCGCGCGCTGGAAGTCGGCGTGCATTGCTTCAACGTCGAATCCACCGACGAGCTGGAGCGCCTGCAAGTGGTCGCCGCCGAGCTGGGCGTTGTCGCGCCGATCTCGCTGCGCGTGAACCCGGACGTCGATGCCGGCACCCACCCGTACATTTCCACCGGTCTCAAAGAGAACAAGTTCGGCATCGCCATCGCCGACGCCGAAGACGTGTACGTGCGTGCCGCGCACCTGCCGAACCTGGAAGTGGTTGGCGTCGATTGCCACATCGGCTCGCAACTGACCACCCTGCCGCCGTTCCTCGATGCCCTTGATCGCCTGCTGGATCTGGTGGATCGTCTGGGCGATTGCGGCATCCATCTGCGCCACATCGATCTCGGTGGTGGCCTGGGTGTGCGTTATCGCGATGAAGAGCCGCCGCTGGCCGCCGACTACATCAAGGCTGTGCGCGAGCGTCTCGACGGTCGTGATCTGGCGCTGGTGTTCGAGCCGGGCCGTTTCATCGTCGCCAACGCCGGCGTGCTGCTGACTCAGGTCGAATACCTCAAACACACCGAGCACAAAGACTTCGCCATCGTCGATGCCGCCATGAACGACCTGATCCGCCCGGCCCTGTACCAGGCCTGGATGGACGTGACCGCGGTCAAACCGCGCGACACCGCCGCACGCCAGTACGACGTGGTCGGCCCGATCTGCGAGACCGGCGACTTCCTCGCCAAGGATCGAGAGCTGGCGCTGGAAGAAGGCGACCTGCTGGCCGTGCATTCGGCCGGTGCCTACGGTTTTGTGATGAGCTCCAACTACAACACTCGCGGCCGTGCCGCCGAAGTGCTGGTAGATGGCGATCAGGTGTTTGAAGTGCGTCGCCGCGAGACCGTGGCCGAGCTGTTTGCCGGCGAAAGCCTGCTGCCGGAGTAACCCCATGCTGCTGCGTTTTACCAAGATGCACGGCCTGGGCAACGACTTCATGGTCCTCGACCTGGTCAGCCAGCACGCGCACATTCAGCCCAAGCACGCAAAAATGTGGGGCGACCGGCACACCGGCATCGGTTTCGACCAGTTGCTGATCGTCGAGGCGCCGAGCAATCCGGATGTGGATTTCCGTTACCGGATTTTCAACTCCGACGGCTCCGAAGTGGAACAGTGCGGCAACGGTGCGCGCTGCTTTGCACGCTTCGTGCTCGACAAGCGCCTGACCGCCAAGCGTCTGATTCGCGTCGAGACCAAGGGCGGCATCATCGAACTGGACGTGCGTAACGACGGCCAGATCGGCGTGAACATGGGCGCCCCGCGTCAGGTACCGGCGGATATTCCGTTCCAGGCGACCGAGCAGGCCCTGAGCTATCAGGTCGACGTCGACGGTACATCGGTCGAGCTCGCAGCGGTGTCGATGGGCAACCCCCACGCCGTGCTGCGCGTGCAGGACATCAACACCGCACCGGTGCATGAGCTGGGTCCGAAAATCGAACACCACCCGCGCTTTCCAGCTCGGGTCAACGTCGGCTTTATCCAGGTCATCGACCGTAATCGCGCACAACTGCGCGTCTGGGAACGTGGCGCCGGGGAAACCCAGGCCTGCGGCACCGGCGCCTGCGCTGCTGCTGTAGCTGCGATCAGCCAGGGGTGGATGGATTCGCCACTGCTGATCGACCTGCCGGGCGGGCGCTTGTCCATCGAATGGGCAGGCCCTGGCCAACCGGTGCTGATGACCGGTCCGGCAGTGCGTGTATACGAAGGACAAGTCCGTCTTTGAGTGAGCAGAAGCCATGACCGATAAGCCTCAGGTACCCGCCCGACAGTCCGGTGAAACAGCGTCCGAGAGCCTGGAGGCGGCAGCGGTTGCCGCGTACCTGGAGGCTCATCCGGACTTCTTCGTCGAACATGAAGAACTGCTGCCGTCCCTGCGCATCCCCCATCGTCGCGGTGACACCGTGTCGCTGGTCGAGCGCCAGATGTCCATCCTGCGCGACCGCAACATCGAAATGCGTCATCGCCTCTCGCACTTGATGGACGTCGCCCGGGACAACGATCGCCTGTTCGACAAGACCCGCCGCCTGATCCTCGCCCTGATGGACGCCGCCACCCTGGAAGACGTGGTGATCAGCGTCGAAGACAGTCTGCGCCAGGACTTCCAGGTGCCCTTCGTCAGCCTGATCCTGCTCGGCGACAACCCGGCTCCGGTCGGCCGCTGGGTGACCCACGCCGACGCGCAAACCGCCATCGGCGGCCTGCTCACCGAAGGCAAGAGCATCAGCGGCAGCCTGCGCGAACACGAGCTGGACTTCCTGTTCGGCGAAGAGCAGCGCAAGCAGATCGGCTCCACCGCCGTGGTCGCGGTCAGCCACCAGGGCATCCACGGGATTCTGGCCATCGCCAGCCGTGATCCGCAGCACTACAAGAGTTCGGTCGGCACGCTGTTCCTCAGCTACATCGCCGAAGTCATGGGCCGCGTGCTGCCACGGGTCAACAGCTCCCTGCGCTCGGTACGCTGACCATGGAACGACAACTGGACGCTTACTGCGAACACCTGCGCAGTGAGCGGCAGGTGTCGCCGCACACGCTGTCGGCCTACCGGCGCGACCTCGATAAAGTCCTCGGCTGGTGCAACAAACAGAACATCGGCAGCTGGCAGGCCCTGGACATCCAGCGCCTGCGCGGCCTGATCGCCCGCCTGCACGCGCAAGGCCAGTCCTCGCGCAGCCTGGCGCGCCTGCTGTCGGCGGTGCGCGGTCTCTATCACTATCTGAATCGCGAAGGCCTTTGCGATCACGACCCGGCGACTGGCCTGGCGCCGCCAAAAGGCGAACGCCGCCTGCCGAAAACCCTCGATACCGATCGCGCCCTGCAACTGCTCGAAGGCGCCGTGGAAGACGATTTTCTCGCTCGACGTGATCAGGCGATTCTGGAGTTGTTCTACTCCTCCGGCCTGCGCCTGTCGGAGCTGACCGGGCTCAATCTCGATCAACTGGACCTCGCCGACGGCATGGTTCAAGTGCTCGGCAAAGGCAGCAAGACGCGCCTGTTGCCCGTGGGCAAAAAGGCCC
This sequence comes from Pseudomonas allokribbensis, assembly GCF_014863605.1. Classification (NCBI taxonomy): domain Bacteria; kingdom Pseudomonadati; phylum Pseudomonadota; class Gammaproteobacteria; order Pseudomonadales; family Pseudomonadaceae; genus Pseudomonas; species Pseudomonas allokribbensis. The sequence continues at coordinate 6,309,525 of NZ_CP062252.1, forward strand.
GAGAAGCACTGGAGCAATGGCTGCCACTGCGAGCGCTGACCAACCCGGCGGACGATGCGGTGTTCGTCAGCCAGCAAGGCCGACGCCTCGGCCCGCGCGCAATTCAGGTGCGGGTCAAACTGGCCGGCGAGCGCGAACTGGGGCAGAACCTGCACCCGCACATGCTGCGGCACTCCTTTGCCAGCCATTTGCTGGAGTCCTCCCAGGACCTGCGCGCCGTGCAGGAACTGCTCGGCCACTCGGACATCAAGACCACCCAGATCTATACCCACCTGGACTTCCAGCACCTGGCGGCGGTCTACGACAGCGCCCATCCACGGGCCAAACGCATGAAAGGCGACGATTCATGAGCATCCAGTTGATCACCTTCGACCTCGACGACACCCTGTGGGACACCGCCCCGGTGATCGTCAGCGCCGAAGCGGTTTTGCGCGAATGGCTGAGCGAACATGCGCCGAATCTGGGCGCGGTGCCGGTGGAACATCTGTGGTCGATCCGCGAACGGGTGCTGGCCAACGAGCCGGAACTCAAGCACCGCATCAGTGCGTTGCGTCGGCGGGTGCTGTTCCACGCCCTTGAAGAAGCCGGTTATGCCCACGGTGAAGCCTCGGCGCTGGCGGACAAGAGTTTCGAAGTGTTTCTGCATGCCCGGCATCAGATCGAGGTGTTCCCGGAAGTCGAGCCGATCCTGGAAACACTCGCCAAGCATTACGCCCTTGGCGTGGTCACCAATGGCAACGCCGATGTACGCCGCCTCGGGCTGGCGGATTACTTCAAGTTTGCGCTGTGCGCCGAAGACATCGGCATCGCCAAGCCCGATGCGCGACTGTTCCATGAAGCCCTGCAACGCGGCGGCGTGAGCGCTGAAGCGGCGGTGCATATCGGCGATCACCCGGGAGATGACATCGCCGGGGCGCAGCAGGCCGGCTTGCGTGCGATCTGGTTCAACCCGGCAGGCAAGGTCTGGGAAGCAGAACGCTTGCCGGATGCCGAGATTCGCAGCCTGACCGATCTACCGGCTGTTCTCGCCCGCTGGAACAGCCGCGGCTAGGTTTCTTTCGCCCATGAAAAAGCCCGCAGCGACGGCGGGCTTTTCCAGCAAGCAAGCGGCACGCCTCAGATAGGGCGGCTGCCGTACTTGTTGTCCGGCTTCTTGGGCGGATCGGCGACCACATTGGCCTCCACTTCCTGCACCTTGCCGCCGCGCGCAAGGAACTCTTCCATGGCCTTGGCCAGGGCATCGCGCTCCTTGTTCTTGGCTTCGATGCTCGGCAACTCATCGACCGACACCGCAGCCTTGGCCTTGCCTTTGGCAGCCGGGGCCGGCGTATCGTCACCGCCATCGTCTTCAGCAACGTCTTCCGCTGCTGCTTCCAGACCGTCCTCGGCCTCGTCTTCGTCGCCTACTTCGAGGTCGTCGTTTTCCAGATCATCGTCGCTCATGTTCTACCTCATGACTTGCGAAAAGCAGATTAGTTATAGACCAGCTTTGGCGACTGTCGAAAGTCGCCGTAAAAAAATCGGTAACCATTGGTGACCAACGGTTTATGCCTCTTCACCGTGCAAGGTGGCGAGGACTTTACGGGCACCGCCATGATCGCGGTGCTCGCCCAGGTAAACGCCTTGCCAGGTGCCCAGTGCCAGCCGACCCGCCGAAACCGGCAGGCTGATCTGACAGCCCAGCACGCTGGCCTTGAAGTGCGCCGGGAGGTCGTCCAGGCCTTCGTCGTTATGCTCATAGCCGTCTGTTCCTTGTGGGATCAGACGATTGAAAAATCGTTCGAAGTCGCGACGTACCGCCGGATCGGCGTTCTCGTTGATGGTCAACGACGCCGAGGTATGCTGCAGCCACAAATGCAACAGACCGACCCGGCATGCCTTGAGTTCAGGCAGTCCGGCGAGCAACTCTTCCGTTACCAGATGAAAGCCCCGGGGCCGTGCCCGAAGGGTTATCAGAGTCTGTTGCCACATACAGTTCTCCGCACGTTCGGGGCGCATTCTAGCGCGCTCTGAAAAAAAACAAAGGCCCTAATATTCCTTCAATGATGTAAGCCATTGGCCGTAGAAAAACACCCGTCGTAAACACGACCAAAGCAGTACGAAAAATCCTTACAGCCATCTCAAGGATGACAAATCCCGGACAAAAAAATGCCCGGCGAACCGGGCAAGTTTTTTTGAGGCGCGTACTTACAGGTTGTAGCCGCGCTCGTTGTGCTGTGCCAGGTCCAGGCCCACCGATTCTTCTTCCTCGGTAGCACGCAGACCCATCACGGCATCCAGCACCTTGAGGATGATGAAGGTGACGATCGCGGTGTAGATCACCGTGAAGCCGACGCCTTTGCACTGAATCCAGACTTGTGCGGCGATGTCGGTGACGGTGCCGAAGCCACCCAGCGCTGGAGCGGCGAACACACCAGTCAGGATCGCGCCGAGGATACCGCCGATACCGTGCACGCCGAAGGCGTCCAGGGAGTCGTCATAGCCGAGTTTGCGTTTCAGGGTGGTGGCGCAGAAGAAGCACACCACGCCGGCGGCCAGACCGATGATCAGCGAGCCCATCGGGCCCACGGTGCCGGCTGCCGGAGTGATTGCTACCAGACCAGCAACCACACCCGAAGCGATACCCAGTGCGCTAGGTTTGCCGTGGGTGATCCACTCGGCGAACATCCAGCCCAGTGCAGCGGCGGCGGTGGCGATCTGGGTGACCAGCATCGCCATGCCGGCAGTGCCGTTGGCGGCGGCGGCGGAACCGGCGTTGAAGCCGAACCAGCCAACCCACAGCATGGCGGCGCCCATCAGGGTGTAACCGAGGTTGTGCGGCGCCATCGGGGTGGTCGGGAAGCCTTTGCGCTTGCCCAGCACCAGGCACGCCACCAGACCGGCGATACCGGCGTTGATGTGCACCACGGTGCCGCCGGCGAAGTCGAGCACGCCCCAGTCACCCAGCAGCGAGCCCGGACCGCTCCAGACCATGTGCGCGATCGGTGCATACACCAGGGTGAACCAGACGCCCATGAACACCAGCATCGCGGAGAACTTCATACGCTCGGCGAAGGCACCGACGATCAGCGCCGGGGTGATGATGGCGAACGTCATCTGGTAAGTGACGAACACGGCTTCAGGGAACAGCGCCGCCGGGCCAGTAATGCTGGCAGGCGTGATGCCCGCGAGGAAGGCCTTGCCGAAGCTGCCGACGAAGGAGTTGAAGTTGACGACGTTGGCTTCCATCCCGGTGGTGTCGAACGCCATGCTGTAGCCATAAAGGAACCACAGGATGGTGACCAGGCCGGTAATGGCGAAGCACTGCATCATCACGGAAAGAATGTTTTTCGACCGAACCATGCCGCCGTAGAACAGCGCGAGGCCGGGAATGGTCATGAACAGCACGAGGGCCGTCGAGGTCAGCATCCAGGCGGTATCGCCGGAATTGAGGACTGGAGGCGCCACCGGATCTGCCGCCAAAGCCAGGCCGGGCATTACGATGGACAACAGGGCGCCTAGCCCTGCGAATTTACGCAGAGTCATATTGTTTTCTCCTGGGGCGTTGGGTTTGTGGCGGCGTTTAGATCGCGTCGGTATCGGTTTCGCCGGTACGGATGCGAATCGCCTGTTCCAGATTGACCACGAAGATCTTGCCGTCACCGATCTTGCCGGTGTTGGCAGCCTTGGTTATCGCCTCGATAACCCGATCCAGATCCTTGTCGTCGATGGCAACGTCGATTTTCACCTTGGGCAGAAAATCGACCACGTACTCCGCGCCGCGATACAGCTCGGTGTGACCCTTCTGCCGCCCGAAGCCTTTGACTTCAGTAACGGTAATGCCCTGCACGCCGATTTCGGACAGCGACTCGCGCACGTCGTCCAACTTGAACGGCTTGATGATGGCAGTGACTAGCTTCATGAAACTCTCTCCCGAATTGGTGGACTTGCCCCAGGAAAACAAACCCGACTCAAGTCTAAGCGCAGTGCCTGGCTTTGTAACGCATCGTCGGCCCTACCTGCCCGACTGACGCCAGCTAACCGCTGCTGACGAAACTCCCCGCTCCGCCTGCCGCACTGCATTCGTCACAGCGACTGCATCAGTGCATGGGTCACTACCGACTAAGCAGAAAGCTTGCCATCTCGCCAAAATCCCCTGATTTCAATCCCTTGGCCGCTGCCGAAGATGCCATCACCGAAATGGCACACGGGATACGCACAACAACGGTGCGCAGCCGTTCGTCCTTTTGCGCGAAAAGCGTGCATCCCGGCCAACGCAAATGACTATAGACACTGCGTGATACACTGCCGGCCATTGTTTCCAGGACATATCCCATGCTCGCGCCCAAAGACTTCCTCGACGCCCTGAGCGGCACCGCCTCCCGCCTGTTCAGCGGCGACACGCCATTGCCAAAAGCCGAAATCGAAAGCCAGTTCAAGATGCTGCTGCAAAGTGCCTTCAGCAAACTGGATCTGGTGAGCCGGGAAGAGTTTGATAGTCAGATGGTGGTGCTGGCCCGGACTCGCGCCCGGCTTGAGAGCCTTGAGGCGAAGGTGGCTGAGCTGGAAGCGAAGTTGACGCCGCCGGCTGAGTAACACCTCGTTTCTTTGTGAATGCGGCTCCTTGTGGGAGCGGGCTTGCCCGCGAATGAAGGTCGGAACGACCTTCCCGCCATTCAGGATTCGCTGCCGAATCTCGGCAGAATCCTACAGCTTGCAACCCCGCCGTCCGATTGCGTCGTGAAGCCCTGATTCCTAAGCTCACCCAATGCTGAATGTTCAGCACTGGGTTTGGCGACCCGGAAAGCTTAAGGCGCACGACAACCATGATGGCGGCTATGTTTACCGCCACATCGAGTCATGGCGGTTGTGCGTGGGAGACCTTCGGGTCTGCCGGGTTCCTTTTGCTCCGGTTCGCCAACCCGCGTACGACTGCCACCCAATTGTTTGGCGACAATTGAGGGCAGCCCTAAAGCAAAAGGAGCTGTTCAATGAATAACGAAGATACGTATCTCACTCCTCAGGTTTTCACCCGCCACAAACTCCCCCTCCACGCCCTGCTCATCCAGAACCAACCCTGGTTCTCTGCCCGCGATCTGGGCCGCCTGCTACACATTTACCTCAACGAACGCATGCTGCGAAAACTCGACCCTGACCAATACCAAACCCGCAAAACCCTGATCCACAACCAGATCGAAAACACCCTCCTGATCAGCGAATCCGGCATCTATGCCCTCCTTGTCTACCACTACTGCCCCGAATACCGTGCCCTGCGCGAATGGCTCACCCATCAAGTCATCCCCACCCTGCGCGACGCCCAGCACCCCACGACAAGCGAACGCCCACAGCTAAGCCTGCTGAATTGGCCCGAGATGTCGTTGAGTTTGCTGCACTGGAATAACCAGCCGTGGATTCGGTTGCAGGATGTGCCGCAGATGGTGGTAGAGCGGGAAAAGCGAAAACACCCAGTGCCGGCCACTTGGTGGAAAAGGGCTTCGCGGATGCTGCAATCGCTATAGGTCCGCATGCCGGAGCTGGGCCCTGCGTAAATCGTAAGTCGACTGAAGATTCATCCAGAACTCAGGCGTGGTGTTGAGGTGGATTGCCAGTCTGATTGCCAGATCGGCGCAGATCCTGAGCTGGCATTTCACAAGCTTCTCGATCTCGGTTTCAGGCCAGTTCGTGGGCATGGCCAAGGCCATGACCGTCATGCCCAACGGCTCCATGAATTCCTTATTCAGCACCTCGCCCGGATGAATCGGGCGCATACCATTGCGTTCCATTTTTCGCCTCCAGAGGCTGCATTGATCGGCAAAACTGGAGCATCCAATTCGGCTACTCAAGACCTCCGCCAACGTTTCGCCGACGTCCTACAACCAATAAAGCATGGCCCTACAAGAATCAGCTCCCGCGCCCGATTACGTGATTTTTTACTTGTAGTTACGCTCGTAGCCATCACCTACGCTGATCGATCCAACACGTCGAGTTTCAGAAGGATCACATTGATTGCCAGACATTCTGGTTCTGGACTCCCTCTTGTCTGATTTGCTCACACAAAAAGAAAACACGCTAGTTCAGCACCCAGATGGCAGTTACATCTTTGGTGCGATCCCCGACATGCCAAAATTCGGCTTGCCAGGTGGGAAGATTTATTTGCGAATAGGTATTCACCGCCGAGCGAATAGTGGTTTTGGCGTAGTACACATATGGGAAGCGCACAGAGCCGATTTGCTCAAGCATGGTTGCCAGACTGTCGATGGGGTAGCAGCGATTGTTGCGAAAATGATCGTCCCAGGAGCGCAAATCTATTGCGAGTTCAAAGAACAGCGATGTGGAAACAGGGTCGCGGTACTGAGAACATCCATGGGAACACTGATTCTTGAACCGCGACACGAGCGCGCCACAGGATTTGGTTACTTCGTGGTGACTTGGTACGCGCAAAAGCGCGCACATGGCACGTTGGTGGGACAAATACCACGAGCATCATCCAACCAGAAATAAAAAAGGCGTCCGAAGGACGCCTTTTAAATATTTTTTGAGGAGTAGTCGCAGCGATTCTTTAGCTCCCGGTTTTAAAGCCATGGGTTCAGAATCCGACAGGCTATCCCGTCGTCACTACTTCAGAGAAACCAGCTTTCTCTGCTGCCAAAAATGCGGGGGAGCTTTTGCTGGTGCTCAGTCCCGACGAATGCGCAGTTGCAGTCCTCGAACGGGATGATCCGTCAATGCCGGCCGAGAGTCAACGCTCCAATTCAGGGAAGCAGTGACACTGCCGTCAGGTCTTGATACGTCTTGTAAACCTCAATTCATACACTGAAACCCGGCTCAACTACCCTTCAAAAACCCGCAGGAAGCGGCCCCCGATTCAACCCAAGGAATGACCATGTCCCTCGCCATCGTCCACAGTCGCGCCCAGATTGGCGTGGATGCTCCCGCCGTCACCGTCGAAGTCCACCTGGCCAACGGCTTGCCCTCGTTGACCATGGTTGGCCTGCCCGAAGCAGCAGTTAAGGAGAGCAAGGATCGGGTGCGCAGTGCGATCATCAATTCCGGGCTGCAGTTTCCGGCGCGGCGGATCACGCTGAATCTGGCCCCGGCGGATTTGCCCAAGGATGGTGGGCGGTTCGATCTGGCGATTGCGCTGGGGATCCTGTCGGCGAGTGTGCAGGTGCCGACGCTGACGCTGGATGACGTGGAATGCCTGGGTGAACTGGCGTTGTCCGGCGCGGTGCGGGCGGTGCGCGGGGTATTGCCGGCGGCACTGGCGGCGCGCAAGGCCGGGCGGACGCTGATGGTTCCGCGGGCGAATGCCGAAGAAGCGTGCCTGGCATCAGGGCTGAAGGTGATCGCGGTGGATCATCTGCTGGAGGCGGTGGCGCATTTCAATGGGCATACGCCGATCGAACCTTATGTTTCGGACGGGTTGATCCATGCCACCAGACCCTATCCCGACCTGAATGAAGTTCAGGGTCAACTGGCCGCCAAGCGGGCGCTGCTGATAGCGGCGGCGGGTGCGCATAACCTGCTGCTCAGCGGGCCACCGGGAACGGGCAAGACGTTGCTGGCCAGTCGATTGCCGGGGTTGCTTCCGCCTCTGGCCGAGAGTGAGGCGCTGGAAGTTGCAGCGATTCAGTCTGTCGCCAGTGGCGCCCCGCTCACCCATTGGCCGCAACGGCCCTTTCGCCAACCTCACCATTCGGCCTCCGGACCGGCACTGGTCGGGGGTAGCTCAAAACCTCAGCCCGGCGAAATCACCCTCGCCCACCACGGCGTGCTGTTTCTCGACGAACTCCCTGAGTTTGATCGCAAGGTACTGGAGGTTCTGCGCGAACCCCTGGAGTCCGGGCATATCGTCATCGCGCGCGCAAAGGATCGCGTGCGCTTCCCCGCACGTTTTCAACTGGTCGCGGCGATGAACCCGTGCCCTTGTGGATATCTTGGCGAGCCAACGGGGCGTTGCTCGTGCACCCCGGACATGGTGCAGCGTTATCGCAACAAGCTGTCGGGGCCGTTGCTCGACCGGATCGACCTGCACCTGACCGTTGCAAGGGAAGCCACTGCATTGAACCCGGCAATCAAACCAGGCGAGGACAGTGCCAGTGCAGCGATTCAGGTCGCCGAAGCCCGGGAGCTACAGCAAAAGCGTCAAGGCTGCGCCAATGCATTTCTGGATCTGCCGGGGTTGCGCAGACACTGCAAGTTATCCACAACCGATGAACACTGGCTGGAGTCTGCATGCGAACGGCTGACACTTTCACTGCGTTCGGCGCATCGGTTGCTCAAGGTTGCACGGACACTGGCCGATATAGAGAAGGTTGATGCCATCTCCCGCGAACATCTGGCCGAAGCGCTTCAGTATCGCCCAGCGACGCAATGACGGGATGGACAGGCTGTTTGCAAGTGGTCTGTGCCGGCTGAAAATAAAGTCCGCGCACGCTGATAGCCATTAGCCAAGATGTGATATAACGACGGCGCTCTTCATCAGGCACCAGAGCCTTTAGTTAAAAGCTCAAACTTTAAAGCAATATAAAATGGAGGCGGCACATCATGGAAAAGATCTCTTCAGCCCACCGGGCGCAATATACTTGATCAATTAAAATCGTCATGATACGGCAGACTTAAAACAACTGCCGATGACAGATTTCAATGGCGAACGCGCCAAGACAATATCAATCAATTAATTGTCCACGCGCACCTAGCTGATCCAACTTTGTTTTGCCACGGCAAATTTTATAAGTACCAGTCAATAATGAAAAACGTCTATCTGATCAGCAATGTCACCCGTGGCGGCAAAACATACCTCGAATACCTGATCCCTGCGCTCAATGCCCTACGCAACACCTACAACTGCATCGTCCTGCAAACAGACAAGACGGGGCTGAGCCGGCAAGAGGCAGAAGAGATCCTCGACTACCCGGTTCAGCAGGTAGGTGTAGAAGAGATTTCGAACCTGGAATCACAAATCGTCATTTCAAACGACGCCTGGGTTGGCCGCCTGCTCGACGATTCGAACTTTGGCATCTTCATGACCCACGGCAATATCGGAATGCCGACCAAGGACAAGTATTACTACGCCGAACTGACGTCCTATTGGGACGTGGTCATTGCTTCATCCCGATCAGGTTTTGACCTGATCAAAACCGGCCTGCAACGCTACAGACCCGACAGAAAAGCCCTGAAATCCCTGATTGCCGATGGCATTGCATTGCGCACCGACATGCGCAAGACAAGTCCGGTCGCGACGTTGCCAATCAAGGTCCCCCGATTCTTCGAGTCCGCTCCGGTGTCGAACAAGGCGTCGGGGGACTACGTTGTCGGGCTGTTGCCGACCCAATTGGGCATTTGCCCAAGTGGCGCATCGCTGTACGAAAACCTGCAAACCGTGATCAATGCCGTCAGGTCACAGATTGCACATGCCCGGTTCATCCTGCGTCCGTACATGGCCGACCTCGAGCATCCAACCCTGAAGGACCTGTGCAAACAGCTCTCTGTGTATGACTGGATCACCATAGACGAGCCAGGCACCAGCAGCACGGTTTTCTACCAGCAGTGCGACACCATCATTACCGACGCCTCGACCGGTGGTGTTTCGTTCATGCTCAACTCGTGCAAGTTGCCAATCTATTACGTTCCGACCTCCGATGAATGCAATCCGATTGTCGACGCCTGGCTGCAACAGATGAATAACCTGCTGCCCATTGCGAAAAACGGCGACGAACTAAAAGAGTTGGCACTGGGCTTCAGCCTGATGTCCCCCGACGACAATTACTTTATATACAAGAAGTTCTACGAAACGCAGTACCGCAACTTGCCGTTGCCGCAGGATGTGTTTCATGACTTGATCGAAAACAAGCATGATTCGATGTTCTGCCAGTTAACCATCGACTCCTTTGGCAATATCAAAGAACGTGACTGAACACAGATAAAGCGCGTTGAACCTGCAGCAAGGTTCAACGCCATTTACCCACACGGAACACTGGTCAGAATGCTATGAAATGTGACCCTCGCGCGCAGGTGATATGGATTACGGGCCTTTCCGGCGCCGGCAAATCAACGCTGGCCGGTGAGCTCGTTGCCCGTCTGCGTAGCGATGGCCAATCGGTTGTGATGCTCGATGGCGATGAATTGCGCGAGGTGTTCGGCGCCACCGCCGCCAACTCGCAGAACCATGGCCGTGAAGGTCGACTCGCGCTGGCCATGCAATACGCCCATCTCTGCAGAATGATCGCGGCGCAAGGCCACACCGTGGTGATCGCGACGATCTCGCTGTTTCGTGAAGTTCATGCGTGGAACCGCGCCCATCTGCCCGGTTATTTCGAGGTTTACCTGAAAGTACCGGTAGAGGAACTCAGCCGCCGGGATCCCAAGGGCATCTACCGTCGGTTTCATGCCGGTGAACTGAACAACGTTGCCGGACTTGACCTGCCCATTGATGAACCGCAAGCGGCGGACTGGCTGGTTGAATTCGACCCCCTGCGCTCCGGGCAAAGCCTGGCAGACGATTTACTCAATAAAATTTATACAAGGAATCTGGTATGAAAACCGAATGGGATTACACCACCCTGGCCGACGCCTATCTGAAGCGTCCTGACTACGCCGATGCCGCCATCGACGCGATGCTCTCGATCGCAGGTGCCGAACAGGGTGACAAGTTCTGCGACGTGGGTGCTGGCGTTGCCCACCTGACGCTGATGCTGGCCGCTCGTGGCCTGGACGTCACCGCCGTGGAGCCCAACGATGCGATGCGCGCCAACGGCATCAAGCGCACCGCCGAGCTGGCCAATGTCAAATGGCACGAAGGCACCGGCGAAGTGACCGGTCAGGCGACCCAGGCGTTCGACATGGTCACCTTCGGCAGCTCGTTCAACGTCTGCGACCGCCAGCAGGCCCTGAAAGAAACCGCGCGCATTCTCAAGCCTCGTGGCTGGTTCGCCTGCATGTGGAACCACCGCAATCTCGAAGACCCGATCCAGGCCCGGATCGAAGCCATCATCAAGGAGCGCGTACCGGGTTATGGCTACGGCACCCGTCGCGAAGACCAGACGGCCGTGATCGACGCCAGCGAACTGTTCGGCCCGGTCGTACACCTGGACGCCCGTGTCATTCACGAGCAGAGCATCGAAGAATGCCTGGAAGCCTGGCGCTCCCACGCCACGCTGGAGCGTCAGGCCGGTGCAAACTTCCACGAAGTGATCAGCGCCATCGACGATTACCTGAAAGGCCTGAAGACGCCTTCGATCCAGATTCCGTACTCGACGAACATTTGGGTCGCTCAGCTGAGATAACGCCTGATGGCCCTGCATTTCTCTACCAAGGCCGGCACGCTGTCCAGCCTGCAAGGACGACTCGCGTCGGCCCGCATTGCGCCGCTGCTGGCATTCACCGTGGCGGACTGGCAACGGGATCGGCAAGCCTGTGTCCAGGCTATCCGGGGGCGGCTACCTGCCGCTCCCTGGATCGTGCGTTCCAGCTGCGGACGCGAGGACAGCGCCCAGGCGTCCTTCGCGGGCGCCTTCCTGTCGATCCCGGATGTCGATGACACAGGGCTGGCCTCGGCGGTTGAACAGGTCATCGCCAGTTATGGCGAGGTGTATCCGTCGGACGAGATCCTGGTCCAGCCCATGCTGGGGAATGTGCTGCGCTCCGGCGTGGCGTTTTCCCACGACCCCAACACCTGCGCGCCGTATCGGGTGGTGAACTGGTCGGAAGGCAGCGACACGGCCTCGGTGACCGGTGGCATGGGCGGTCGGCTCTGGCAGCAGGCGGCCCACAGTAAGGTTTCAGCGCCCGCAGCGCTCGCGCCTGTGGTCGGCTTGCTCGAAGAGTTGCTGGAGCTGTTCGGTGGCGGGCCTGTCGACTGCGAGTTTGCAGTCACCCGTGAAACCGAAGGCGAAGTGCTCTGGCTGTTACAGGCCCGGCCGCTGATTCTGCCTTCCCGTCCGGAATCCGATGCAGAGCAGTCGGCCCGCCTGGAAAGCATTCAGCGCAAAGTGGCGCGCGGCATGCGGCCACATCCATTCCTGATCGGCCAGCGCACGGTCTATGGCGTGATGCCTGACTGGAACCCGGCCGAGATCATCGGTATCCGGCCCAAACCGTTGGCACTCTCGCTGTACCGGGACCTGGTGACCGACTCCATCTGGGCCTATCAGCGTCACAACTACGGCTACCGCAACTTGCGCAGCTTTCCGCTGATGCCGCATTTTTTCGGCCTGCCCTATATCGATGTGCGCTTGTCGTTCAACTCCTTCATTCCGGCAGACCTTGATGAAGATCTGGCCGGGCGGCTGGTCGACTACTACATCGATCGGTTGCTGGCGGAACCGACACTCCACGACAAGGTGGAGTTCGAGATCGTGTTCTCGTGCTACACCCTGGATCTGTCGCAACAACTGGAACGCCTCGCCGATGCAGGCTTCCAGCCCCACGAGCTGGACGCGATCAGCACCAGCCTGCGCAAGCTGACCAACCGTATCGTCCACCCCAAGGACGGTCTGTGGCGCAGCGATGCCAACAAACTCGATGTGCTCAATGCCCGCCGCGATGAGTTGCTGGCTTCCGATGCCGATCCGCTGGAGCGCATTTACTGGCTGCTGGAAGATGCGAAACGCTACGGCACCCTGCCCTTCGCCGGTCTGGCGCGCGCCGGCTTCGTCGCCGTGCAGATGCTCAGGTCGCTGGTGTCCGTGGGCGTGTTTTCGCAGGCAGACTACGATGCGTTCATGGCCGGTGTTTCCACCGTCAGCGGGCAATTGGCACGCGACCGGGCGACGCTCGACAAGACGACTTTCCTGGCGCGTTACGGGCATCTGCGACCGGGCACCTACGACATCCTTTCACCCCGCTACGATGAAGCGCCGGAGCTTTATTTCGACTGGACTCAACGTCCAGCCGCTCCGGAACCGCTTCAACCGTTTTCGCTGACGCTGCCACAGATGCGCGAGATCGTGAAACTGCTCGAAGCCCATGGCTTGCAGCCCGATCCGGTCGGTTTGCTGGACTTCCTGCAAAACGGTATCGAACTGCGGGAACTGGCCAAGTTTCACTTCACCCGCAATCTCTCCGACGCGCTGGCGTTGATTGCGCAAGTCGGTGCCGAGCACGGCATCGGTCGCGAAGACCTGGCCTATTGCGATATCCGCGCCTTCACCGAATTGCACGTGGCGGCAGCGGATCCGAAAGAGGTGCTGCTGCGCAGCATCGAACAGGGCAAGGCGCGCTATGCCGAGACGCTCAAGGTCTCCCTGCCGCCGGTGATCACCCGACCGGAAGATGTCTGGAGTTTCGAGTGGCCGGAAACGGCGCCCAATTTCATCACCCAGAAACGCGTGACCGCACCGGTGGTGCTGTGCGACGACCGGGACAAACTCGCCGGGGCGATCGTCTGCATTCCCAACGCGGATCCGGGGTTCGACTGGCTGTTCGCCTACCCGATTGCCGGATTGATCACAGCGTGGGGCGGTGCCAATTCGCACATGGCGATCCGTGCCGGCGAGCTGGGCTTGCCGGCCGTCATTGGTGCGGGGGAAGTGCTTTACCGGCGCTGGTCAACCGCAGATTTCCTGCACCTGGATTGCCCGGGCCGCCGGGTGGAGATGATGACATGAAGGTTGTCGCCGTCAGTCAGCGAGTGGACAGTCATCCGGAACGCGGAGAAACCCGTGATGCGCTGGATCAGCGACTGATCGGTTTCCTTCTGGCAGCCGGTTTTGTCCCGGTGCCAGTGCCCAACGGTTTGCCGCTCGATCACTGGCTGGCGGCTGTCGCGCCACACGCCATTGTGCTGTCGGGGGGCAATGACATCGGTCAGTGCCCGGCCCGCGACCGTACCGAAAGCGAGTTACTGGATCACGCGCGCGCGCGTCAGTTGCCAGTGCTGGGCATTTGTCGCGGCATGCAGATGCTGGCGCACTGGTCCGGCGGCGAGCTGAAACCGGTCACCGGTCATGTGCGAACCCGGCATCAGTTGTCCGGCCGGATCGTCGCCGAAGTGAACAGCTATCACGGCCTCGCTCTTGCCAGTTGCCCGCAGGGGTTTGAAGTCATGGCCCGCAGCGAAGACGGGGAAATCGAAGCCATCCGCCACCTTCAGCTGCCGTGGGAAGGCTGGATGTGGCATCCGGAGCGCGAAGCGGATTTTGCCTCCCACGATCTTCAGCGAATCCGGCAGTTGTTCGGCGAACCCCACTCCTCTCAATAACCCACGGGATAGACGTGTTGTGAAAGCCATTATTCTGGCTGCCGGACGTGGCAGTCGCATGAAAAGCCTCACGGATGAGCGGCCCAAGTGCCTGGTCGAGTTGCGGGGCAAACCCCTGCTCGAATGGCAGCTGGAGTCCCTGCGCGCGGCCGGCATCAGTGAAATCGCCGTGGTCACCGGCTATAAGCGTGAGTTGCTGGCCGACCGTGGCCTGATCGAGTTTCACAACCCGCGCTGGGCTGACACCAACATGGTGTCGTCACTGGCCTGCGCCGAATCGTGGCTGCAGGGGCAGCCGTGCCTCGTGAGTTATTCCGATATTTTCTACAGCCCGGCGGCCGTTCAGTCGTTGATGGCCAACACGGCATCACTGGCGGTGACCTATGACCCCAACTGGCTGGAACTGTGGACGCAACGTTTCGGCGACCCGTTGCTGGATGCCGAAACGTTCCGCCTGACCGACGCCGGTACGCTGGCGGAAATCGGCAACAAGCCGCAATCGGTGGACGAAGTTCAGGGCCAATACATGGGACTGCTGCGCTTCACCCCCGAGGGCTGGGCAGAGGTCGTTCGGCTACGAGCCGAACTGCCCCCGGAACAACGCGACAAGATGCACATGACCAACACGCTGCAGCGCGTCATCGATGCTGGCCAGGTTCCCGTCGAAGCCGTTGCCTACACGGGTGAATGGGGAGAGGTCGACTCCAGCGAAGACCTCTCCGCGTACCAGTAAGCGGGTACGCCCTCTCAGCGGAAGCGGTCGACCTCTTGGCGCAGGTCGGCCGCCAGGCTTTCCAGCTCCTTCGCCGTAATGGCCAGGTTCGACACCACCTCGCGCTGCTCGCTGTTGGCCATCGCGATGCTCTGCAGATTGCTGCTCAACAACGTCGCGGTGCTGCTCTGCTCCTGAGTCGCGGTGGTGATCGCCGCGAACTGCTGACCCGCCGAACGACTCTGCTCATCGATCCGCGCCAGCGCCGACGCGACGTTGGCATTGCGCGACAGGCCTTCCTGCATCAGCACGTTGCCCTGCTCCATGGTGCTGATGGCGTTGCCGGTTTCCTGCTGGATGCTGTGGATCATCCCGGAGATTTCGTCCGTCGCCTGACGCGTGCGCGACGCCAGATTGCGGACTTCGTCAGCCACCACAGCAAAGCCGCGACCCTGTTCACCGGCACGGGCCGCTTCAATCGCAGCGTTGAGTGCCAGCAGGTTGGTCTGTTCGGCAATCGAGGTGATCACGCTGACGATGCCGCCGATTTCCTGGGAGCGCTGACCGAGCGTGTTGATTACAGTTGCGGTGGTGTTCAGCGCGCCGGCAATCTGTTCCAGCGAGGACGACGCTTCTTCCATCGAGCTGCGACCGATCTGGGTCTGCTGGGCATTTTCCTGGGCCAGACGCTGAGTGTTGCCCATGTTGTCGGCAATGTTCAGCGAGGTGGCGGAGAACTCTTCAACCGCACCCGCCATGCTGGTGATCTCGCCGGACTGCTGCTCCATGCCTTCATACGCGCCCCCGGACAAACCGGACAGCGCCTGCGCACGGCTGTTGACCTCTTCCGAAGCGCGGCGGATGTGCTCGACCATGGTCGACAGCGCCTGGCTCATCTGGTTGAAGGCACGGGCCAACTGACCGATTTCATCGTTGCTCGACACGTTCAGCCGCACGCTCAGATCGCCGGCACCCAGGGCTTCCGCCTGACGCACCAGATCACCCAGTGGTTGCAGTTTGCTGCGCAGCAGCCACACCGCCGAACCGACCGCAATCAGCATCGCCAGCAGGCTGCCGATGGCCAACTGGATGCCAACGCTCCAGGTCACTTCGCGGATCTCGGATTTCGGCATGCTCGCCACCACCGACCACGGTCCACCCTCGAACGGTACGGCGATGCTGTAGAAGTCTTCGGACTTGTCGCTCCAGAACCGGCCCTTGCCCGGCGTCTTCGCCAGACCGTTGACCACCGGTACCGCTTGATCCGGCGCCTGCACGCCCGCTGGCGCAACCAGCCATTTATTCTGTTCGTCCAGCAGCGCCAGGGAGCCACTCTGGCCGATGCGGAAACGCTTGAGGTTATCGAACTGGGCGTTTTGCGCGTCGGTGTAATCGAAGCCGACGAACAACACCGCGATCACCTTGCCGCTGCTGTCACGCACCGGGGTGTACTGAGTCATGTAGGAGCGATCAAACAGCAGCGCACGGCCGACGTAGCCCTGCCCCGCCATCAACTTCGCATAAGCCGGGTGAGCGTGATCGAGCAAGGTGCCGATGGCGCGGGTGCCATCCTGTTTGGTCAGCGAGGTGCTGACCCGCACGAAGTCTTCGCCGCTGCGCACGAACAGCGTGGCAACGCCCGCCGTCATCTGCTTGAACTCGTCGACTTCCTTGAAGTTGTTGTTCAACACTTCGCTGCCCAGGTGCAGGCCCGGGGTCTGGGTGCCCGCCACACTGACCGGCTCGCTCGGGTGAATGCTCAGGCCCGCGCTGAAGCGCTTCTCGAACAACCCGCTCAGGCGCTGGGTGCTTTCACGCAGCGTGCCGTGGAAGGTGCTCAACTGGTCGGCGAGCAGACGTGCCTCGCTGGCCAGGTGTTCTTCACGTGTGGCGAGGTTGGCGGTGTCCAGCGAACGCAGGGCGAACACCGTACTGCCACTGATGACAACCGCCAGTATCACGGCGAGCGCGAGGCCCAGCTGCGAGGCGATCCGGGCGCGAGGTTGAGACATGGACAGCTCCTGGCCGAGTCTGCGGATCCTCCCTGATCGCGGCTCGGAAAATTCTAATAATGGGGGTGAAGCCTGGAACCGGCACGACGGTCCCACTTGCACGTATTCGGCGGTAAAGCCGAATACTTGAGTGCACAGCGGGGTTATGGCCGAAGGCCGGCATTGTGGCGGCTCGAACGTTTCAGCTCAAGCGCGTGACCGGCGGCAACACCATGGCGTGGACTTCGCCTTGCAGGAAGTCGCTGAGCCGGCGCAAACGTTCACCTCCCGGACGGGTCTTTGGCCACACCAGGTAATAATTAAGCCCGCTGGCAACTGCCGTCGGCCACGGCAGACTCAAACGCCCTTGCGCGACATCTTCGGCCACCATCAGCAAATCACCCATCGACACGCCATAACCCCGGGCCGCCGCGATCATCCCCAGTTCCAGGGTATCGAACACCTGCCCGCCCTTGAGCGATACCTGATCCGACAGTCCCATGTGCTCCAGCCAACTGCGCCAGTCGCGGCGATCCGGCGTGGGGTGCAGCAATTCAGCGCTGGACAGTCGTGCCACATCCCAGGGCTGGTCGTGCAAAAGACTCGGGGCGCCCACCGGAATCAGCTCTTCCGGAAACAGCAGGCTGGCCTCCCAGTCCGGCGGAAAATGCCCGTCGCTCAGCAGCACCGCGCAATCGAAAGGTTCGTTGTTGAAGTCCACCGAATCCACGTCCATCCAGGCACTGGTCAGTTGCACTTCATTGCCCGGCTGCAAATGGCGAAAGCGACTGAGCCGCGCCAGCAACCAGCGCATGGTCAGGGTCGACGGGGCCTTCATGCGCAGGATGTCATCTTCGGCGCGCAAGGTATTGCAGGCTCGCTCCAGGGCGGCGAACCCCTCGCGGATGCCCGGCAGCAGCAGGCGCGCCGACTCGGTCAGTTGCAGGTTGCGCCCGCTGCGGTGGAACAGGCGGCAGGCGAAGTGCTCTTCGAGTGTGCGGATATGCCGGCTCACCGCACTCTGAGTGATCGACAACTCCTCGGCTGCCCGGGTGAACGAACTGTGGCGTGCCGCCGCTTCGAATGCGCGCAGGGCATACAAGGGTGGAAGGCGACGGGACATGTACAGCGCTCCAATGGCGGGATTGCGCCAACTTAGCAGAATTGTTCCTGGATGAGTTTTAATCATGCCACCCATCCTTTTTATCCCTTTGTGCAAGCCGCGCCAAACCTTGAGAATCGACGGTCTCTTGCTCCCTCTTTTATACGGATGTGAACACCATGCAGCGTCCTGTGCGTACCGAACTCTGGGCCATCCTGCGGCTGGCGGGGCCGTTGATTGCCTCGCAGTTGGCACACATGCTGATGGTACTGACCGACACCTTGATGATGGCCCGCCTCAGTCCCGAAGCGCTGGCGGGCGGCGGTCTGGGCGCGGCGAGCTATTCGTTCGTGTCGATTTTCTGCATCGGCGTGATCGCGGCGGTCGGCACCCTGGTGGCGATCCGTCAGGGTGCCGGTGACATTATCGGTGCCGCGAAACTGACCCAGGCCGGACTGTGGCTGGCGTGGCTGATGGCGCTGGGTGCCGGGCTGCTGTTGTGGAACCTCAAACCGGTGCTGTTGCTGTTCGGCCAGACCGAGACCAACGTCAACGCCGCCGGGCAGTTTCTGATCGCACTGCCGTTCGCCCTGCCCGGCTACCTGAGCTTCATGGCCTTGCGCGGCTTCACCAGTGCCATTGGTAGGGCGACACCGGTGATGGTCATCAGCCTCGCCGGCACCGTGGCCAACTTCCTGCTCAATTACGCGCTGATTACCGGCATGTTCGGCCTGCCGAAACTGGGGCTGACGGGCATTGGCCTGGTCACGGCGATTGTCGCCAACTGCATGGCACTGGCGCTGGCGTGGCATATCCGTCGGCATCCGGCCTACGACGCTTACCCGCTGCGTGAAGGTCTGTCGCGGCCAAACCGGCAATACCTGAAAGAACTCTGGCGTCTAGGTCTGCCGATTGGCGGCACCTACGCGGTGGAGGTCGGATTGTTCGCCTTCGCAGCGCTGTGCATGGGCACCATGGGCAGTACGCAACTGGCAGCGCACCAGATTGCCCTGCAAATCGTCTCAGTTGCGTTCATGGTGCCGGCGGGGATGTCGTATGCGATCACCATGCGCGTCGGCCAGCATTACGGCGCCGGGCAATTGAACGATGCGCGGATGTCCGGGCGGGTAGGAATCGTCTTCGGTGCCGTGGTGATGCTGGGGTTTGCGATGGTGTTCTGGTTGCTGCCGAATCAGCTGGTCGGTTTGTTCCTCGACCATAACGACCCGGCGTTTGCCGAGGTGATTCGTCTGGCCGTGAGCCTGTTGGCGGTGGCGGCGTGGTTCGAGCTGTTCGACGGCACGCAGACCATTGCCATGGGCTGCATCCGCGGACTCAAGGATGCCAAGACCACGTTTCTGGTCGGGCTCGGTTGCTACTGGCTGATCGGCGCGCCGGCGGCGTGGCTGATGGCGTTCCATCTGCATTGGGGACCGACCGGCGTCTGGTGGGGACTGGCGCTGGGGCTGGCGTGCGCGGCGATCAGCCTGACGCTGGCGTTCGAATGGAAAATGAAGCGGATGATTCGTCTGGAGCCCGCACCCTCAAAGCCGTTCGCAGTCGCCCAGCCTGAATAGGTGTTTCCCCGTGGGAGCAGGCTTGCTCCCACAGGGTTCTGTGGTTAAACCACGATTTCCAGCGGTGGCTGCTGACTCGCATCGAAGGTCAGGTATTCAACCAGCTCCGCCAGCGGCAACGGCTTGCTGATCAGATACCCCTGCACCTGATCGCAGCCGAACCCGCGCAGCAATTCCATCTGCTCCGGGGTTTCCACCCCTTCGGCCACCACTTCCAGGTGCAGGTTGTGCGCGAGATTGATCATCGCGTGCACCAGTTTGCGGTTCTCTTCGCGCTGCTCCATGCCGCCGACGAAGCTCTTGTCGATCTTCAGCAAGGTGATCGGCAGGCTGTTGAGGTGCACGAACGACGAGAATCCGGTGCCAAAGTCATCCAGCGAGAAGCGCACGCCAAGGCGGCCAAGGGCGTCCATGGTCTGTTTGACCAGGTCGCTGCGGCGCATCACGGCGGTTTCGGTGAGTTCGAATTCCAGCCACTGCGCCTCGACACCGCGCTCGGCGATCAGACGACTGAGCGTCGGCAGCAACTGGCTGTCCTGGAACTGGCGGAACGACAGGTTGATCGCCATGTGCAGCGCCGGCAATCCGCGTTCGCGCAAGGCCTGCATGTCACGCAGAGCCCGGGAAATCACCCAGTAACCCAGCGGCACGATCAGACCGCTCTGCTCGGCCAGCGGCACGAATTCGCTCGGTGGCAGCAAGCCGCGCTCACTGTGACGCCAGCGCACCAGCGCTTCGAGGCCGACAATCTGGCCGTCCTGCATGTTCAGACGCGGCTGGTAATGCAGCTCCAGTTCATCGCGACGCAAGGCCCGGCGCAGCTCGCTTTCGAGGTCGGCCATGCTTCGCGCATTGCGGTTGATCCGCTCGTTGAAGATGTGAAAAGTGCAGCCTTGCGTGCTCTTGGCCTGTTGCATGGCGATGTGTGCGTGCCACATCAACGGATCGGCGCCGCCCTGGGCGCGGGCATGGGCGATACCGAGGCTGGAACCGATCAGCAGGCTTTCGCCATCGACCCAGTAAGGTTCGGCCAAGGCTTCGGTGATGCGTTCGGCCATCCATTCGGCCCGTTGCGGGGCGCGGCGGGTGTCGATCAGCAGGGCGAATTCGTCGCTGCCCAGGCGCGCCAGTTGATCGCCGGCCTCCAGCTGGCTTTTCAGCCGTGCGACGACTTGCAGGATCAGGCGGTCGCCGGCCTGATGGCCGAGGGCGTCGTTGGCGTGACGAAAGTTGTCGAGATCGAGGTGCCCGAGGGCCAGGCCGCGACCGTCGTTTTCGGCCAGCCGAGCCGTGAGCAGGGTCTGGAAACCCTGACGGTTGGCGATGCCGGTCAAGGGATCCTGTTCGGCCAGGCGTTGCAGGGTGTTTTCCAGCACGCCGCGTTCGCGCACATGGCGCAGGCAACGGCGAAGCATGCCGGCATCGAGGGCATCGAACACCAGCCAGTCACTGACGCCGTCGGGCGCGGTCGCCGGTTCGTGCTCCAGCAGCAGCACCGTCGGCAGATTGCACCGGCCGGGCACCGGCTGCAAAGCAGGAACGGTCAACAACACCGCATGGCGGTTGTCTTCGAACAGACTGCTGACCGACTCCCAGCTCGGCGCGCTGATCAGCACCGCCGCACTCCCCAACGGAGCCAGACACTCGCGCAATAACGCTGTCCACGCTGGCTCTTCGGCCAGTAGCAGCAAACGCAAGGGTTCGACAGGCGTAGTCAAGCTGACTCCCTAGACTCTGCAATGATGTGGGCGGCGGGCATTATGCCGTTCTGCCAACCAATGACCAAATGACAACGGTTATCAAAACGTTATTTTGTGTCACGAATGAGAACATTAGCCGCAAAATCACCGCGCATCCTGCGTGAAAGTAACAAAACCGGCAAATTTGAATCGCGTGCTGCGTCACAAGTCGGAGAGAGCAGCACAAATCGCTGAGCCTGTTAAAATGCCGGCCCATTTCGTCAACGACTCCCGAATTTTCGTATGTCCCGACTCAATCCCCGGCAGCAAGAAGCCGTGAACTACGTCGGCGGCCCTCTATTGGTGCTCGCCGGTGCTGGCTCCGGCAAGACCAGCGTGATCACGCGCAAGATTGCGCACCTGATCCAGAACTGCGGCATCCGTGCCCAGTACATCGTCGCCATGACCTTCACCAACAAGGCCGCGCGCGAGATGAAGGAACGGGTCGGCACCCTGCTGCGTGCCGGCGAAGGTCGTGGCCTGACGGTCTGCACCTTCCACAACCTGGGCCTGAACATCATCCGCAAGGAACATGAACGGCTGGGCTACAAACCCGGTTTCTCGATCTTCGACGAAACCGACGTCAAGTCGCTGATGACCGACATCATGCAGAAGGAATACGCGGGCGACGACGGCGTCGACGAGATCAAGAACATGATCGGCGCCTGGAAAAACGACCTGATCCTGCCGGCCGAAGCCCTGGAAAACGCCCGCAACCCCAAGGAGCAGACCGCCGCCATCGTCTACACCCACTACCAGCGCACGCTCAAGGCGTTCAACGCGGTGGACTTCGACGACCTGATCCTGCTGCCGGTGAAGCTCTTCGAAGAGCACGCCGACATCCTCGAAAAGTGGCAGAACAAGGTGCGTTACCTGCTGGTCGACGAATACCAGGACACCAACGCCAGCCAGTACCTGCTGGTGAAAATGCTCATCGGCAAGCGCAACCAGTTCACCGTAGTAGGCGACGACGACCAGTCGATCTACGCCTGGCGCGGCGCGCGGCCGGAAAACCTGATGCTGCTCAAGGACGACTATCCGTCCCTGAAAGTGGTGATGCTGGAGCAGAACTATCGCTCCACCAGCCGCATCCTGCGCTGTGCCAACGTACTGATCTCGAACAACCCGCACGAATTCGAAAAACAGCTGTGGAGTGAGATGGGCCACGGCGACGAGATCCGCGTGATCCGCTGCCGCAACGAGGACGCCGAGGCCGAGCGCGTGGCGATGGAGATCCTCAGCCTGCACTTGCGCACCGATCGCCCGTACAGTGATTTCGCGATCCTCTATCGCGGTAACTACCAGGCCAAGCTGATCGAACTGAAACTGCAGCACCATCAGGTGCCGTACCGCTTGAGCGGCGGCAACAGCTTCTTCGGCCGCCAGGAAGTGAAAGACCTGATGGCCTACTTCCGCCTGATCGTGAACCCGGACGACGACAACGCCTTCCTGCGCGTGATCAACGTACCGCGCCGGGAAATCGGCTCGACGACCCTGGAAAAACTCGGCAACTACGCCACCGAACGCAAGATCTCGATGTACGCCGCCACCGACGAACTCGGCCTCGGCGAGCATCTGGACAGCCGCTTCACCGATCGTCTGTCGCGCTTCAAGCGCTTCATGGACAAGGTGCGCGAGCAGTGCGCCGGCGAAGACCCGATCTCCGCCCTGCGCAGCATGGTCATGGACATCGACTACGAGAACTGGCTGCGCACCAACAGCTCCAGCGACAAGGCTGCCGACTACCGGATGAGCAACGTCTGGTTCCTGATCGAAGCCTTGAAGAACACCCTGGAAAAAGACGAAGACGGCGAAATGACCGTCGAGGACGCCATCGGCAAACTCGTCCTGCGTGACATGCTGGAACGTCAGCAGGAAGAGGAAGACGGCGCCGAAGGCGTGCAGATGATGACCCTGCATGCGTCCAAGGGCCTGGAATTCCCTTACGTGTTCATCATGGGCATGGAGGAGGAAATCCTCCCGCACCGCTCCAGCATCGAAGCCGACACCATCGAAGAAGAACGCCGCCTGGCCTACGTGGGCATCACCCGCGCACGCCAGACCCTCGCGTTCACCTTCGCCGCCAAGCGTAAACAGTACGGCGAGATCATCGATTGCGCGCCAAGCCGCTTCCTCGATGAGCTGCCGCCGGACGACCTGGCCTGGGAAGGCAACGACGACACGCCGACCGAAGTCAAAGCCGTGCGGGGCAATAGCGCATTGGCTGATATACGCGCGATGTTAAAGCGCTAGAATTGACCACTTTTTACTAGACCTTCGGCGCACAAAGCGCCAAATGAGGACAGCTTCATGGAAGCATTGCACCAGAAAATCCGCGAACAAGGCATCGTGCTTTCCGACCAGGTCCTGAAGGTCGACGCCTTCCTGAACCACCAGATCGACCCGGCCCTGATGAAGCTGATCGGCGACGAATTCGCCTCGCTGTTCAAGGATTCCGGCATCACCAAGATCGTCACCATCGAAGCGTCGGGCATCGCCCCGGCGATCATGACCGGTCTGAACCTCGGCGTGCCGGTGATCTTCGCCCGCAAGCAACAGTCCCTGACCCTGACTGAAAACCTGCTGTCGGCGACCGTATACTCGTTCACCAAGAAAACCGAAAGCACCGTGGCCATCTCCCCGCGTCACCTGACCAGCAGTGACCGCGTGCTGATCATCGACGACTTCCTGGCCAACGGTAAGGCGTCCCAGGCGCTGATTTCGATCATCAAGCAAGCCGGCGCCACCGTCGCGGGCCTGGGCATCGTGATCGAGAAGTCGTTCCAGGGCGGCCGTGCGGAGCTGGATTCGCAGGGTTACCGCGTCGAGTCGCTGGCTCGCGTGAAATCGCTGAAGGATGGCGTGGTTACTTTCATCGAGTAACCCGTAACACCGCAGGACTTCTGTGGGAGCCAGTTTGCTGGCTCCCACCGTTGTTTTGGGGTGGACAGTTATTGCGCGGTGGCCTTCAGGCCAGTGAGCAACAACCGCTGAAACAGGTCTTCTTTCAGAC
Organism: Pseudomonas allokribbensis; assembly: GCF_014863605.1. NCBI lineage: Bacteria > Pseudomonadati > Pseudomonadota > Gammaproteobacteria > Pseudomonadales > Pseudomonadaceae > Pseudomonas > Pseudomonas allokribbensis. Next base: position 6,333,838 of record NZ_CP062252.1, read on the forward strand.
CTTCCGGGTGGGTGAGCTGCATGCGCGCCAGATGTTCCGGATACAGCGAAGCCTCCGGCGCATCCAGCGCTGCCTTGCCCAACTCCAGAATCTCGGTCAACTTGAATTTGCTCTTCAGCCAGTTCAGCGCCCGCAGCAAATCCTTCTCGACCTCATTGAAATCGCAGCCCAGCGGATATTCCGGAAACAGGTTCGGATGCCGTGCGGCAATCGCCTGCAAGCGTTTCGGGGTGTTGTCGGTAAAGCGTGGATCGAGGCGGAAATCCTTCGGCAGTTTGCCGACCTTCTGTGCCTGCTCGATCAGACCCTGCTGAAAGCGCGAGTCACTGATATTGAGCAGCGCTTCGATCACCACCGCATCTGACTTGCCGCGCAGATCGGCGATGCCGTATTCGGTGACCACGATGTCACGCAGGTGCCGTGGGATCGTGCAGTGGCCGTACTCCCAGACAATGTTCGAACTGACGTCACCGCCGGACTCGCGCCAGCTGCGCAGCAGCAGAATCGAACGCGCATCGTGCAGCGCATGGCCCTGGGCAACGAAGTTGTACTGCCCGCCGACGCCGCTGAGCACCCGGCCATCCTGTAGCTGATCGGACACCCCGGCCCCGAGCAGGGTCATGGTGAATGCGGTGTTGATGAATCGTGCATCAAGGCGCTGCAGGCGTTTGAGTTCTTCCTGACCGTACAGCTCGTTGATGTAGCTGATGCGGGTCATGTTGAATTCAAGGCGTTTGCTGTGGGGCAGCTCACGCAGTCGCTCATAGAAGCTGCGCGGCCCGAGGAAGAAACCGCCGTGCACTGAAATGCCGTCGGTTTGCGCCGCCTCGTCGAGGTTGCCGGCGTTGGCCTGTTGCTGGGTCTGCACGTCCGGGTAGACCTTGCGCCGGATGATCCCGGCGTCCGCCAGCACCAGCAGGCCGTTGACGAACATTTCGCTGCAACCGTAAAGGCCCTTGGCGAACGGTTCGATGCCGCCCTCGCGCTCGATCAATCGGGCCCACTGGCTGAGATTCACATCGGCCAGCAACTCCCGGTAGCCTACATTGTCGGCCTGACGCGCCAGCAACGCAGCGGTCAGCGCGTCACCCATCGAGCCAATGCCGATCTGCAAGGTGCCGCCATCGCGCACCAACGTACTGGCGTGCAGGCCGATGAAGTGATCCTGAAACCCGACGGGCATGTTCGGCGTGGAAAACAGCGTGCTGTTGTCCTTCTCATCAATCAGCAGGTCGAAGGTGTCAATTTCGACTTCGGCGTCGCCCGGCATGTACGGCAACTCGGTGTGCACCTGGCCGACCAGCAGAACGGTCTCCCCCGCCGCCCGGCGTTTGGCGATCATCGGGAACAGGTCGAGGGTGATGTCCGGATTGCAGCTCAGGCTCAAGCGATCAGGATGTTCGCTGCTGCTGGCGAGCAACTGCGCCACCAGGTTCAGCCCGGCGGCGTAGATGTCGCGGGCTGCATGGCTGTAGTTGCTGCTGACGTAGTCCTGCTGGGCCGGCGCGCTGTTGAGCAGGCTGCCGGGCTGCATGAAGAATTGCTCGATGCGGATGTTGGCCGGCAGGCTGTCGCGGTGCAGGTCAGCAAGGAAATCCAGCTCCGGGTAATCACCGAACACACGCTCGACGAAGGGTTCGATGAAGCGCTTCTGCAAACCGTCGCCCAACGAAGGTCGGCCGAGGCACAGCGCGGTGTAGATCGTCAGTTGCCGCTCCGGCAAACCGGCGATGCGCCGGTACAGCGCGTTGACGAAGAGATTGGGTTTGCCCAGCCCCAGCGGCAGGCCCATGTGGATATGCGCCGGCAACCGTGCCAGTACGTCGTCCACTGCCTGTTCGATCGAACACAACTGCACCATCTGAAGCCTCCCGCCCGTTCCGTGAATAGAGGTACGATCGAGATTGCCGGTTGTTTGCTGCAATGAACAGCCTCGGGCCTGAATCGCAGGCACAAAAAAACCGTCCGAAGACGGTTTTTTTCGTCAGAAGCGCGGCTTATTTCAGGCCGGACATCTTCTGGATGGCGCCCTTCAGCTCGTCATCCGAGCAGTCGGCGCAGGTACCTTTCGGAGGCATCGAGTTCAGGCCGGTGATGGCTTTGGCCAGCAGGCCGTCGAGGCCGCCCTGGTGATCGGCACGGTCTTTCCAGGCTGCTGCGTCACCGATTTTCGGTGCGCCCAACAGGCCGGTGCCGTGGCAAGCGTTGCAATGTTTGGCAATCACTTCGTCCGGCGTCTTGGCGCCGCCACCGCCGCCTGCCGAAGCAGCGACTTCCATCCCCTTGCACTCTTGCCCTTGAACACAGACCTGGCCGACGGGCTCGAGGCGTTTGGCAATGTCGTCATTCGTCGCAGCTTGAGCGCTGACAGCCCAGAGGGCCAGTACGGTTGCTGGTGCAGCCAGCATTTTCATAATTAGATTCACGCGTTCACCCTCAATGGTGGCTATTCACGCCTGCGGCCACGGTTCGCAGGCGGGCGCAAGTATAGCGGTTAGCCCGCCACACTGAAACAACCCCAAAGTTAAAGGGGTCTTGTTGCGCATCGGTCAAACAGTCCGGACACCTTTGCCGCATTGGCCTGGCGTCTCTCGGTTTAAAAATTCGCCGGCGTGGCTGCGCTGATTAGTCGCGCAGGCGAGTCGAACGGATTACGGAAACGATGCGGCTTGGTACTTTCAAAGTAGTAGCTGTCGCCGGCTTCGAGGATAAAAGTTTCAAGGCCCACCACCAGCTCCAGTCTTCCTTCCACCAGAATCCCGGTTTCCTCGCCTTCGTGGGTGAGCATTTCTTCGCCAGTGTCGGCGCCCGGCGGGTAGATTTCATTGAGGAACGCGATGGCCCGGCTCGGGTGTGCGCGGCCGACCAGTTTCATGGTCACGGCGCCGTCGGAAATGTCGATCAGCTCGTTGGCCTTGTAGACGATCTGGGTCGGTTTTTCCTGGAGGATTTCTTCGGAAAAGAACTCGACCATGGACATGGGAATCCCGCCCAGCACCTTCCTCAGCGAACTGATCGAAGGGCTGACACTGTTCTTTTCGATCATCGAAATGGTACTGTTGGTGACGCCCGCGCGTTTGGCGAGTTCACGCTGGGAAAGCCCTTTGAGCTTGCGGATCGATTGCAGTCGTTCACCGACGTCCAAGGCTTGGGCCTCCTGAGTGTTGTAGAAATATTGAGCGTTATCATGGCGACAGCGTTCAGTATTTACAACACTTGGGCCCAGCCTGGGCTTCAACCCTCGGAATAGAGCCTTGGGACCCGACGCAGGTTGCAGAAGATCTGGTACGGAATGGTGTCCGCCCACTTCGCCACTTCGCTGGCGAGGATGTTCTTGCCCCACAGCTCGACGGTCGAACCGAGGCCGGCTTCCGGCACGTCGGTCAGGTCGATGCACAGCATGTCCATCGACACCCGACCAAGTATGCGGCTGCGTTGGCCGGCCACCAGTACCGGCGTGCCGGTCGGCGCCTGACGCGGGTAACCGTCGGCGTAACCCATGGCAACCACACCGATGCGCATCGGCTTGTCGGTGATGAATTTGGCGCCGTAGCCCACCGGCTCGCCGGCCGGCAGCTCGCGTACGTTGATGACTTTCGATTCCAGCGTCATCACCGGTTGCAGGCGATCGGCCACGGCGTTGGCTTCTTCGAACGGGGTGGCGCCGTAAAGCATGATGCCCGGGCGCACCCAGTCGCTGTGAATCTGTGGCCAGCCCAGCACCGCCGGCGAGTTGCGCAGGCTGACTTCGGCCGCCAGGCCCTGACGCGCGGCTTCGAACACCGCAACCTGATCGGCGCTGCTCTGCTCATGCAATTCATCGGCACGGGCGAAGTGGCTCATCAGCACGACTTTCGCCACTTTGCCGCTGGCGAGCAGGCGCTGGTAAGCCACCGGGTAATCCTTCGGATGCAGGCCTACGCGATGCATGCCCGAATCGAGCTTCAGCCACACGGTGATCGGTTTACTCAACGCCGCCTGCTCGATCGCTTCGAGCTGCCACAGCGAATGCACCACGCACCAAAAATCATGCTCGACAATCAGCGTCAGCTCATCGGCCTCGAAAAAGCCTTCAAGCAACAGCACCGGCGCACGAATGCCCGCGGCACGCAGTTCCAGGGCTTCTTCGATACACGCCACCGCGAAGCCGTCCGCTTCAGCCTCCAGCGCCTGGGCGCAACGCACTGCGCCATGGCCGTAGGCATCGGCCTTGATCACCGCCAGTGCCTTGGCACCGGTGACTTCACGGGCGATACGGTAGTTGTGACGCAGGGCTTGAAGGTCGATCAGGGCACGGGCAGGACGCATGGCAGCAGACTTCTTGGCGGTCATGGGAATAAAAACCGGCGCTGGCTGGCGGCGTGAACCGCCAACAGCACCGGGAGAGGGATCTTTAAAACAGGTTACGGCAACGCGGCGACGATGGAGATCTCGACCAGGATGCTCGGCTTGGCCATCTTCGCTTCGACGGTGGCACGGGCCGGGGCGGCGCCTTTGGGCAGCCACTGGTCCCACACCGAATTCATGCCGGCAAAGTGCGCTTCGATGTCGTTCAGGTAAATCGTCGCCGACAGCAGATGCTGCTTGTCAGTCCCGGCCAGATCCAGCAAACGCTCGATGTTGGCCAGTACGTCGCGGGTCTGCTGTTCCACCCCGGCGTTGAAGTCATCGCCGACCTGCCCGGACAGATACACCGTACCGTTGTGGCTGACGATCTGACTCATGCGCTCATTGGTGAGCTGGCGCTGGATTGCCATGCTTTGCGGACTCCTGGGTCTTGTTGCCATAACGGGAAATATCGAGGCCTTCGGCGCTGATCTGCGGCTTTTTCTTCGCCATCAGGTCGGCCAGCAAACGACCGGAGCCGCACGCCATGGTCCAGCCGAGGGTGCCGTGACCGGTGTTCAGGAACAGGTTCTTGAACGGTGTCGCGCCGACGATCGGGGTGCCATCCGGCGTGGTTGGACGCAGGCCGGTCCAGAAACTCGCTTCGGCCAGATTGCCGCCCTGAGGATAAAGGTCGTTGACGATCATCTCCAGGGTTTCGCGCCGACGCGGGTTCAGCGACAGGTCAAAACCGGCGATCTCCGCCATGCCGCCGACGCGGATGCGGTTGTCGAAACGGGTAATCGCGACCTTGTAGGTCTCGTCGAGAATGGTCGAGGTCGGGGCCATGGCCGGGTTGGTGATCGGCACGGTCAGCGAGTAGCCCTTCAACGGATAGACCGGGGCCTTGATGCCCAGCGGCTTGAGCAGTTGCGGCGAGTAGCTGCCGAGAGCCAGCACGTAGCGATCGGCGGTTTCCAGCTTGCCGTCGATCCACACGCCGTTGATACGGTCACCGGCGAAATCGAGGCGCTGGATGTCCTGGCCGAAGCGGAATTCCACACCCAGGTTCACCGCCATTTCGGCGAGGCGGGTGGTGAAGATCTGGCAGTCGCCGGTCTGGTCGTTCGGCAGGCGCAGGGCACCGGCGAGGATGTCGGTGACGCTGGCCAGGGCCGGCTCGACGCGGGCAATGCCGGCGCGGTCGAGGACTTCGAACGGTACACCGGACTCTTTCAGGACGGCGATGTCCTTGGCGGCGCCATCAAGCTGCGCCTGAGTGCGGAACAGCTGGGTGGTGCCCAGGCTGCGGCCTTCGTAGGCAATGCCGGTTTCGGCGCGCAATTCGTCGAGGCAGTCGCGGCTGTACTCGGACAGACGCACCATGCGCTCCTTGTTCACCGCGTAACGGTTGGCGGTGCAGTTGCGCAGCATCTGCGCCATCCACAGGTATTGGTCGATGTCGGCGGTGGCCTTGATCGCCAGCGGCGCGTGGCGTTGCAGCAGCCACTTGATGGCCTTGAGCGGCACGCCCGGCGCGGCCCACGGCGAGGCATAGCCCGGCGAGACCTGGCCTGCGTTGGCGAAACTGGTCTCCATGGCCGCGGCTGGCTGCCGGTCGACCACCACCACTTCAAACCCGGCACGGGCCAGATAGTAAGCACTGGCGGTACCGATGACGCCGCTACCCAAGACCATAACGCGCATTTTTGTATCCCTCATCGCGGCGTGCCGCGTACGTCTGTTGTTAGAGCAATGATGCGCGCAGTGTAAAAAAGATTCGCCAGTGCTTTTCACTGTATAAGCGCCTATATTTGGCGACAATTCTCGGCAAAAACCCTTTTCACGGAGGCGCATCCCCTATGCGTACCAACACTCAGACCAAACGTGAGCTGGACAAGATCGACCGCAACATCTTGCGGATCCTGCAGGCGGACGGGCGGATTTCATTCACCGAACTGGGCGAGAAGGTCGGGCTCTCCACCACGCCTTGCACGGAGCGGGTGCGGCGCCTGGAGCGCGAGGGGATCATCATGGGCTACAACGCCCGCCTGAATCCGCAGCACTTGAAGGGTAGTCTCCTTGTGTTCGTCGAGATCAGCCTCGACTACAAATCCGGCGATACTTTCGAAGAGTTCCGACGCGCGGTGCTGAAATTGCCCCACGTGCTGGAATGCCACCTGGTGTCAGGAGATTTCGACTATCTGGTGAAGGCGCGGATTTCCGAGATGGCCTCGTACCGCAAGCTGCTGGGCGACATCCTGCTCAAGCTGCCGCACGTGCGTGAATCCAAGAGCTACATCGTGATGGAAGAAGTGAAAGAGAGCCTGAGCCTGCCGATTCCGGACTGATCGCTCAGACCAACACCTGCCGGTTTTCGGCCATGTACTCGAACACCTGCTTCTCGACCCGTGGATGAATCAGCTCTACCGGCCGCCGGCCGTTGGGGCACGGCAGGGTCTGGGTGGTGCCGAACAACCGGCATATCAGTGGCCGCTCGTCATACACCGTGCAGCCGTTCGGCCCCAGGTGCACACAGTTGAGTTCTTCCATGGCCGCGTCCTGCTCGGCGCGCGTCTTGCGCGGCAGGCGGGACATTTCCTCGGGCGAGGTGGTCACCGGCCCACAGCAGTCATGACAGCCCGGCACGCACTCGAACGTGGGAATCTGCTGACGCAGGGTGCGGACTTTCTGACTGTTGCAGCTCATTGCAGCGGTAACCGGAGCGAAATAGGCGGCAATTGTGCCGCAAAAGCCGTGATCCAGACACCATAAGCCGACCAATGTTGCCCGGCCTCGGGCCTGCGGCTTATGCTCCGTCAAATTTTCTCGACACCCGCTCAGGATGACGCCCATGAATGCCCGCGCCCACGCCTCCGCGAGCCAACCCCACGTTGCCTCTTATTACGCCGCCAGCAGCCTGCCGCAGCCCGACCATCCGGTACTGCAAGGCGAACTGAGTGCCGACGTGTGCGTGGTCGGTGGCGGTTTCTCCGGGCTGAACACCGCGCTGGAACTGGCTGAACGGGGATTGACCGTGGTGCTGCTGGAAGCGCACCGGATCGGCTGGGGCGCCAGCGGGCGCAACGGCGGGCAACTGATTCGCGGCGTAGGCCACGGGCTCGACCAGTTCGCCAACGTGATCGGCACCGACGGCGTACGTCAGATGAAACTCATGGGCCTGGAAGCGGTAGAAATCGTCCGACAGCGCGTCGAAAAATTTCAGATCCCCTGCGACCTGACCTGGGGTTATTGCGACCTCGCCAACAAACCTTCCGACCTGGAAGGATTCGCCGAAGACGCCGAAGAACTGCGAGGCCTTGGTTACCGCTACGAAACCCGCCTGCTGCAAGCGAACGAAATGCACACCGTGGTCGGTTCCAAGCGCTATGTCGGCGGCTTGATCGACATGGGTTCCGGTCACCTGCACCCGCTGAACCTGGCATTGGGCGAAGCCGCGGCGGCGCAGCAACTGGGCGTCAAACTGTTCGAACAATCGGCGGTCACCCACATTGATTACGGCCCCGAAGTCCGGGTGCACACGGCGCAAGGTTCGGTGCGGGCGAAGACGCTGGTGCTCGGCTGCAACGCCTACCTCAACAATCTGAATCCGCAACTCAGTGGCAAGGTGCTGCCCGCCGGCAGCTACATCATCGCCACCGAACCGCTGAGCGAAGAACAAGCCCACGCCCTGCTGCCGCAGAACATGGCGGTCTGCGACCAGCGGGTGGCACTGGATTACTACCGGCTCTCGGCGGACCGCCGCCTGTTGTTCGGCGGCGCCTGCCATTACTCGGGGCGCGATCCGAAGGACATCGCAGCGTATATGCAGCCGAAGATGCTGGAAGTGTTCCCGCAGCTCGCGTCAGTGAAGATCGATTATCAGTGGGGCGGGATGATCGGCATCGGTGCCAACCGTCTGCCGCAGATTGGCCGGCTCGCCGACCAGCCGAACGTGTATTTCGCCCAGGCCTATTCCGGCCATGGTGTGAACGCCACGCACCTGGCGGGCAAGTTGCTGGCCGAGGCCATCAGCGGCCAGCACAGCGGTGGCTTCGACCTGTTCGCCAAAGTGCCACATATCACCTTCCCCGGCGGCAAGCATCTGCGTTCGCCGTTGCTGGCGTTGGGGATGTTGTGGCATCGGCTCAAAGAGCTGGTCTGAGCTCGTTCCCACGCTCTGCGTGGGAACGATCCTTCTAGATCCGCCAGAACGGCTTCAACCCCTCCTCCAGCGCCTGTTCGCGAGTCAGCCCGACATCCTTGAGCTGCTCCGGCGTCAGGCCCAGCAACGCTTTGCGCGTGTGCAGACGATGCCAGAACAGACCCCAGCGACTCAGGCCGGACGGTGCGTTGCGCATGATCTCGTTGCGCGCGTTGTCCTGTTGCCCTGCCTCCAGTTCCTGACTGTGTAACGTCAGCCGCACATCGCTCAAGCCGTTCATTTTCATTGCTCCTGTTTACTTGGGTAGCCAGAGATTCCATGATGCGCGGGTCGACAAAAGCATTACAGATTCAACGCATCTGTATTAACTCCATACAGATTTGCTGTTCCCGAGACTGAATTGTCGATTTACGCCGCATCTGTACTGGTTTTTCGAATCACCTGCATCGAGGCAGTGCCATGACCCTGTATGTGAACCTTGCCGAGTTGCTCGGCACCCGCATCGAACAAGGCTTCTACCGTCCTGGTGATCGCCTGCCGTCGGTGCGCGCCTTGAGCGTAGAACATGGGGTCAGCCTGAGCACGGTGCAGCAGGCCTATCGGATGCTGGAAGACAGCGGCCTGGCCACGCCAAAGCCCAAGTCCGGGTACTTTGTGCCCGCTGGGAGGGAGCTGCCGGAATTGCCGGCGGTCGGGCGCCCGGCCCAACGGCCGGTAGAGATTTCCCAGTGGGATCAGGTGCTTGAGCTGATTCGCGCCGTGCCGCGCAAGGACGTGGTGCAACTCGGTCGCGGCATGCCGGACATCTCGTCACCGACGATGAAACCGCTGCTGCGCGGACTGGCACGCATCAGCCGCCGCCAGGACATGCCCGGTCTGTATTACGACAACATCCACGGCACCCTCGAACTGCGCGAACAGATCGCACGACTGATGCTCGACTCCGGCTGCCAGTTGAGCGCCAGTGATCTGGTGGTCACCACCGGTTGCCACGAAGCGCTGTCCACCAGCATCCACGCGATCTGCGAGCCCGGCGACATCGTCGCCGTGGATTCGCCGAGCTTTCACGGCGCCATGCAGACCCTCAAGGGGCTGGGTATGAAAGCCCTGGAAATCCCCACCGACCCGCTCACCGGCATCAGCCTCGAAGCCCTGGAACTGGCGCTGGAACAATGGCCGATCAAGGTCATCCAGCTCACCCCCAACTGCAACAACCCGCTCGGCTACATCATGCCGGAGTCGCGCAAACGTGCCCTGTTGAACCTGGCCCAGCGCTTCGATGTGGCAGTCATCGAGGACGATGTCTACGGCGAACTGGCCTACACCTACCCGCGTCCGCGCACGATCAAATCCTTCGACGAAGACGGTCGCGTATTGCTGTGCAGTTCGTTTTCCAAGACCCTCGCGCCGGGGCTGCGTATCGGCTGGGTCGCGCCCGGTCGCTATCTCGAACGCGTACTGCACATGAAATACATCAGCACCGGCTCCACCGCGACACAACCGCAGATCGCCATCGCCGAATTTATCAAGGCCGGGCACTTCGAACCACATTTGCGGCGGATGCGCACGCAATACCAGCGCAATCGCGACGTGATGATCGATTGGGTGACCCGTTATTTCCCGGCCGGCACCCGCGCCAGCCGCCCACAAGGCAGCTTCATGCTCTGGGTCGAACTGCCGGAAGGTTTCGATACCTTGAAACTGAATCGTGCGCTGCACGATCAGGGCGTACAGATAGCCGTCGGCAGCATCTTTTCTGCCTCGGGCAAATACCGCAATTGCCTGCGCATGAACTACGCTGCCAAACCGACCGCGCTGGTCGAAGAAGCAGTGCGCAAGGTCGGTGCGGCGGCGATCAAACTGCTGGCTGAAGCCGACTGACCTTTTTCGAGAGACCCGCGTCCATATGCCGACCCTTGCCGCCAATCGGAACGATCCTACGTGAGCTTCAGACAGCCCCTACTCGCTCTGCTGTTACTCGCCTCGTTCCTTGGCGGTTGCGCGACCCTCGACGTACCGCGCGAGCCGAGCCAGGCATTGCCGGCCTCTGCATCGAGTTTCGGCCGCTCGATCCAGGCCCAGGCGGCACCGTACAAAGGCCAGTCCGGCTTTCGCCTGCTGTCCAACAGCACCGAAGCCTTCACCGCCCGCGCCGAATTGATCCGCAACGCCCAGAGCAGCCTCGACCTGCAGTACTACATCGTCCACGACGGCATCAGTACGCGAATGCTGGTGGAAGAAGTGCTCAAGGCTGCCGACCGTGGTGTGCGAGTGCGCATTCTGTTGGACGACACCACCAGCGACGGCCTCGACCTGATCATCGCCACGCTGGCGGCGCACCCGAACATCCAGATCCGTCTGTTCAACCCCCTGAACCTGGGGCGCAGCACCGGCGTGACCCGTGCGGCCGGGCGGCTGTTCAACTTGTCACTGCAGCATCGGCGGATGCACAACAAGCTGTGGCTGGCGGACAACAGCGCCGCCATCGTCGGCGGGCGCAATCTGGGTGACGAGTACTTCGATGCCGAGCCGAACCTCAACTTCACCGACATCGATATGCTCAGCGTCGGGCCGGTCGCCGAGCAGCTCGGGCACAGTTTCGACCAGTACTGGAACAGCGCCCTGAGCAAACCGTTCGACGAGTTTCTCTCCAGCAAACCCTCGGCCAAAGACCTGCAGAACACCCGCACGCGCCTGGAAGAATCCCTCGAAGAAACCCGTAAGCAGAACCACGCGCTGTACCAACAGTTGATGACCTTCACCACCCACCCGCGCATGGACATCTGGCGCCGGGAGCTGATCTGGGCCTGGAACCAGGCGTTGTGGGACGCGCCGAGCAAGGTGCTGGCGGACGGCAAGCCTGATCCACAACTGCTGCTGACCACACAACTCGCGCCAGAGCTGCGGGGCGTCAGCAAAGAACTGATGATGATTTCCGCCTACTTCGTACCGGGACAGCCGGGGCTGGTTTACCTGACCGGCCGCGCCGATGCGGGGGTGGCGGTGAGCCTGCTGACCAACTCGCTGGAAGCCACCGACGTGCCGGCGGTGCACGGCGGTTACGCACCTTATCGCAAAGCGTTGCTGGAACATGGCGTGAAGCTGTACGAGCTGCGGCGCCAGCCTGGGGATAAGTTCGGCAGCGGCCCGCACCTGTTTTACAGCAAGTCGTTTCGCGGCTCGGATTCCAGCCTTCACAGCAAGGCGATGATTTTCGACGGGAAAAAAGCGTTCATCGGCTCGTTCAATTTCGACCCGCGCTCGGTGCTGTGGAACACCGAAGTCGGGGTGCTGGTGGACAGTCCCGAACTGGCTGCCCGCGTTCGGGAACTGGCCTTGCAGGGCATGGCGCCGGCGCTGAGTTACGAGGCAAAACTTCAGGACGGGAAAGTCGTCTGGGTCACCGAGGACAACGGCCAGATGCACACGCTGACCAAGGAGCCCGGCAGCTGGTGGCGGCGGTTCAATGCGTGGTTCAGCACCACGGTGGGGCTGGAGCGGATGCTGTAGCAGCCCGCTCCAACCGGATCATCAGGCCGGCTCCGGCACCTTGCCGAACGCCCCTTGCCGCGACAGCAGAATCACCAGACCGAACGCCCCGGCCGCCATGAACCACGGCAATGCGTGCCCGCTGATCCATTGACTGCCCGCCCCCGCCGCCAACGGCCCGATCAGGCAACCGACACCCCACAGTTGCGCGACATGCGCATTGGCCCGCACCAGCGCGTCGTCGCGGTAGCGCTCGCCGATCAGGATCAGCGACAGGGTGAACAAGCCACCGGCACTGGCGCCGAACAGTACCCACAGCGGCCAGATCAGCAAGGTGTCGATCAGCATCGGGATCGCCAGACTCGACAGCATCAGCACCACGGCGCAACCGGTGAACAAGGTCCGCCGCGACAGGTAGTCGGCCAGCGCACCGATCGGCAATTGCAGCAGCGCATCGCCGACCACCACGGTGCTGACCATCGCCAGCGCGATTTCCGCCGTGAAGCCCTGTTGCAGGCAGTACACCGGCAACAGGGTCAGGATCATTGCCTCGAATGCAGCGAACAGCGACACCGCCCAGGCAATTGCCGGCAATTCGCGGCTGAAGCCCCATAGATCGCCGAACGTCACGCTGCTGGCCTCGCTGCTCGGTGCACCGCTGCGCCCCAGCAGCAAAAGCGGCGCCGCGATCAAAAGGCCGACACCCGCCCAGAAGCCGTAATCATGCTCGGTGCCGAGCGCACCCAGCAGTAACGGGCCGGACAGTTGGCTCAATGCATAACTGCTGCCATACAGCGCCACCAATCGCCCGCGCCACTGCTCGACCACCAGTTGATTGATCCAGCTCTCGCCGAGGATGAACACGATCGTCAGGATTACCCCAATCATCAGCCGCAGTACCAGCCAGATCGGATAACTCGGCAACAATGCCAGCAGGCCGATGGACAATGCCCCGCCCCACAGGCACAGGCGCATCAGGTTCGCCGTACCGAAGCGCGCCGCCAGATGACTTGAAACCTTAGCCCCCAGCAACACACCGATGGCCGGCATCGCCGCCATCACGCCGATGGCGAACGAACCATAACCCCAGCCCTCCAGACGCAACGACACCAGCGGCATGCTGACACCCAGGGCCAGGCCAACACTCAAGACAGACGCCAACACGGCGAAATACGTCGCCCAACGCATGGTCCACGCTCCTGTGGATAATTTTTATGTGCACCACAAAACACTGTGGGAGCGAGCTTGTTCGCGATAACGGTTTCACACTCAGCAGATTTGCTGACGGATACACCGCTTTCGCGAGCAAGCTCGCTCCCACAGGGATCTTTGTATCGTTCGGGAGCCTGCCGGAGCAGGCCCCCTCAACGGTTTACAGCTTGATCCAGGTCGCCTTCAGCTCGGTGTATTTGTCGAACGCATGCAGCGACTTGTCACGGCCGTTGCCCGACTGCTTGAAGCCGCCGAACGGTGCGGTCATGTCGCCGCCATCGTACTGATTGACCCACACGCTGCCGGCACGCAGCGCCTTGGCGGTCAGGTGAGCCTTGGAAATGTCCTGCGTCCAGACCGCTGCCGCCAGGCCGTAAGGCGTGTCGTTGGCGATGTTGATCGCTTCCTCGGCCGTGTCGAAGGCGATGACCGACAGCACCGGGCCGAAGATTTCTTCCTGAGCGATCTTCATCGCGTTGCTCACGCCGTCGAAAATCGTTGGCTCGACGTAAGTGCCACCGGTTTCCTGAAGGATGCGCTTGCCGCCGGCCACCAGTTTGGCGCCGTCGGTGTGGCCCGACTCGATATAGGACAGCACGGTGTTCATCTGCTGGGTGTCGACCAGCGCACCGACGTTGGTGGCTGGATCCAGCGGGTTGCCCGGTTTCCAGGCCTTCAGGGCCTCGATCACCATCGGCAGGAATTTGTCCTTGATCGAACGCTCGACCAGCAGACGCGAACCGGCGGTGCAGACTTCGCCCTGGTTGAAGGCGATGGCGCTGGCAGCGGACTCGGCCGCAGCCTGCAGGTCCGGCGCATCGGCAAACACGATGTTCGGGCTCTTGCCGCCAGCTTCCAGCCAGACGCGTTTCATGTTTGATTCGCCGGAATAGATCATCAGTTGCTTGGCGATCTTGGTCGAACCGGTGAACACCAGGGTGTCGACGTCATTGTGCAGAGCCAAGGCTTTGCCGACGGTGTGGCCATAACCCGGCAACACGTTCAGCACGCCTTTCGGAATGCCGGCTTCAACCGCCAGTTCGGCGATGCGGATGGCGGTCAGCGGGGATTTTTCCGACGGCTTGAGGATCACCGAGTTACCGGTCGACAGCGCCGGGCCGAGTTTCCAGCAGGCCATCATCAGCGGGAAGTTCCACGGCACGATGGCGCCAACCACGCCCACTGGCTCGCGGGTTACCAGTCCCAACTGATCGTGCGGAGTCGCGGCGACTTCGTCGTAGATCTTGTCGATCGCTTCACCGCTCCAGCTCAGCGCTTGCGCCGCGCCCGGAACGTCGATGTACAGCGAATCGCTGATCGGCTTGCCCATGTCGAGGGTTTCGAGCAGGGCCAGCTCTTCGGCGTGCTGTTTCAGCAGGCCGGCGAAACGGATCATGGTGGCTTTGCGTTTGGTCGGCGCCAGGCGCGACCAGACACCGGAATTGAAGGTGGCGCGGGCATTTTCCACGGCGCGCTGGGCATCGGCGGCGTCACAGCTGGCAATCTTGCCCAGCAGACGGCCATCGACCGGACTGATGCACTCGAAGGTCTCGCCGGAGACGGCATCGGTGTACTCGCCATTAAGGTAGGCGCGGCCTTCGATCTTCAGGTCGCGGGCGCGCTGTTCCCAGTCGGCACGAGTCAGGGTGGTCATTCGAGTGTCCTCCTCTTGTTGAATACGAGCGCCGCGCGATCTTCGCCGGCGTCCTCAGGAATTCTGCCCGGCCAGCCTGTTTTCGGCCCAAGGCACCCGCCACCCTAAACCAGCGGCCGGGGTTGTTTCAATATATTTGACATAAGGCGGTTATACAGCCTTGCGGCGTTCAATTTAATCAACATAGACTTTGGCCCCTTCAAGCCACCGCGCCGTCATCACGGGAGAAAACAACAATGAACATCCAGAACGTCGTCGACATCAGCCTGACCATGGACCAGGCCGAACGCTACCGCCCGGACCCGGCAAAAGTCCTCAAGGGCGATCCCGAACAAGCGGTGTTCAATCAATACGACAGCCCTTGCGGGCAAATGGGCGTCGGCGTGTGGGAAGGTGCAGTCGGGCAATGGACAGTGAATTACACCGAGCATGAATACTGCGAAATCCTGCAAGGCGTTTCGGTGCTACGTGACGGCGAAGGCAATGCCAAGACCCTGCGTGTCGGTGACCGCTTCGTGATTCCGGCCGGCTTCCGTGGCACCTGGGAAGTGCTGGAAGCCTGCCGCAAGGTCTATGTGATCTTCGAACAAAAAGCCTGAGGCCTTTCATCAGGCAACAAAAAAGGCCCGTATCGTGAGATACGGGCCTTTTTCGTAAGTCGGGAAAAATCAATTACTTGATTTTGCCTTCCTTGTAGATCACGTGCTTGCGAACAACCGGATCATATTTCTTGATCTCGATTTTGTCCGGGGTAGTACGCTTGTTCTTGTCGGTAGTGTAGAAGTGACCAGTACCGGCGCTCGAGATCAAACGAATCAATTCACGCATGATTAGCTCCCTTAAACCTTGCCGTCGCGACGCAGCTCGGCCAGCACAACGCTGATGCCACGCTTGTCGATGATACGCATGCCTTTGGCGGAAACGCGCAGGCGTACGAAACGTTTCTCTTCTTCAACCCAGAAGCGGTGATGCTGCAGGTTCGGCAGGAAACGACGACGGGTTTTGTTGTTTGCGTGGGAAATGTTGTTCCCAGTCACCGGACCCTTACCGGTAACTTGACATACTCTAGACATGCCTCAGCCCTCTAAAACCACATGCCCAACCCGGCATGGGTTGGCCGCTTAATCTCTAGTCATTGTGGCGCCAGGCGCCGCGATTCTTTAGAGGTCTTACCGGCTACACCTACAAGCGAAGGAACCGGGCCCCTAGAAAAGAGCGCTGCTTTATACCAGAAAGACCACGGAGCAACAACTTTCCGTGTGCAAAGAATGGCTAAAAAGCCGCTTTTTCCGCCCGCAAGCGGCTTGGGCAAAGGCTGGCGGCAATTTTTACCATTCGTCGAAGAAAACCGATCATACCCGCAATCGAGACTTTTCCTGCCGCCACTTCCGATAAATCCTCAGCCGCGCAGCCCCGAAAATGCAAAAAGGGGATAGTCATTTGCAATCGCGACCACTAGGGTAGGCCTTTTCCAGACTGCACTTGCAGATGGGCCTTCGATCTGTAAAGGAAGCCGACCATGCGCCTCGCTGCCCTCCCCCTGCTGCTCGCCCCGCTATTGCTGAGCCCCCTGGCCCATGCCGCCGCCCTGAGCGTGTGCACCGAGGCCAGCCCCGAAGGGTTCGACGTGGTGCAATACAACTCGCTGACCACCACCAACGCTTCGGCCGACGTGCTGATGAATCGCCTGGTGGACTTCGATACCGCCAGCGGCAAGGTGGTCCCGAGCCTGGCCGATAGCTGGGAAGTCAGCACCGATGGCCTGAGCTATGTGTTCAAACTGCACCCGCAAGTGAAGTTTCACACCACCGAATACTTCAAGCCGACCCGCGAGCTGACCGCCGAAGACGTCAAATTCAGCTTCGACCGCATGCTCGACCCGGCCAACCCGTGGCACAAGGTCGCCCAGAGCGGCTTCCCGCACGCCCAGTCGATGCAGTTGCCGAGCCTTATCAAGAAGATCGACGCACTGGATCCGCTGACCGTGCGTTTCACCCTCGACCACCCGGACTCGACATTCCTCGCGACCCTGAGCATGGGTTTCGCCTCGATCTATTCCGCCGAATACGCCGACAAACTGCTGAAGGCCGGCGCGACCGATAAGCTCAACAGCCAACCGGTCGGCACCGGCCCGTTCGTCTTTACCCGATTCCAGAAAGACGCGTCGATCCGCTACAAGGCCAACCCGGACTACTTCGGCGGCAAGCCTGCGGTGGATCCGTTGATCTTCGCCATTACCCCGGACGCCAACGTGCGCCTGCAAAAGCTGCGGCGTAACGAGTGCCAGATTGCCCTGTCGCCAAAACCATTGGACGTACAGGCCGCGAAGGAAGAACCGACGCTGAAAGTCGAAAAGACTGACGCGTTCATGACCGCTTTCGTCGGCATCAACAGCCAGCATCCGCCATTGGACAAACCGGAAGTGCGTCAGGCGATCAACCTCGCTTTCGACAAGGCCAACTACCTCAAGGCTGTGTTCGAAGACACCGCCGAAGCCGCCAACGGCCCGTATCCACCGAACACCTGGAGCTACGCCAAGAACCTGCCGGGCTACCCGCACGACGTGGAAAAGGCCAAGGCGTTGCTGGCCAAGGCCGGACTGAAGGAAGGCTTCCAGACCACCATCTGGACGCGCCCGTCAGGCAGCCTGCTCAACCCGAACCCGAGTCTGGGTGCACAACTGCTGCAATCGGACCTGGCGGAAATCGGCATTCAGGCGGAAATCCGCGTGATCGAGTGGGGCGAACTGATCCGTCGCGCCAAGGCTGGCGAACATGACCTGCTGTTCATGGGCTGGGCCGGCGACAACGGCGATCCGGACAACTTCCTCACGCCGCAGTTTTCCTGCGCGGCAGTGAAGTCCGGCACCAACTTCGCCCGCTACTGCAATGCCGATCTGGACAAGCTGATCAGCGCCGGCAAGACCACCAGCGAGCAAGGCGTACGCACCAAGCTCTACGAACAGGCACAGGCGCAGATCCAGCAGCAGGCATTGTGGCTGCCGCTGGCGCATCCGACGGCGTATGCATTGACGCGTAAAGACGTGCAGGGTTACTCGGTGAGCCCGTTCGGGCGGCAGGATTACTCCAAGGTCACCCTGAAGTAATCCGCCCCGGCTTGCAGCGACTGCAGTCGCTGCAAGCTACATCCAGCCACACTCCGCCATCGACAACGGCTCCCCATCGCCAACGATGAAGTGATCGAGCACTCGCACATCGATCAGCTCAAGCGCTTTCTGCAATCGCTTGGTCAATAATCGATCAGCCTGACTGGGATCCGTGTTTCCCGACGGGTGGTTGTGGCACAGAATCACGGCCGCCGCATTGTTCGCCAGCGCACGCTTCACCACTTCCCTGGGATGTACGGCGGTGTTGTCGATGGAGCCCCGAAACAGCGGTTCGAAGGTCAGCACTTGGTGTTTTGAGTCCAGAAACAGGCAACCGAACACCTCGTGTGGCTCGTGGCGCAGCATGGCTTTGAGGTAGTCGCGTACGACCTGTGGATTTTCCAGCGTCGGTTTCTGGCGCATGCGCTCGGCCAGATGCCGCCGGGCCATCTCCAGCACCGCCTGCAATTGAGCAAATTTCGCCGGCCCCAGCCCCAATTGCTCGCTGAACGCCCCGAGATCTGCCTCCAGCAACGCACGAAGGCTGCCGAACTGATTCAACAAGTGTCGCGCCAGATCCACCGCGCTTTTCCCGGATACGCCGGTGCGTAAAAAAATCGCCAGCAATTCGGCATCGGAAAGACTTCCCGAGCCCTGTTCAAGCAGCTTCTCCCGCGGCCTTTCCGCCGCCGGCCAATCGCGAATACTCATACACATTCCTTGTCTGTGGGCGCCGCTGTTCCGTAGCGGTCGCTGTGATATCGTAGCCCATCTTTTTTGCGGGCGAATTCACCCTGGGGAGGGGGTTTCGCCACGTATGTCACCAACGAAATGAAAGGCAGACCTATGCAGCGGCTGTATCGGAAACGCATCGTTCTGGGCGTCGGCGGCGGTATCGCTGCCTACAAGAGCGCTGACCTTGTTCGCCGCCTGATCGACCAGGGCGCCGAAGTGCGCGTGGTCATGACCCGTGGCGGCAGCGAATTCATCACCCCGCTGACCATGCAGGCCCTGTCCGGCCACCCGGTTCACCTGGATTTGCTCGACCCGGCCGCCGAAGCGGCGATGGGCCACATCGAACTGGCCAAATGGGCCGATATGGTGCTGATCGCCCCGGCCACCGCCGACCTGCTGGCCCGTCTGGCTCAAGGCATTGCCAACGATCTGCTGACCACACTGGTGCTGGCCACCGACGCCATCGTCGCTGTCGCTCCGGCGATGAACCAGGCCATGTGGCGCGATCCGGCCACCCAGGCCAACCTGCAACTCCTTGAAAGCCGTGGCCTGAAGACCTTCGGCCCGGCCTCCGGTAGCCAGGCCTGCGGCGACGTCGGCATGGGCCGCATGATGGAAGCCACCGACCTGGCCCAGCTCGCGGCGGACTGCTTCCAGCGTCAGGCACTGACCGGCAAGCACGTGGTGATCACTGCTGGCCCGACCCAGGAAAACATCGACCCGGTGCGCTACATCACCAACCACAGCTCCGGCAAAATGGGCTTCGCCCTGGCGGAAGCGGCGGTGGAAGCCGGCGCCCGCGTCACGCTGATCAGCGGCCCGGTGCATTTGCCGACACCGGATCGCGTCACCCGTATCGATGTGGTCAGCGCCCGCGACATGCTCGCCGCCTGTGAAGCCGCGATCCCTTGCGACATCTTCATCGCCTCGGCGGCGGTCGCGGACTACCGTCCGGAAGTCGTCGCCCCGCAAAAATTAAAGAAAGATCCTACGAGCGGTGACGGTTTCGTCCTGCAAATGGTGCGCAACCCGGACATCCTGGCCACCATCGCGACCCGTCCCGACCGTCCGTTCAGTGTCGGCTTCGCCGCCGAGACCGAACACCTGCTCGACTACGCTGCACGCAAGCTGAAGGACAAGAATCTCGATCTGATCGTCGCCAACGACGTCGCCAACCCGAGCATCGGTTTCAACAGCGAAGAAAACGCCTGCAGCGTCATCGACCGTGCGCTGCACGCCACGGTTTTCGCCCAGACCAGCAAGAGCAAGATCGCTCGCCAACTGGTCACTTTTATCGCCGAACGTCTGAACCAGGTTTAATTTACATGCACGCTTTGCAAGCCAAGATCCTCGACCCACGCATCGGTACCGAATTCCCGCTGCCGCAATACGCCACGCCAGGCTCCGCCGGCCTCGACCTGCGCGCCATGCTGCAAGAGGAAATCGTGATCAAGCCGGGTGAAACCGTGCTGATCCCTACCGGTCTGTCGGTGTACATCGGCGACCCGAACCTCGCCGCGCTGATCCTGCCGCGCTCGGGCATGGGCCATAAGCACGGCATCGTGCTGGGCAATCTGGTCGGTCTGATCGACTCCGATTACCAGGGCCCGCTGATGGTCTCCTGCTGGAACCGTGGCCAGACCGAATTCACCATGCCGGTCGGCGAGCGTCTGGCGCAACTGGTGCTGGTGCCGGTGGTGCAGGCGCACTTCGAAATGGTTGAAGAGTTCGTCGAAACCGAGCGCGGCGCTGGCGGTTTCGGCCACTCCGGCACCAAGTGATCGGCTAGAAATCTGTCGTGGCGAGGGCGTGTTTCTCGCCACGAATTTCAAAATGTCATCTGCAAGGTTTAGCACCGAAAATCAAGGCATTGGCAGGCCAAAGCCACGCCGGACAAGGCGTCATGGCCCTTTCACACCACGAACTCTCTGTGAAAACCGCCGTCATACCCTTCAGTTTGAGCCAGCCGCCGAGATGATTCGTCGGCGTGTCCCGCCACTTTCGAGATGGAGCATTTCCGCAGATGAGCACCCCCGCCCAAGTCGCCCCGAAGCTTCCCGACAGCATCTTCCGCGCCTATGACATTCGCGGCACCGTGCCGGAATTCCTCAATGCCGAAACCGCCTACTGGATCGGCCGCGCCATTGGCTCCCAGAGCCTGGCCCAGGGTGAACCGAACGTGTCCGTTGGCCGTGACGGCCGCCTGTCCGGTCCCGAACTGGTTGCCGCGCTGATTCGCGGCATCGCCGAAAGCGGCTGTCACGTCAGCGACGTCGGCCTGGTGCCGACCCCGGCGCTGTATTACGCCGCCAACGTGCTGGCGGGCAAATCCGGCGTGATGCTTACCGGCAGCCACAACCCGTCGAACTACAACGGCTTCAAGATCGTGATCGCCGGCGACACCCTCGCCAACGAACAGATCCAGGTTCTGCACGAGCGTATCAAGACCGGCAACCTGAGCAGCGGCCAGGGCAGCGTGACCCAGGTCGAGATCCTCGACCGCTACACCACCGAAATCGTCCAGGACATCAAACTGGCCCGGCGCCTGAAAGTCGTGGTCGACTGCGGCAACGGCGCGGCCGGCGTGATCGCCCCGCAACTGATCGAAGCGCTGAACTGCGAAGTCATCCCGCTGTTCTGCGAAGTCGACGGCAACTTCCCGAACCACCACCCGGACCCGGGCAAGCCTGAAAACCTTGTCGACCTGATCGCCAAGGTCAAGGAAACCAAGGCTGACATCGGCCTGGCCTTCGACGGTGACGGCGACCGCGTCGGCGTGGTGACCAACACCGGCACCATCGTGTTCCCGGACCGCCTGCTGATGCTGTTTGCCCGCGACGTGCTGGCCCGCAACCCGGGCGCGGAAATCATCTTCGACGTCAAATGCACCCGTCGCCTGATCCCGCTGATCAAGGAATATGGCGGCCAGTCGCTAATGTGGAAGACCGGTCACTCGTTGATCAAAAAGAAAATGAAACAGACCGGCGCGTTGCTGGCCGGTGAAATGAGCGGGCACATCTTCTTCAAGGAACGCTGGTTCGGTTTCGACGACGGCATTTACAGCGCCGCACGGCTGCTGGAAATCCTCAGCAAGGAAAAATCCGACGCGGAAACGCTGTTCGCGACCTTCCCGAACGATATTTCCACGCCGGAAATCAATATCCATGTGACCGAAGAGAGCAAATTCAGCATCATTGATGCACTGCACGATGCACAGTGGGGCCCAGGCGCCGACCTGACCACCATTGACGGCGTGCGGGTCGATTACGCCAAAGGCTGGGGCCTGGTGCGCGCCTCCAACACCACACCGGTGCTGGTGCTGCGTTTCGAGGCCGATGACCAGGCTGAATTGCAGCGCATCAAGGCTGTGTTCCATGCCCAACTGAAACGCGTTGCACCTGATCTCCAACTACCGTTCTGATTTCTGATTCACCCGGAGCCCTGAATGACCCTCGAACGCGAAGCCGCCGCCCACACCGCCCAGGTCCTGTCCGAAGCGCTGCCTTACATCCGACGTTATGTCGGCAAGACCCTGGTGATCAAATACGGCGGCAACGCGATGGAAAGCGAGGAGCTGAAAACCGGCTTCGCCCGCGACATCGTCTTGATGAAAGCCGTGGGGATCAACCCGGTCGTGGTTCATGGCGGCGGCCCGCAGATCGGTGATCTGCTCAAGCGCCTGTCGATCGAAAGCCACTTCGTCGACGGCATGCGCGTGACCGACGCGGCGACCATGGACGTGGTGGAAATGGTCCTCGGCGGTCAGGTCAACAAAAGCATCGTCAACCTGATCAACCGTCACGGCGGCAGCGCCATCGGCCTGACCGGCAAAGACGCGGGGCTGATTCGTGCGAAAAAGCTCACCGTCACCCGCCAGACCCCGGAGATGACTCAGCCGGAAATCATCGACATCGGCCAGGTGGGCGAAGTCGTCGGGATCAACACCGAACTGCTTAACCTGCTGGTCAAAGGCAACTTCATCCCGGTGATCGCGCCGATCGGCGTGGGTGAGAACGGCGAGTCGTACAACATCAACGCTGACCTGGTGGCCGGTAAAGTCGCCGAAGCGCTGAAAGCCGAGAAGCTGATGCTGCTGACCAACATCGCCGGCCTGATGGACAAGTCGGGCACCGTGCTGACCGGCCTGAGCACCCAACAGGTCGACGACCTGATCGCCGACGGCACCATCTACGGCGGCATGCTGCCGAAGATCCGCTGCGCACTGGAAGCGGTTCAGGGCGGTGTCGGCAGCTCGCTGATCATCGACGGCCGCGTGCCGAACGCGATCCTGCTGGAAATCTTCACCGACACCGGTGTGGGCACGCTGATCAGCAATCGCAAGCGTCCGTAAGCCGTAGCGCAAACAAAAAGACCCCGCTCAGCCAGGCTGAGCGGGGTCTTTTTTTGCCCTGAAGAAGCGATCAGACACCGAACTGGGCGCGATAGGCTTCAACGGCTGGCAGGTGTTGCTTGAGCTGCGGGTCGTCAGCCAGGAATTCCAGCACCTGGTTCAGCGACACGATGCTGATGACCGGGATGCCGAAATCACGTTCGACTTCCTGAATCGCCGACAGCTCACCGTTGCCACGCTCCTGACGGTTCAGGGCGATCAGCACGCCGGCAGCCTTGGCGCCGTCCTGGGAAGCGATGATCTGCATCACTTCACGGATCGCGGTGCCGGCGGTGATCACGTCGTCGATGATCAGCACGTCGCCGGTCAGCGGAGCGCCGACCAGGCTGCCGCCTTCGCCGTGGGCCTTGGCTTCCTTGCGGTTGAAGCACCATGGCAAATCGCGGTTATGGTGCTCGGCCAGCGCCACGGCAGTGGTTGCCGCCAGCGGGATGCCTTTGTAGGCCGGGCCAAACAGCACGTCGAACGGAATTCCGCTCTCGGCGATGGCTGCGGCGTAGAAACGACCCAGCTGCGCCAGCGCGGAGCCCGAGTTGAACAGACCGGCATTGAAGAAGTAAGGACTGGTGCGCCCGGACTTCAGGGTGAACTCACCGAAGCGCAAAACGCCGCGATCGATGGCAAAACGAATGAAATCGCGCTGATACGCTTGCATGAAAAAAACCCCAAATACCACGGATTTAGCTAATTAGCTTGACGCCGTGTATCATACACGCACGCGATTTTTGGGGCCATTTATGCGGATCATCAGTGTGAACGTCAATGGTATTCAGGCTGCAGTCGAGCGAGGTTTGCTCAGTTGGCTGCAGGCACAGAATGCCGACGTCATCTGCCTGCAGGACACCCGTGCCTCCGCCTTTGAACTGGACGACCCAGCCTTCCAACTGGATGGCTACTTCCTTTATGCCTGCGACGCAGAAGTTCCCGCCCAAGGTGGCGTGGCTTTGTACTCGCGGTTGCAACCGAAGGCTGTCATCAGCGGTCTCGGTTTCGAGACGGCCGACCGCTACGGGCGCTACCTGCAAGCAGATTTCGACAAAGTCAGTATTGCCACCTTGCTGCTTCCTTCGGGGATGAACGGCGATGAGGACTTGAACCAGAAGTTCAAGCTCATGGACGACTTCGGCAAGTACCTGGACAAACAGCGGCGCAAACGTCGCGAGTACATTTATTGTGGCTCGCTGTACGTCGCGCAGCAGAAGCTCGACATCAAGAACTGGCGCGACAGCCAGCAATCCCCGGGCTTCCTGGCGCCGGAACGCGCCTGGATGGACGAGATTGTCGGCAACATGGGCTACGTAGACGCCCTGCGCGAAGTCAGCCGCGAAGGCGACCAGTACAGCTGGTGGCCGGACAACGAACAGGCCGAGATGCTGAATCTGGGCTGGCGCTTCGACTACCAGATCCTGACCCCGGGCCTGCGGCGCTTCGTGCGCAGTGCACGCCTTCCGCGTCAGCCACGGTTCTCGCAGCACGCGCCGCTGATCGTCGACTACGACTGGACGCTGACCATCTAAGCGTCGATTCGTGGATGCAAAAAAGCCGACATCGATGTCGGCTTTTTTGTGGGCGCTGATTTTTGCTTTTATGCAGGGGACTCGAGTTGATCGTTATTTGAGCAATCGCCAAGTGAACGGATAGCGGTAAGGGAATCCGTTGTTAGCCTTCACCCCTGCAATAATCGGCAGCACAAACGAGCAAATGACCACCGGGATAATCAGCAGATACCCAATAAGCACTACCGTCAGCCCCACGCCAATGAGCGTAGCAATGGTCATCGTGATCTGAAAATTCAGTGCTTCCTTACCCTGCGCATCAATAAACGAGTCCTTCTCACGCTTCATCTGCCAGAGGATCAGCGGCCCGATCAAACTGCCAAATGGAAACCAGATCCCCAGCAAACCGGACAAGTGACAGAACATCGCCCATTGGCGAACCTCCTGGCTCGGCTTGGGCAGTAACTCTTGCTCATCACTCATCGCGTCTTCCTTGTGGGTACGAACCGTCTCAGTCGGCCAGTGCGGCCGTTTGCAGTTCGAAGATCTCGTTCATGCCTTTCTTGGCCAGTTCCAGCATCGCGTTCAGCTCTTCAGGCTGGAACGGCGCGCCTTCGGCGGTGCCCTGCACTTCGATAAAACCACCGGTGCTGGTCATTACCACGTTGAGGTCAGTCTCGGCGGCGGAATCTTCAAGATAGTCCAGGTCCAGCACCGGCTCGCCCTGGTACATGCCCACGGAAACAGCGCCGATCATTTGCTTGAGCGGGTCGCCGCCCTTCAGGCCGCCGCGCTTCTTGATCACTTTCAAGGCATCGACCAGTGCAACCATCGCGCCGGTGATCGACGCGGTACGGGTGCCGCCGTCAGCCTGGATCACGTCGCAATCGACGTACAGGGTGACGTCGCCCAGCTTGGACATGTCCAGCGCGGCGCGCAGGGAACGGCCGATCAGACGCTGGATTTCCAGGGTGCGGCCGCCCTGCTTGCCACGGCTCGCTTCACGCTGGTTACGCTCGCCGGTGGCGCGCGGCAGCATGCCGTACTCGGCGGTCAGCCAGCCCTGGCCCTGGCCTTTCAGGAAACGCGGTACGCCGTTTTCGACGCTGACGGTGCAGATGACTTTGGTATCACCGAATTCGACCAGTACCGATCCTTCGGCGTGCTTGGTGTAGTTGCGGGTAATGCGGATCGAGCGGAGCTGATCGGCAGCGCGACCACTTGGACGTTTCATAGGAGATACCTGTACTGGGGACGGAAAACTGCGGAGCATTATAGAGCTGCGCACCGCGCCTGGGCACTGCTTAAAAATTCCGGCCGTCGATCAAGGGCCCTGAAACGCACTTCGCCGACGGCCTGCAGCCCTTTGTCACACCGTGTGTTTGGGCGCATCTGCCGCACTGCGCTACAATCCTGCGCCTTTGCTGCCAGTCGGCTTAAATTCATTGATATCGAGCTGCGGAGCTTCAATCCGCGCCGATCTGTATCGCGAGGTCACCGCCATGGTGCACAGCATGACCGCCTTCGCCCGCGTCGAGAAAGCCGGCGTTCAGGGCACCCTGAGCTGGGAACTGCGCTCGGTCAACAGCCGCTACCTGGAACCCCATCTGCGCCTGCCGGAGTCGTTCCGCGACCTCGAAGGCGCCGTCCGCGAAGCCCTGCGCCAGGGCCTGTCGCGCGGCAAACTGGAATGCACCCTGCGCTTTACCGAAGAAAGCACCGGCAAGCCGCTGCAAGTGGACCGCGAGCGCGCTGCGCAACTGGTCGCTGCCGCTGAAACCGTCGCCGGCCTGATCAAGAACCCGGCCGCGCTGAACCCGCTGGAAGTGCTGGCCTGGCCCGGCGTACTGGTCGCCGACGCCACCGACCCGCAGGCGTTGAACGCCGAGGCGCTGGCCCTGTTCAATCAAGGCCTGAAAGATCTCAAGGCCGGGCGCGAGCGCGAAGGCGGGGAGCTGGCACGTCTGATCAACGATCGCCTGACTTCCATCGAGGAAGATGTGGTGACCCTGCGCGAACTGGTTCCGCAGATGCTCGCCACCCAGCGCCAGAAAGTCCTCGACCGCTTCGCCGACATGAAGGCCGAGATGGACCCGCAGCGCCTGGAACAGGAAATGGTCATGCTCGCGCAAAAGAGCGACGTGGCCGAAGAACTGGATCGCCTGAGCACCCACATCATCGAAGTTCGCCGGGTGCTGAAATCCGGCGGTGCCGCCGGTCGGCGCCTGGACTTCC
This sequence comes from Pseudomonas allokribbensis, assembly GCF_014863605.1. NCBI lineage: Bacteria > Pseudomonadati > Pseudomonadota > Gammaproteobacteria > Pseudomonadales > Pseudomonadaceae > Pseudomonas > Pseudomonas allokribbensis. Next base: position 6,360,667 of record NZ_CP062252.1, read on the forward strand.
TGATGCAGGAACTCAACCGCGAAGCCAACACACTGGGCTCCAAGGCCTTCGACCCGCGCAGCACCCAGGCGGCGGTCAACCTCAAGGTGTTGATCGAGCAGATGCGCGAACAAGTGCAGAATATTGAGTAAGGCTACCCCGACATGACCCACAGCACCGGCACCCTGTACATCATTTCCGCCCCTTCGGGCGCGGGCAAGAGCAGTCTGGTCAAGGCCCTGACCGACGCCAACCCGGAAATCCGCGTCTCGATTTCCCACACCACCCGCGCCATGCGCCCGGGCGAAGTGGACGGCGTGAACTATCACTTCGTGACCCGCGAAGAATTCGTGAAGATGGGCGAGCACGGCGATTTCCTCGAACGCGCCGAAGTCTTCGGCAACTTCTACGGCACCTCGCAAAGCCGCCTGCAGCAGACCCTGGACGAAGGTCACGACCTGATTCTGGAAATCGACTGGCAAGGCGCCGAGCAAGTGCGCAAGCTGATGCCGCAGGCCCGTTCGATCTTCATCCTGCCGCCATCGCTGCAGGCCCTGCACCAGCGCCTGACCAACCGTGGCCAGGACAGCGACGAGATCATCGACGGCCGGATGCGTGAAGCGGTCAGCGAGATGAGCCACTACGTCGAGTACGACTACTTGATCATCAACGACGATTTCGCCCACGCGCTGGACGATCTGAAAGCGATTTTCCGCGCCAATCAGCTGCAACAGAAACGCCAACAAGTGCGTTTCGGCAAATTGCTGGCTGAATTGCTGGGCTGAAACAGCACTTCCCAAAACCGCTGCAAGGGCTTTACATTGGTGCTTGCAGCGCGTTGAAGAGTCTGGTCAAAAAATCAGCGCTTCCCTAATCGCTGGTGATTTTTTAAACTGTTGAGTCCGCTCGCCCAACCGGGCAGCGCGCATATTGCATTCGCTCCGAGGAATACCATGGCCCGCGTAACCGTTGAAGACTGCCTAGAACACGTGGAAAACCGCTTTGAGCTGGTCATGCTCTCTACCAAGCGTGCCCGTCAACTGGCCACCGGCGGCAAAGAGCCCCTGGTACAGTGGGAAAACGACAAACCGACCGTAGTTGCGCTGCGTGAAATCGCTGAAGGCCTGATGAGCTACGAGTTCATCGCCGAGCAGGAAATCGTCCACGAAGACCCGGTCTTCGCTGCGTTCGAGGACGAGTCCAACGAGGCCGTCTAAGCCTATGCCTGGTCGACGTAGCACGGCGCGGGATCACAGCCTACGGCAGGAGTTATCATGCCGAGCATAGACGCCCTCGCCGATCGCTTATCGACCTACCTCGGCAACGACCAGGTCAACCTGGTCCGCCGAGCGTATTTCTACGCCGAACAAGCCCACGACGGCCAACGCCGCCGCAGTGGCGAGGCGTACGTCACGCATCCTCTTGCCGTGGCCAATATTCTTGCCGACATGCACATGGACCATCAGAGCCTGATGGCCGCGATGCTGCATGACGTGATCGAAGACACCGGTATCGCCAAAGAAGCGCTGCAAGCGCAATTCGGTGAAACCGTGGCCGAACTGGTCGACGGGGTCAGCAAACTGACCCAGATGAACTTCGAGACCAAGGCCGAAGCCCAGGCTGAAAACTTCCAGAAAATGGCCATGGCCATGGCCCGCGACATTCGCGTGATCCTGGTCAAGCTCGCCGACCGCCTGCACAACATGCGCACGCTGGAAGTGCTGTCCGGCGAAAAACGCCGGCGCATCGCCAAGGAAACCCTCGAGATCTATGCCCCCATCGCCAACCGGCTGGGCATGCACGCGATCCGCATCGAGTTCGAAGACCTCGGTTTCAAGGCCATGCACCCGATGCGTTCCGCGCGGATCTACCAGGCGGTCAAGCGCGCCCGGGGCAACCGCAAGGAAATCGTCAACAAGATCGAAGAGTCCCTTGGCCATTGCCTCGCCATCGACGGCATCCAGGGTGAAGTCAGCGGTCGCCAGAAACACCTCTACGGCATCTACAAGAAAATGCGCGGCAAGCGTCGGGCCTTCAACGAAATCATGGACGTCTACGCGTTCCGGATCATCGTCGACAAGGTCGATACCTGCTACCGCGTACTGGGTGCTGTACATAATTTGTACAAACCGTTGCCGGGGCGCTTCAAGGATTACATCGCGATCCCCAAGGCCAACGGCTATCAGTCGCTGCACACCACGCTGTTCGGCATGCACGGTGTACCGATCGAGATTCAGATCCGTACCCGCGAAATGGAAGAGATGGCCAATAACGGCATCGCCGCCCACTGGCTGTACAAATCCAGTGGTGACGAGCAGCCGAAAGGCACTCATGCCCGGGCCCGCCAGTGGGTCAAGGGCGTGCTGGAAATGCAGCAACGTGCCGGCAATTCGCTGGAATTCATCGAGAGCGTGAAGATCGACCTGTTCCCGGACGAGGTCTACGTGTTCACGCCCAAAGGCCGGATCATGGAGCTGCCCAAAGGCTCCACGGCGGTCGACTTTGCCTATGCGGTGCACACCGACGTCGGCAACAGCTGCATCGCCTGCCGGATCAACCGTCGTCTCGCACCGCTGTCCGAACCGCTGCAAAGCGGCTCCACGGTCGAGATCGTCAGCGCCCCCGGCGCGCGGCCGAACCCGGCGTGGCTCAATTTCGTGGTCACCGGCAAGGCGCGGACCCACATCCGTCATGCGCTGAAACTGCAACGCCGCTCCGAGTCCATCAGCCTCGGCGAACGCCTGTTGAACAAGGTGCTCAACGGCTTCGACAGCGCGCTGGAACAGATTCCGGCCGAACGCGTGAAGGCGATGCTCACCGAGTACCGCCTCGAACTGATCGAAGATTTGCTTGAAGACATCGGCCTGGGCAACCGCATGGCCTACGTCGTGGCGCGCCGCCTGCTCGGCGAAGGCGAACAATTGCCAAGCCCGGAAGGTCCGCTGGCGATTCGCGGCACCGAAGGCCTGGTCCTCAGTTACGCCAAATGCTGCACGCCGATCCCGGGCGACCCGATTGTCGGTCACCTGTCGGCGGGCAAAGGCATGGTCGTGCACCTGGACAACTGCCGCAACATCAGCGAAATCCGCCACAACCCGGAAAAATGCATCCAGCTCTCGTGGGCCAAGGATGTCACCGGCGAATTCAACGTCGAACTGCGCGTCGAACTGGAGCACCAGCGCGGCCTGATCGCCCTGCTGGCCAGCAGCGTCAACGCGGCCGACGGCAATATCGAGAAAATCAGCATGGACGAACGCGATGGCCGCATCAGCGTCGTCCAACTGGTGGTCAGCGTCCACGACCGTGTGCACCTGGCCCGCGTGATCAAGAAACTGCGCGCACTGACCGGGGTGATCCGCATCACCCGCATGCGTGCATAACTCAGACATTACAAGGAGTCATACATGACCAAGACCGTTATCACCAGCGACAAGGCCCCGGCCGCCATCGGCACTTACTCCCAGGCGATCAAGGCTGGCAACACTGTCTACATGTCGGGCCAGATCCCGCTGGACCCGAAAACCATGGAACTGGTCGAAGGCTTCGAAGCCCAGACCGTCCAGGTGTTCGAGAACCTGAAAGCCGTGGCCGAAGCTGCCGGCGGTTCGTTCAAGGACATCGTCAAGCTGAACATCTTCCTCACCGACCTGAGCCACTTCGCCAAGGTCAACGAGATCATGGGCAAGTACTTCGACCAGCCGTACCCAGCGCGCGCCGCCATCGGCGTTGCTGCCCTGCCAAAGGGTTCGCAGGTTGAAATGGATGCCATTCTGGTCATCGAGTAATGCGCACGGCGCGGCCCTTCAAGGTCGCGCCGACTGCTCTGCGGTAAAGAAAAGGTTTTGAAAGGATTCCACCATGCGCAAAGCGCTTGCTCTCTCGCTGCTCGCCATTTTCCTCGGCGGTTGCGCCAGCAACCCTGCCGACCGTGACATCAGCGGCACCTGGATCAACCAGGTCGCCATCGATGCCGCCGCCAAGGGCGGCCCCCTGCGCGAAGCGCTTCAGGCCTACGGCCCGAACCTGGAATGGGACATCAACACCAAGGCCAGTCAGGCCCGCTTCACCAACGGTTTTGAGAACGTCGAAGGACGGCTGCTGGGCGAACAGTCCGGCGCCTGGAAAGTCGATTTCTACGGCAGCTCCGGCAGCGAGCTGAAGCGCGACGGTAGCCAGTTGCACCAGGCCGCCAGCGAAAACGAACCACAGCAGCTCTTCGACCGAGCCCAGATCCCCGTGCCGGAAGGCGCACCGATCGGTGCCAGCTTCGAACGCGCCCTGTACTCAGCCTACCTGGGTGGCAACTGGACGATCGCCAGCGGTCAGGGCGAAGGTGCCACCGTGCAATTCCAGGCCGACGGACAAGTCTCCGGCCTGCCGGGTGCCGATCGCTATGCCCTGTGCCTCGCAGGCGATTGCGCGTCGATGAGCAGCGGCAACGACAGCATGTGGCTGCAACAGAACGGTCAGGGCAACAACTGGATCTTTGTGCGCAAGGGCAAGGAACTGGAAATCCTGCAGGCCGTGAACACGGCGCTGGCGGATGAACAACCGCAGTTCAGCCCCGGCGAACGCAAGTGGTTGCTCGAAAAGCAGTGATCTGCGCTTGAAACAAAAAAGGCGGAAGCAAGCCATTGCTCCCGCCTTTTTTACGTCCGGAAGTCAGCAGCGACCTTCAAGAATCGCGGCATACCCCTCGCGATAACTCGGATACGTCGGCACCCAGCCCAACGCCTTCGACCGGGCATTGCTGCAGCGCTTGCTGCCGGTTCGACGCACGCTCTCGTCTTCCGACCATTCGGTGACACCCAGATACTCACGCAACCAGGCAACGACCTCGGCCAGCGGTGCCGGCGCATCGTCCACGCCGATGTAGATGTCATCCAGCGCCACACCTTTGCGATCCGCCTCCAGCAGAAACGCCATCAAACCCGCTGCGTCATCGGCATGAATGCGATTGCCATACAGCGGCGGATCGACCGCCACGCGATAACCACGCCGCACCTGGGTCAGCAGCCATTCACGGCCCGGGCCGTAGATGCCGGTCAGACGCACGATGGTCGCCGGGATGCCGCTGTTCAGCGCGATTTGCTCGGCCTCCAGCATCAATCGACCGGAATAACCCGCAGCCACGGTTTCGGAGGTTTCATCTACCCATTCCCCGTCCTGCTGCCCGTAAACACTGCTGCTGGAAACGAACAACAGCCGATCCGGCACCTGTCCGTAATCGTCCAGCCAGCCCAACACATGCTGCAAACCCTGCACATAAGCCGCGCGATAACCGGCTTCATCGTGCTCGGTCGCAGCCGCGCAATACACCAGATAATCCACGGCGCCGACCGGCCAGGTCTCGGGGCAATCTTCATTGAACAAGTCACCGGCCACACCGATAACGCCTTCCGGCAAACGTGAAACATCCCGGCGCAGGCCATACACCTGAAAACCGGCAGCCAGTAATTGCTTTGCCAGACGGCTGCCGACATCACCGCAACCGGCGATCAAAACAGAGGGCGCGGACATCAAAAATCTCCCATCGGAAAGCGACAGACTAGCCTTGGCAGGGGACGAGCGGCTAGCAATGAAGGAAAAAAAGCAACTCTATTACTTTTGTTAACAAGAATTACTTGCAATAATGCACGCCACTTTTGTTCTCGGCCTCACGAGGCCTGGAAGAGCATCACCGTTTTTCTATCTCAGGTCCGGCCAGCATGACACGCAATCAAATCCCCGCTTCGCCAACCAACCGACCTCGCGCCTGGAGCGCGGTGGCTGCCCTGCTCCTCAGCCTGATGCTGGCGCCAACCGCCGCTTTCGCTGACGCCCAGACGCCGGCCACTCCAGCCGCTCACGAGCAGACTGCACCGGCCGCCCCTGCCGCAGCGCCGGCCGCGACCGACCCGGTTCAGGCCGTGGACGCCAGCGCCGAAGACGCACCTGAAGTCCTCGAAGCCGACAACACCCTGGGCATGGCCCACGACCTGTCGCCTTGGGGCATGTACCAGAACGCCGATATCATCGTGAAAATCGTGATGATCGGCCTGGCCATCGCGTCGATCATCACCTGGACCATCTGGATCGCCAAGGGCCTTGAGCTGATGGGCGCCAAGCGTCGTCTGCGTGGCGAAATCGCTGCCCTGAAAAAAGCCACCACCCTTAAAGAAGCCAGCGCCACTGCGGCGAAGGAAGGCACCCTCGCCAACCTGCTGGTTCACGACGCCCTTGAAGAGATGCGCCTGTCGACCAACGCACGCGAGAAAGAAGGCATCAAGGAACGCGTCAGCTTCCGCCTCGAGCGTCTGGTGGCTGCCTGTGGCCGCAACATGAGCAGCGGCACCGGCGTACTCGCCACCATCGGTTCCACCGCACCGTTCGTCGGTCTGTTCGGCACCGTGTGGGGCATCATGAACAGCTTCATCGGCATCGCCAAAACCCAGACCACCAACCTCGCCGTCGTGGCACCGGGCATCGCTGAAGCGCTGCTGGCCACCGCACTGGGTCTGGTCGCTGCGATCCCGGCGGTGGTGATCTACAACGTGTTCGCCCGCTCCATCGCCGGTTACAAGGCTCAGGTGTCCGATGCGTCGGCAGAAGTCCTGCTGCTGGTCAGCCGCGATCTCGACCACCAGCCTGAGCGCAGCAGCTCGCAACCGCACATGGTGAAAGTGGGGTAATCGGCCATGGGCCTGCATTTGAAAGAAGGCGCAGACGACGATCTGGCCGAGAACCACGAAATCAACGTCACGCCGTTCATCGACGTGATGCTGGTGCTGTTGATCATCTTCATGGTGGCTGCTCCGTTGGCCACCGTGGACATCAAGGTCGACCTGCCTGCCTCGACCGCCAAACCGGCGCCGCGGCCGGAGAAACCGGTGTTCCTCAGCGTGAAAGCTGACCAGCGCCTGTTCCTCGGCGAAGACGAGGTGAAAGCCGAAGCGCTTGGCGCCACCCTCGACGCCCGGACCAAAGGCAAGAAAGACACGACGATCTTCTTCCAGGCCGACAAAGGCGTGGACTACGGCGACCTGATGAGCGTGATGGACAACCTGCGCGCCGCCGGTTACCTGAAGGTCGGTCTGGTCGGACTCGAGAGCGCAGTCAAGAAATGATCACGACGCGCCATAAGCTGACGCGTTACAGCGGTAGCCTGGCCGTGGTGCTGGGCGTTCATGCGCTGGCCATCGCGCTGGCGCTGAACTGGACCGCCCGCCCGCCCATCGAATTGCCGCCGCAGGCAATGATGGTCGAGCTGGCACCGGTTCCGGCCCCGCCACCGCCTGCACCGCCGAAAGTCGTCACGCCACCGCAGCCACCGGCTCCGGTCGAAGAACTGCCGATCCCGAAACTGGCCGAAGCCCCCAAGGCAGAAATTGCTGTGCCCAAGCCGGTGAAGCCCAAGCCGAAACCGCAACCGCCAAAACCGGTTGAGAAGAAACCGGAGCCTGTGAAGGAAAAACCTTCCGAGGAAAAACCGGCAGAAACTCAGCAGACCCAGGCGCCGACGGAGAAATCCGCCCAGCCGGCACCGGGCCCGTCGCCAGCACAACTGGCGGCCAAGGCCAGTTGGCAAGGCACCCTGCTCGCGCACTTGCAGAAGTACAAGAAGTACCCGCAAAGCGCACAGGCGCGGGGCAAGGAAGGCTTGAACCGGCTGCGTTTCGTGGTCGATGCCGAAGGCAACGTGCTGTCGTTCGAACTGGTGGGCCGTTCTGGTAACGCTGATCTGGACCGGGCTACCCTGGACATGATCCGCCGCGCTCAACCGCTGCCCAAGCCACCGGCTGACATGCTGACCAATGGCTCGATCGAAATTGTTGCGCCGTTTGTTTACTCGCTGGAACGCCGCCGCTGATCTGCACTGGCAGAACACGGCTCGATCCCGCCAGAAAGGCACCGAAAGGTGCCTTTCTCATATCTGCAAACGGCAAACCGGCATTGCCCGGTGTCGCATTCATCACTCAGTCTGATAACGTGCGTCTATCGATTGCAGCCGGTATGCTTGGCCCGCATCTTCATGGACGCTTGCTATGACCCTCACAGAATTACGCTACATCGTTACCCTCGCCCAAGAGCAGCATTTCGGCCACGCGGCCGAGCGTTGCCACGTCAGCCAGCCGACCCTGTCGGTGGGCGTGAAAAAGCTTGAAGACGAACTCGGTGTGCTGATTTTCGAGCGCAGCAAAAGCGCCGTGCGCCTGACCCCGGTCGGCGAAGGCATCGTCGCCCAGGCGCAGAAAGTGCTGGAGCAGGCCCAAGGCATCCGCGAACTGGCCCAGGCCGGCAAGAACCAACTGACCGCCCCGCTGAAAGTCGGCGCGATCTACACCGTCGGCCCGTACCTGTTCCCGCACCTGATTCCACAACTGCACCGGGTCGCCCCGCAGATGCCGTTGTACATCGAAGAAAACTTCACCCACGTGCTGCGCGACAAACTGCGCAACGGCGAACTGGACGCGATCATCATCGCCCTGCCGTTCAACGAAGCCGACGTGCTGACCCTGCAACTCTACGACGAGCCGTTCTACGTCCTGATGCCGGCCCAGCACCCGTGGACCCAGAAAGAATCCATCGACGCCGCGCTGCTCAACGACAAGAGCCTGCTGCTGCTCGGCGAAGGCCACTGCTTCCGCGATCAGGTTCTGGAAGCCTGCCCGACCCTGACCAAGGGCAACGACGGCGCCAAACACACCACGGTGGAATCCAGCTCCCTGGAAACCATTCGCCACATGGTCGCGTCCGGCTTGGGCATTTCGATCCTGCCGCTGTCGGCGGTGGACAGCCATCACTACGCCCCGGGTGTGATCGAGGTTCGTCCGTTGTCGGCACCGGTGCCGTTCCGCACCGTGGCCATCGCTTGGCGTGCGAGCTTCCCGCGGCCAAAAGCCATCGAGATCCTCGCCGACTCCATTCGCCTGTGCTCGGTCGCCAAACCCGCCGCGCCGGTCACGGCCGGTTAAGCCAGCGTCATGACTGAGCTGTCGCAGGTGTCGGTCACCGCACTCAAGGGTGTCGGTGAGGCCATGGCCGAGAAACTGGCCAAGGTCGGTCTGGAAAACCTCCAGGACGTACTGTTCCACCTGCCGCTGCGCTATCAGGATCGCACCCGCGTGGTGCCGATCGGCGCATTGCGGCCGGGGCAGGACGCCGTGGTCGAAGGCACCGTCAGCGGCGCCGACGTGGTCATGGGCCGACGCCGCAGCCTCGTCGTGCGTTTGCAGGACGGCACCGGCGGCTTGAGCCTGCGCTTCTACCACTTCAGCAACGCGCAGAAAGAAGGCCTCAAGCGCGGCACGCGGATTCGCTGCTACGGTGAAGCCCGGCCGGGTGCCTCGGGGCTGGAGATCTACCACCCGGAATACCGCGCCATCAACGGCGACGAACCGCCGCCAGTGGATGAAACCCTGACCCCGGTCTACCCGCTGACCGAAGGCCTGACCCAGGCGCGTCTGCGCCAGTTGTGCCTACAGACGCTGACCCTGCTCAAGCCGGCCACCCTGCCCGACTGGCTGCCGACCGAGCTGGCCCGCGATTACCAACTGGCGCCGCTGGCCGACGCGATCCGCTACCTGCACAACCCGCCCGCCGATGCCGACGTCGACGAACTCGCCCTCGGTCATCACTGGGCCCAGCATCGCCTGGCCTTCGAAGAGCTGCTGACCCATCAACTGTCCCAGCAGCGCCTGCGCGAAAGCATGCGTTCCCTGCGCGCACCGGCCATGCCGAAAGCCACGAAGCTGCCACCGAAATACCTGGCCAACCTCGGCTTCAACCCGACCGGCGCTCAGCAGCGGGTCGGCAACGAAATCGCCTACGACCTCAGCCAGCACGAACCGATGCTGCGGCTGATTCAGGGCGACGTTGGCGCCGGCAAAACCGTGGTCGCCGCCCTCGCTGCGCTGCAAGCGCTGGAGGCGGGTTATCAGGTCGCACTGATGGCGCCGACCGAGATCCTCGCGGAGCAGCACTTCATCACCTTCAAGCGCTGGCTCGAGCCGCTGGGCATTGAAGTGGCATGGCTGGCCGGCAAGCTCAAGGGCAAGAACCGCGTCGCCGCGCTGGAGCAGATCGCCAGTGGCACACCGATGGTGGTCGGCACTCACGCGCTGTTCCAGGACGAAGTGCAGTTCAAGAACCTCGCGCTGGTGATCATCGACGAACAACACCGCTTCGGCGTGCAGCAACGTCTGGCGCTGCGGCAGAAAGGCGTCGGCGGGCGCATGTGCCCGCATCAATTGATCATGACCGCCACGCCGATTCCCCGGACGCTGGCGATGAGCGCCTACGCCGACCTCGACACCTCGATCCTCGACGAACTGCCGCCCGGCCGAACCCCGGTCAACACCGTGCTGGTCACCGATACCCGCCGCGTCGAAGTCATCGAACGGGTGCGCAGCGCCTGCACCGAGGGCCGTCAGGCCTATTGGGTGTGCACGCTGATTGAAGAGTCAGAAGAGCTGACCTGCCAGGCCGCCGAAACCACCTTCGAAGACCTCACCGCCGCCCTTGGCGAGCTGAAGGTCGGGCTGATCCACGGCCGCATGAAACCCGCCGAAAAAGCCGCCGTCATGGCCGAATTCAAGGCCGGCAACCTGCAATTGCTGGTCGCCACCACCGTGATCGAAGTCGGCGTCGACGTGCCCAACGCCAGCCTGATGATCATCGAAAACCCTGAACGTCTGGGCCTCGCGCAGCTGCACCAGTTGCGCGGCCGCGTCGGCCGGGGCAGCGCGGTCAGCCATTGCGTGCTGCTCTACCATCCGCCGCTGTCACAGATCGGCCGCCAGCGCCTGGGCATCATGCGCGAGACCAACGACGGTTTCGTCATCGCCGAAAAAGACCTCGAACTGCGCGGCCCCGGCGAAATGCTCGGCACCCGCCAGACCGGTCTGCTGCAATTCAAGGTCGCCGACCTGATGCGCGACGCCGATCTGCTGCCCGCCGTGCGCGATGCCGCCCAGGCATTGCTCGAACGCTGGCCCACCCACGTCAGCCCGCTGCTCGACCGATGGCTGCGACACGGGCAGCAATACGGCCAAGTGTGAGCACCGTCGCAGTTTCTCAAAGCTCGTTCCAACCAAGCTGGTTATACTCCAGCAATTGTTTCAAAAACGGATACAGACCATGACCGAAGCTGCTCTCGCCCCCGAATCCCCGCACGCTCCGTCTGTTATTCGGCTGCTGCTCAACAAGCTGGGCGTCGCCTACGAAGAAGTGCTCGACCACCACGGCCTCAACGCCTCGCGCAAAGTGCAGGCCGTGTTGCTGGACGACGCAGTCGGTGCGCTGATGGTGCTGTTTCCACAGAGCCAGTTGCTGGATCTCAACCGCCTCGCCGAGCTGACGGGCCGTCGCCTGACCGCCGTGTCCACAGAGCGCCTGGAAAAGATGCTCGGCAAACACAGCCTGAGCCTGCTGCCGGGCCTGCCGGCGCTGACCAGCTCGCCGTGCCTCTACGAAGAAAGCCTGCTGCGCGAGCCGAAGTTGCTGATCAACTCCGGCGAGCCGGGCCTGTTGCTGGAAATCGCCAGCGAAGACTTCAAGACCATGCTGACCAAGGCCAGTGCCGCCAACTTCGGCGAAGCCCTGAGCAGCATCCGCCCGAACCTCGACCGCCCGGACGATGACCGCGAGGAAATCACCCAGGCCGTGCAGGCGTTCACCGCGCGGCGCATCCAGCAACGTCTGGAAGCGACCATCGAGATTCCGCCGCTGGCCGAAACCGCACAAAAAATCATCAAGCTGCGCGTCGACCCGAACGCCACCATCGACGACATCACCGGCGTGGTCGAAACCGACCCGGCGCTGGCGGCGCAAGTGGTGAGCTGGGCGGCGTCGCCGTACTACGCTTCGCCGGGCAAGATCCGTTCGGTGGAAGACGCGATCGTCCGCGTGCTGGGCTTCGATCTGGTGATCAACCTGGCGCTGGGCCTGGCCCTCGGCAAGACCCTGAGCCTGCCCAAGGATCACCCGCAACACACCACGCCGTACTGGCAGCAGTCGATCTACACCGCCGCCGTCATCGAAGGCCTGACCCGCGCCATGCCGCGCGCCCAGCGCCCGGAAGCCGGCCTGACCTACCTCGCCGGCCTGCTGCACAACTTCGGCTACCTGTTGCTGGCCCACGTGTTCCCGCCGCACTTCTCGCTGATCTGCCGCCACCTGGAGGTCAACCCGCACCTGTGCCACAGCTACGTCGAGCAACACCTGTTGGGCATCAGCCGCGAACAGATCGGCTCCTGGCTGATGCGCTACTGGGACATGCCGGACGAACTGGCCACCGCCCTGCGCTTCCAGCACGACCCGAACTACGACGGCGCCTACGCCGAATACCCGAACCTCGTCTGCTTGGCCGTGCGCCTGCTGCGCGGTCGCGGGATCGGCTCCGGGCCGGATGAAGACATTCCGGATGCGTTGTTGGAGCGTGTTGGTTTGACTCGCGACAAGGCCAATGACGTCGTCAGCAAAGTGCTCGAGGCTGAAGTACTGCTGCGTGAACTGGCTTCGCAGTTCAGCCAGGCCTGATTCGCGCCCATAAAAAAGGCCCCACACTCAACCGAGTGTGGGGCCTTTTTTGTGGCGAGGGAGCTTGCTCCCGCTCGGCTGCGCAGCAGTCGCAAACCAACCAATAAGGTATGTCAGTTATAACGAGGTCTCAGGGTTTAGGCCCGCTTCGCAGCCCAGCGGGACGGTGCGGCGACCCGACAAGCTCCCTCGCCACAACAGTCCTTCATCCTCAAGCCTTCGGCTTGGCCTTCCTAGGCTTCAAATACTTCATCAACCCCTGAAACCACATCACCAGTGCCGGGTTGCCCTTGAGCTGGATCGACTTGTCCTGAATCCCCTGCATGAACGCCAGCTGCTTGTTCTTCGCCTGCATCGTGGCAAACCCGAACGCCGCGTCTTTAAAGGCAATCGCAAACGCCGGCTCCGCCACCACCCCGGACTTGCTGGTAATGCGTTGATCCTTCACCACGAAATGCCGCGCCACTTTCCCGTCCAGAGTCTGTAGCTGAAACACCAGATCCTTGTCACCCAACTGCTGCTGGAACGCAGGATTTGTCCGACTGGCCTTACCCATCAACAGACCCAGCATCCACAGAAGAAAACGAAATTTCATGCGCACAGCCTCAAAAGGAAAATGAACGGCTGGGGGAGTGTAAGGGATTCGGACGGATTCGCCACTATCCAAGACTGATAGAAGACGATGCAGGTCTTTTCTCGCATGATGACTGCCAAGTCACGCCTTGAGCCTGATCGTTCCCACGCTCTGCGTGGGAATGCATCCCGTGACGCTCCGCGTCACACCATCCCCCGTCCTACACCTGAAGAAACACATTCCTGTAGGAGCTGCCGATAGCAATGGTTTCTTGTTCCTCTACCCCGCAAATCCTTGGGAAATGTCCTTCAAACTGCGGTGCTGTCCATGAACTAGGCGTGCTCGGAGTTCATCGATAACCTCTTTCCGTCACCGCAAAATCGGTGACCGGATGTGCAAGTCCGAAAACCGGGGCAAATCTTTCCAACTCCAAAGGATTTACACCGATGATCGATCCAACCCTCACTGACGAAGAAGTTTCCCCCTACGAATTCCCAGACTCGAAGAAACTCCATGAAGCCGCCGAACGCGCCCTCGACCACCATTTCAAACCCAGCGCCCCACGCCCAAAACGCCTCGGCGGCCTGTTCGCCCTCTGCCCCAACGCCGACGCTGAAGCCCTCATGGCCAACGCCTCCGAAGACCTCCTGTCCATCAGCGCCTTCGCCGCCAACCTGGCCGACGACCTCGACGGCCCCCGCCGCTCGATGGCACTGGGCCTGAGCAGAATGGCGGACGGCGTGCGGTTGATGGTGGAAGGCACGCTCGATCACATTGAGTTTCGGGAGTATCAGGCCAAGCCGTAGCTGAATCGCGGGCGGAAAAAAGGGGACGTTGAGTCCCCTTTCCTGATCTTCGGCAACAGCAACTAGCGAAAGTCCTCTGCGCTTTTTGGTCGTGACTCCAACCCTTGGAGCGCCGCCCGGTTTATGAAGGAATAACTTCCTGAGTCGCATCGCTGCCTGAATACAACTTTGTCCTCCTTGAGCACTGTCAGAAAACTCACGAAGGCCTGACTAACGAGGTAGGTATACGCACCGCTTTTGAACTTGATGATGTTCAGGTTCACGCCGCCTTCCGACGCATCTACAACAAAGAACTTTCCCTTGGGTGGCATAGCGTTCTTTGGATAAACCATCTCGATGTTCCCCGGCACACCATAGCGATACTGGACAGAACCGGCCGTGGGCTTGCTGTTACCCGTCGCACAAACAGAAACCGTCTTGCCGCCCTCCAGCGGGCAGCTGAAGTAGATGTCTTCGTCATCCGAGCACAACGTTCCATCCTGCCTGCCCTTCAACGGCGCCGTCTCTTGTGAAACGCGCTCCGGCTTTTTGGCGGCATCGGCACAATTGGACAGGCAAACCAGCTTCGAAAGATCCGGAACATCGCTTTCAGTGAACAGGTACGTCGCTGAACCATCGCGGTTGCGGGCGTGATAAACGGGAACACTGACGGCCAGCCCTTTGGCCGATACCGGCACCTTGGTATCCCCGCCCGAGACGACCCAGCCTTCGGCCTCCCCGCATAACGCCTCCAAAGCGACTTCACTGAACGAGTCCTTCGTTGGCACGGCGAACGGCTTGGCATCACCTCGGCAGTCATAACCATGCCAGTAGGGCCCGGTATTCATATCAATATCGATCGAGAAAACATAAGCGCCTTCGAGCACAACTTTGCCGCTGTCGTAGGTGAAAACCAGCCAGCGGCGCGACTTCGCCTGGGAGTAGTTTTCTTCCTGAAGGATGTAGCGCTCGCCATCTCGGTACAGCCAAAAGCCACTCATCGCCCCAGCCGGTTCCTCCGTCTCGGAGAGACGCTGCCCGGAGTGTACGTCCACCAGGAAGTTGTCCTTCAGCGCCAGCGCGCATTCGCTGCCAACGTCCCTGCACGACGTGAGTGACGGGAACATCGGCCCCGCCACCGCAGAGAAAGAACACAGCAATAACGCGATCAAACCTAATCTTTTCAACTTGCCACCTGTTTCAAAGCGAGTAATCCATCACTTCTTCCAGCCGCCAGCATTGCCCACGGACAAACCGATACTCGAAGACATAATCGGTATCCGGTTTCTGCAGGATGGCGACGGCGTGATCACCCTGCTCTTCCTTGACGGTCAGCGTCAGGCCCTGGGCCTCTCGCTTCGCCAGATCCGGGACAATCGGGAACTTGAGCTGTTCGCCGCTGAGGCTGCTTTTTTGCATCTCGGGCTCGGGATCACCGGCCACGGTCGTGACCATTTTCAGCGGCTGCTGGACGAAGGCTTTCTGCACGTCCGCGCGTTCAGAGAAGGCTGAGAGGAACGTTGAAAAGTTGGGTGAGGGGCAAGCAGCACTGGCCTTGTCACCATCAGTTTTGAGTGGCTTCTGACGGTTGCCCTGATTCAGTTCTGAATCCGCAATCATCTTTGCATCCTGGGCTGCCAGAAACTTCTTAATACTCGCCGCATCTTTGTATGCGCACTCCACGCTTATCCCTTTATCCAAATCGCGGCCTTCGTAACAGTTCTGCAATTCAGGTGGATAGGTATTGCCGCGAAAAAATTCCAACGACAATCGGTCGCCATTCTTCACAAGATGCAGCTCCTGGGTTGAATAGGAGACACCTTGGAAACCCGTGTTCGACTCAGGTGTTTTCGTTAGAACAAACATGGATTTCCCCGCTCGCTCAGGGAAATTTCGTTCGAAGAAAAACACCGAGGCAATCTTCTCGCCTTCGACCTTCCACACATAATTCAGCGAAGGTTTCACCGCACTCATGGGCGCGTAGAAAATCTCGGCATCAGGTACATGCACGTCTCTAACCTGATCCTTAAGGTTGTTCTTCAAAAAGAACACCGTGATCTTTTGATCACCCAACGAAGCAACCACCGGGGGATGCAGTTCTCCGATGGTTTGTAGGTCACTTGCCGATGCCGGCCGAGTCGACAAGCCGACGATGAGGCCGAGCGCACCCAAACAACTTGAAAGCTTGTTCAATTCCGATCACTTCCCTGCTGATCAATCTTCTGAATATTTACGCTGATGGTTTCACGATGACTCAGGTGCGCCACATTTCAGCTCTTTGATCTGCTCGTTCTGAATCGGAATCACACAGGCGAGGCGCTTGGCGCCAGTAGAGCGAAGCTCTGTCAGGCTAAGCGTCACATGCAAACCATCTTCTGCGAACACATGATCCTCAAACCCCGCAGAGGAATAACCCGACCAAAACGGTTTGCCGTCAAAGCTGCAAAACCGCGTAGAGGAAAGCACCTTCCAGTTACCATCCGGTGCAACAATTTGAACGTTCAGGCATGGGTTGCCAAACGTAGTGATATAGCGAACCACAACATCGCCGAAACGCTGAGAAGCAGCTTTCGAAACGTTAACGACATTGACCACCTCACTCGGGCCATCAGGTGCGATAGCGTCAAGATAGACGGCACGCTCCAGACTCATTCTGGTGACGCATTTGTTGATAACCATGGTATGCGCCGCCGACCCGAATTGTGCAGCCGTGGTTTCAAGGGGGCACGTGGCGTCGCGCAACTTGATCCAGGCCCGTTGCGAGTCTCTGGCGATGACCATGAAAGCCTTCCCCTCCTCAGGCTCAGACTCCCACCCAGACTCGAACCGAGCCAACAATTTCTTGTAGCTGGAATTGAGTTTCGCGTCGGCATCTTTCCGCTCAGCTTCCACGCACTCGTCGTATTGCCAGCTCACCGTAATGACTTTGCAATTGTCCTCAGCGAGCGCGATTGAAGCGGACAGCAGGCCTAAGGACAACGCGATAAAGCGCACAAACATGTTCAATGTTTCATTCCCTGAATGACGGATCGCTCAACTACGCGTTGAGGTATTTTCTGCGCCTTGCCGTCCGCACTCATCGCGTCGCGGTACTGGTTGTAATAGCGCTGCGCTTCATCTTTGCGATCAAGGCGCCAGAGTGAATCGGCGATGTTCAACATCAGCACTGTGCGCTTACCGACGGCCTCAACGCCGCGATAAAACTTCAGTGCAAGTTCATCGTTTCCGCCCTCGGCCAAGTAAAAGGCCAGGTCGTTGAGAGCTTGAACATTGCGCGCCGGTGGGTGACAAGCCATATAGGCGTCTGGACTTATAGTGCGAAGATTGAATTCGAGTTCTTCCACGCGAGATTGCGGCATCTCAATACTTGAGACTTGATTCAACAAATCCTTTGGAGATGGTGTCGTCAAGGCAAGGTCAAGAACCTCCCCCTCACCGGAAGCCCATCGATTGCCCTCCCACTTGCCGTAGCAAAACGTGGCTGCGTGCTGACTCAGTACGCAACCGGTCTCCATCGAAACGACACCGCAACCAGTCTCCTCTGTTGGAATTTCTTCACCCTCTTGACCAATGACAACGCTATACAGAGTCTGAAGAAGCAGCACTGTTTTTTTGTCAGGGCTTAGCCAACTGTCATACGTTTCGGTACCAACGTCGGAAACATAGAGTGGGAAAGTCTTGCCATTCGCGGTAAACGAGGCGATCGCCAATTCCGCAGCAGGCCTGTTCCATGTCTTATCCTTCAGCGTCAACATGTGCCCGCCAACCCCGACGATCTGCATGTTCTCCGCCAAGGCATTGGCTGAAGCAAACAGGCTCATGACAATCATCAACCACTTAAGGCTGCCCATAGTCGATCCTTTTCACCGAGGGGCTTTCCGACTGCAGCTGCCTCTTCGTCACGCCATAAGCCTTGATCAGCTCTTCCCAGGAACCCTTCGAACCAAATGAGCGCTGGTTATTATCGAAGCTGTATTGCTCCAATCGCCCCGCAGTCGAGTAATACCCGCGCCATTCAGGACAGGCACCGCAACCGCCATAACCGCCTATCGAAACAAGACTGCCCTTGGTGCCTTTCACACAATCCATCGCCACGACAACGTTACTCAGCATCTTCGTCTTCTTACCGTCCGACGTAAGCTGTGAAACCTTGTCGATGTTGCGCCGCAACACTTTGCCGCCAATGTTGATCGTCTGATCGGAGCAGACCGGGATGAGGTGGGTTTCCGCGTCATCCACCGTCACGGATCGGCAGGACGACACCATCACCACTTCAACACCGCCACATTGCATGACATCGCGCTGGGTGTAGGCGTCCTTGGGAACGGCGAATGCTGGAAACGAGATCAGCAGCGAAAGGCTGCCCGCGAGAAGATGCTGATTCATGGAAAATTCCCTTTTGCCGTTAACCGGCCTGTTGTCCAGCCAGGCACTTTGCGTAGCCATCGGCGAATTTGGCATCGAATGACAGCTCCACCGGCTCTTCCAGTTCAGCCGAGGTATTGAGCAACACTCGAGTGGCCGGGGTGTATTTGATCCAGCCGATGGTGCCGGTGCCGTCCGTATCAAAGAGCAACTGGGCTCGCACGGTTTCACCGTCGTCATCGTCAATCAGCAGGTTGACCTTGTCCTTGCCGACATAGCGGAACGGGAAGTTGCTGCTCCTGACCATCTCGGTGAGATAGCCGTAGCAACTCACGGCTTCGGCAGTTGCCGGAATGGCGTAGGTGAGGGGCAACAGTAGAAGTGCACTCAGCATGGGCCGAATGGAAAAGCGGTTCATCCAATCATCCTTAATCAAACGGCGGCGATCACAAATCCTTGAACGCCAGCAGCCGGAACTCGTTGTTCACAAACTCGAAGTAGCGGGTCCTGTAGCGGCTTTCCAGCTCATTACCCTGCGCGTCCTCTTCGGTATCGGCCGCAATGCCGGAAACAATGAGCAGACGACTATCGGGCTTGTTCGACAGGCTGAAGGTATTGCCGTCGTATGCATTCGGCAGCCCGCCGACAACCTCCCCCGTACGCGCATCCAGCACTTCGCCGCAAATGGTGCTGCCGCCACAACCGAATTGGTACAGGATGTAGTGGCCGGCAAAGTTGACCTTGCGTTTGAGTGCCTGTGCACGATCCTTATCCATCCTCGGGTTGCTGTGTTCTTGCGGCACCGGTTCATGATTAGTGCCGGCGAACACTGGGGAGACGGTGTAATCCTTGAAGGCCGGGTTGGCGGCGTAAGCCACGGACGTGGCAATGGCCAAGAGACTGCCGAGCAGAACTGAACATCCTTTCACGCTGTAACTCCGTAACTGAAATCTATTCGGACTGACCTTCATAACGCTGTGTCTGTGGGTTGAATTGCCACAGATGTGGCCGGGTCAGGGCCTCTTCGCCCTTGTATCGAATCTGGCCACGCTTATCCCGGATGTAGGAGTAGATCTTGATGTCTTTAAAGTCGCCGCCGTTCTTGGGCGGACTGTCCAACACCTTGACCCCGGCGAAGTAACTGCCCCCGGCATAGTTCAGGTAACCACGGCACTGGATCAGGAAAGCGAATGTACTGTCCATGGATGACCCAATACCCACACGGGAGTTGAAGATGAAATCTTCGATGCCATCGCCATTGAGATCGCCGATGTAGACCACATGGCCGGGCTCAGTAGAAAACTCTTTACCATCGATTCTGGAAAGCATGTCTTCCGGCTCTTCACCTCTCTCTGACCATTTCGAGAGGAAATATCTGGCGTCGGTTTCCTGATTGCAGACATCCGTCGCCATCGCCACTAACGGAAGCCAGCCCATACATAACAACAGCAGTCTTTTCACTTCATTTCCTTTGAACTAACCCGTCTCAATTCAGCGGGAGTGTTTGTCCATTCGCAGCAAAGGGCGCGCTCGCCGTAGCGCCATTCGCCAGCAACATTTCACGCGGTAACTCCGTTCGGTCTTCGCAGGCTTACTCAAAAGCCATGCTGCGCACCGCTGTTTTGATTTGTTCAAATCCTTCGGTGCTGATCGCCAACGGTTTGGCCGAGCCTGATTCCGCCGAGCCGATCAGCACGTCTTTACCCCGCAGCAGACAAAAAGCGACGCGGGTAATGTGCCGTCGTGACTTGTCGTGGAAGCCGAAGATGAACCCCGAAGACTTCTCTCCACCTAATGCCTCGAAGGTGTATCTGTTCTTGGGCCCTGCCAGCGACGTAGGCTCCCAACCATGATCGGTCAGGGTCGCCGGGCATCTACGGTCGTTGTCATCACGCAGGAGTTGTAGAGCAATGGAGTCATTTTCCGGTGGCTTCCGGGCGGTGAGCAAGGAGAAGCTATCAGCGCTTTCACACACCGCACCAAACCACGGCTGGCTCAAGTTACCGGACTTCTCGAAATGCCAGTCATAGCCACTCGACGTTTCCGCCTGCCACATGCCAGGTGCGTTGGCCCGAGTGGGCAGTTGTTTGTCCGCGACGAACACCAGATAAAAGCTTTCGAACGTCAGCCATTGATCCTGTAACAGCGGCATGGAGAACCGGCATGAGCCCAACTCGACAGCTGCCTGGACAGGGCCGTGCGCAACAGCTGACTGGCCCGACTTATCACCAACCACAATGGCATCGGCGGCCACGGCCGTCTGTACCAGAGCAATACAGCCGAGTAGCGAACCCAGCAGCCATGAAGGCTTGATTAAACCCATCAATCCATATCCCTGTGCATAACGTTATCGACTACTTCTTGACCGCAGTCGGCTCATCCTTTGTTCGCAGGATTGATCAGCTCTAGCTCACCATCGAGGTACAACACCTCACACCCCACCCAGGCCGAATCCACCTGCGGCATCACCGCCGAAGGCTTGCGCAGTTCCCGCAACAACGTCGATCCATGCGACAACCGCCCGCCCATCCGCGCAATCACCGCCCGCGCTGCCTGATAGTGCGCGTGACGCCCGGGATCGAGGGTGTCTTCCAGCAAGATGTCTTCGCCAAGAATGCCCCGCACCTGCCCCGGGTAAATCATGAACCCGGTGGCCTGTTCGGCACCTTCGCGACCGTCCTGCCAGAAACTGCCGTCGCGCGTGCGGATGTCCGGGTGCGGCGCAAACCAGTGATCGCGATCCGCCAGTGGCATGGCGTGATGCAGGCGGAAGAAGATGCGCATCAGGTTGTCGCGATACCACTCGCGCACTTGCAGGTAGTAACCACGCAGGCCCGGCAGGCCGGTCGAGTGAGCGAGGCGAATCAGCCCTGACCATTGCGGGAAGGCCTGTAGTGGCAGCGCGCTCGACGCAGGTCGAGGTGTGGCGGGATCGGTCTCCCACGGCAGCCGATGAGGGCTGTTTTCCAGGTTGTCGTAAGCGGTGGGCGGTCGGCCCAGCCAGTCCCCGCCGCTGCTGGCCAGCGCCGTGGCGATGCACAGATTGCCCTGCACCACGAACACATAAAACCGGGTGAACCAGTCGGCCAGTTGCTGACCGTCAGCACCCTGGGCGACGAGGTCGGTCAGCTCTTGGTCGAAGCGCTGCAAGCCGTGCTCAAGGCTCAGCAAATATCCGCGAGCGATACGTTGCATGCGCAGGAACAACGGTAGGGAACGCACCATCCGCAGCGGTCGCCACGGCAGATGCGGGGTCGCACCGCCGACTTCACCGGCATAGTTGCTGGCGCTGATGCCCCAGTCGGCCAACCGTGCGAGAAACAGGTCGTTGTTGATGTAGGACGCGCCGCCAAATACAGCCGTGAACGGTTCGTTGTCCTGCAACACCCGCGCATCCCAACGAGCCATGATCGCCGGAATGCTCGCGGCGGCCCGGCGCTGGGCGTATTCCACCAGCATGCTGGGTTGCGGCGGCAAGATCTCGGCGATGTTGGCGGCCGTCAGGTGGCGGCGCCAGCCGTAGTCGCTGATCGGCCGGAATTGCAGCAGCCACAGTTGCGTACCGTCCCAGGCCCATTCGACATCGCCCGGCACATAGTGGAACACCCGCAAGACATCCTGGAGAAAGCGCCACAGCACGTCTTCGGTCAAACCGTGGGCGGCCGTGAACGTGCCACTGCGCCAGGCTTCGCCGAGCCGCGAGAGCGTCGCCCGCTCCGGGCTGATCTGGCCGTCGGCAAGGGACTCAAGATGACCTTCAACCCACTCGAGTTCCACCGACAGATGACGCACAAACGCGATGCCCGACACCTGCGGCGTGATGAAGCGCTGCACCACCACTTCCTCGACACCTTCGGCAGTCAGCTCGACGATGCGCGCCGGCACGATGGCGGCCGGCTCGCGCAGGTAAGTCGTGCTCAAACCGGCATTCGCCGAGTCGGCCTGATCTTCGCCGTAACTGGAGGAACGTACCGCCCAGATCGCCTGTGGTTGGCTGGCGAGAAAGGTCGGTAGTCGCGGGTCGTTGCAATCGTTGAGAGTCAGCGCCGTCGGCACCGGTTGCCGGGCCAGTTCCGCCAGACGCAAACGCCCGCCCTTGGTGTGCGCGACGAAGCCGCGCTCGCCCGACTCCAGCCACTGCGCAAACTGCGCGGGTGCGTCGATCCACGGGTAATGGCCCCAACCGGGTTGGAGGCTGATGGTCAGATCTGCGCGCGCAAGAATCGCCGACCATGCCGCCGCTTGTTCGATGCCAAGCACCTTGTCCTGATCGCCCCAGACCAGCTCGACCGGGTCGGTGATCCACTCCAGCAAGGGCAGCGCGGTGTCGGCACGGATCAGATCCCAGTGCGGCACAAACGCACGGCAGCGCGCATAACCGGCGCCCATGCGCTGGTACTGCGCGGGCGTCCAGGTCTGGTTGGAGAACTTGCGCGCGAACAGCGTGGGTTTGTTCGACAGCAGCCAATGAATGCTCTTTCGGATTGGCAGCGGTGACATCAGCGCCGGCAATCGACGCTGCCACAAAAAAGCGCCCACCGGCGCCAGCAAAACACTGCGAGAAAAGTGCCCGGGCCGACGTTGCAGCGCATGCAGCACCAGCAGCGCGTTGACCCCGACGGCCATGATCGCACTGCCCTTTTGCGTCATCGCCAACAAGATCTGGGCGTAAGCCGCCAGATCCTCGCAGGGCGGCTGCGGGTTGGCGCCGAAGCCCGGCAGCTCCAGCGGCACCACGTCGTAACGCTGAAAATGCGGCAACGCGTCATCCCACCAATCGGCGGCGCTGCCGTTGCCGGCCAGCAGGTACATCAGGGGCTTGCTCATGGGCGATCCTCAGGCCAGATCGCGCAGCGCGGCGTCGAGGGTCGGATAGCGGAACGTGTAACCCGCCTCGCTCAAACGCTGCGGCACCACACGCTGACCGTCGAAGAACAGCTGAGCCATTTCCCCGGCCAACGCACGCACTGGCGCTGCAGGAATGTGGAACCACACCGGGCGCTTGAGGACCTTACCAACGTTCTCGGCGAACGTTGCCTGACTGACGGTTTCGGGCGCGACCATGTTGTAGGTGCCGCGCAAACTTTCATCGTGGAAGGATCGAGCGATCACCTGAATCACATCGTCGCGGTGCACCCAGCTCATGATCTGCTGACCATCGCCCATGCGACCGCCGAAGCCCAGACGGAACGGGATCAACAATGGCAACAACGCACCGCCCGGCCCGAACACCACGCCGAGGCGCAGCACCACCTGGCGCACGCCAAACTGCGTGGCGGGTTGCGCCGAAGCCTCCCAACGCGCGCAGAGCTCAGCCATGAAACCGTCGCCCTTGCTGGCCTGTTCATCGAGGCTTTCGCTGGCATCACGCACGCCGTAGAAACCGATCGCCGAGGCCTGAATCCACAGCGCGGGTTTATGGCTCGTTTGCTTCAGCCAGCACATCAAGGCTTCGGTGGTATCGACCCGACTGGCGAGCAGTTGCGCCTGACGCGCGGGGCTCCAGCGCGGGCCAGCGACCGGTGCGCCGGCGAGGTTGATCACCACGTCGAACGGTTCGTCGCAGCCGAGTTCGCTCAACAAACGCACACAGCGGACGCGACCGTCGAACAGGTTCGCCGCTTTCAACGGATCCCGAGCCAACACGCTGACCGTGTGGCCGGCGTCGAGTAACTGATTGACCACGGCTTCACCGATAAACCCGGTGCCACCGGTGATCAGCACCCGCTTGTAGGCGCCGCCGACAAAGGGGTTGGATTTGCTCACGGTTCTTTCTGGTGGGGATTTCCGACGATCATGGCGCAGCAACCAGATCAGCGGCGGCAACAGCACCAGCAGCGCAAAACCGTCGAGCCACAGATGCGACCAGACCTGTTGTTGAGCTGAAAGCCACATGTCCTGCGGCGCCCATAACAGGACGCCCGCCATCAACCAGCCCCAAATTGCAGGTGCTTTAAGACGGTTGCCAAGGTGCACCAACGCGAGCATGTACAGCGAATAACTTTGCAACGTCGCGCCGAACAGCGCGAGCCACCACACCTGCTGCTCGTGACCGGCGGCAGGGACCGGATCGGCGCCCCAGAATGCGAGTTCGAGGGTGTGCAAATAGCCGTCGAGTAATCCGGAATGACCGGCCCACGTCAGCGTGAGACCGGCGAGCACATGCACGATTGCCGCGGCATACAACCAAAGCACCATCGCGGGGCGAAGAGAGAAAGAGGGGGCTGGCATTCCGTGTCCTGAGCGTATTCCTTGAGGGCGGGGAGTTTAAAGGAAAATGGGGGGTGTCAGTCGCGCGAAGACAAAACGTTTGGTTGCGTTCAGTGATCTCTATTGCGCGGAGTGAGCGTCGATCACGCCGAGTAAATCCTTCAACCTGGCAATATCCTCTTCGTAAAAGCCATTACATTGGGTGACGACTACATATTCAGAGCCGGTCGCTTTTCCATGGGTACTGCATACAAGTCCAAAACCTTCCCCGCCACCCTGTCGTTCATACACGACATCCCGCGCATCCATCAGTACCCAGCCTGGTATCGTCAGTTTTTTAGTGGCTGATTCGGGCAACTGATCGAAATACATGATTCCCTCAGCATTCGGCAACTTGACGAGCAAGTTGTAGGGCGACGACAAAGCACTCATCCCCACCGTTTTCTTGACCTCGTTGAGGTCATTACCCCGCACAATAAACGTAGAGAGGCGGTCTATATCACTCTCATAAGCTGGATGATTGCGCGGCGACAGCTTCAAGACTTCCACGGCGCCCTCGTTGAGGCAACTGACCACCTCAAGGGTTGATTGGACGTCATGAAACTCGCAGGTGGATTCTTGAGCAAACACTGTCGGTGATAGAAGTGCCGTGCAGAACGCGAACACCCAGGTGAAACAAGATTGGGGCACGCTCAATTGAATGGCCTTTTTACGCATTCCCATATCCCCACCCAACCAAGCAAAAACATTAATCAGCACAACATCAATGTGCCGGAAGGATACCGTCCAAATATAAAGCTCTCTCCAGACTCATCTTCGCGGCGCATCTATTCAGATCTGCAGAATAGGATGTCGTGTCCCATTCATTCTCAAACCCCTCAAGCCTGCAGTTCGAATCCCTCAGCTTTATCCATGCCCGCTGGGAGTTTTTCAGTCGATCTAGAAACGCCTTATGCTCTTCATGCCGAGACTGGTACTGAAAAATATACCGAAACCCTGCTCTATCAATCACCGCGTCGTAACTGTCATTAAGGACACGATCGGCAGCCTTCATCGCTTTTTCTGCGCACTCGTCACGTTGCCCAGCCGCTACTGCCTCACAACCTGCATCTTGGGAAAAACTGACTGACGAGACTGACATCGCCACAAATGCACAAAACATCCAACGCGCGACATTCACTGAGTGCCACCTGCGCCAATACATTCAATTGAGTTGTCCATGACGACGCCTCGGGCCGACAAGCGCTCGACCGCAGCAGGGCCCGACTTAAGCTCGGTCTTGCTGGCCTCGCGGTAACAGGCCATTGCACGGGGCAGATCAGCAGCGACGACAGTGCCGGCTTCGTAGACGTCACCCAATCGCAGGAGTGCGTGGCTAGAGCCTCGTAGCGCGGCGCTTTCCAATGTCGCCATCGATTTTTGCGGATCGATGCAGGCCTTGTGATCGTCGTACTCACCCTCATCGCAGTAAAACAAGGAGAGGAACACGCCATTGTCGGGATTACTCTGAAATGCCTGATTCATGAGCTCCAGAATCTGTTCATTCGGCAATCGCGGTGCCTGCCCGGAAAGACTGATTCCCGCGGCCGCCACTGCCGCCTGGGCCGAACCTTTGCGGGCGCCGTCCACATAGCTGTCCAGCGCTGCCGCGTACAAAGAGACACCGGATTCACCTGATGCCTTGTTGACCAGCCGATCGAACATCACGCCTTTCTTCAACTCGCGCTCACCGGGTGAAGGGTGATCTGTTCGAGCCACGTCATCCATCACCGCTTCGAGCGTCCAGTCTTCAACACTGTTCAGCACCCAGCAGTCGCTGTGTTTGAAGACGAAAATCTTCAAGAAGGTACCCTGCTGATCACGCACGACCACCCTGTTCGGAAATGCGATCTCGGTAGACAGGCTCAACGCGGCAGCATTTACCGTACCCAGCACGCTCAATTCATCGGCGGGCAAATGCTTGACGCTGCGCACGACAACCTTGGGTATGTTGCCTTCAGCCACGACATGAGTTGCCTGAATCGGCGACGCGGTAAACGCTTTCTGTACCGCCGAGTCCAATGAAAAGGCTTTGACGAAGTCAGCGAAGTTGTTAGCCGGGCATTGCTGTTCAGTAGAGGCGAAGGCGCTTGTGAACAGGCCGGTGCTCAACAATGCAACGGAAAGCCACTGATTCAGCCTGCGTGTTGTCATACCGCAACTCGGTACCGCAAAAAATCGTTTCAACAGTGTTCTTCCTTGAGCCATTCAGGTCTTGCGTTTGGTGAATCGGGTAATGCATTGCTCTGGCCCGTTCATGCCCCAATAAGTGCTGAGCAACGCCTTACGCTTTTTGTCTACGCGCAGGTTGACGAAGCCATCGCCGCAATCGGGCTTAGCCTCTTCGAAACGGTTTGTCTCAGGTTGGTAGATGAAGACTCTGAAGTAGGAGTAAGTACCCATCCCGTCATCAATCTGCCAGACAGAAAAGTCCTTCATACCGTCGAAATTGAAATCGCCGATCTGCATATGCAGCGGTTTTTCCGCTTGAAAATCGATTGCCTGCGACTCGCTATGGGCTGCGCTTTTAACAGAGACGTTCAGCGTGGAACCTTCGAGAACCCATGTTGCTTCGACGCCTTGGGTGGGAATAAACGTGGTGGTTTCGGCCCACACCGGCACAGTCCACAGCAGGCCGAGCAGTGATAGCGCCAGAGTTTTGAATGGCATGTGCTCGCCCTACTCCCACTTGCATCCGGACTCCAGTGTCGAGTCGACAAAGGTATTGACCATGAAACTGTATGTCTTGCCGTTGGACTTCTTCGTGTACGACATCGAGACAATCTGCGAGCCTTGAGTCATCAGTTCGTAGGTGCCCGTTACTTTGCCGTAAACCACTTCAGACCACGTCCGGGTGTGTTGCCAAGGGGCTTCCGGGTCGAGGATTTCGCTTTCGGAGTCGGTCAGCACAATGGAAATCGGCTCGCTGGACTTGGCGTACTTGACGAATCCACCTGACCACTTGCTGGATGAGTCGTAGTAGGTACGCAGTTCGAACTTCACCGGGCTGTCCTGTGAAAGTTCGAAGCAAAGTGATTCGGTGGTGACCTCCGCATAAGCCATCAGGGGGAAGAGGCTGACCAGCAGAAGAAGTGCTTTTTTCACGTTCATTTCCTTATGAGAGATCAGGGGCACGGGCCTATTCCGATCCCGCTACACACTGACCGTCCCGAAGATTAGGAGCCAGCGCCCGATTTCCCAACAGATACCAACTCGCAAGCGACTGACTCTCGCAATAAGCGTTCTTCTCGGCATCGTAATAAAACGCGACCTTGTGCTTGGCCATCCCGCCCCGGTTGGGGACAAACAACTCGACGGCGAACACGACATCGGGCAAAGCAGTTTTTCTGTCCGACATCAGCGTGGGTGGCCCCAGAAACTTACAAGGCACGCCGTCAAAAGGCAGATCCAACCGGCCGTCTTGATACCTGTAAATCGCGCAAATACCATTCGGATCTTCAATCACCACGGCAGCTATCGTTCCACCGCTCCAGTTCACCACGCCATCTGCAATGGCGCGAAAACTCTCGGCAGGCATTTGGTCTTCCTTTGTGAGTGCAGCGACCATCGCGGTGGGCATTGTATGGCTTGTACTGACACCGGCTGGCGCTGCGTTTGCGGACAACGCCCACGTCAACGCCAGGAACAACAGGGGAACGACTTTCACTCTGAATCTCCGATGGCATGGCTGACCGATATGCAATGCACGACCCTTACTGCGCCGTACATTCAGGTTCTGCGAGATGTTCACCATCAACGCGGAATCTGCATAATTCGGTAGTTTCATTCACTCCAACCAGCGACATCAGCTTGAAGGTCAACTGCAATTCGGTGTCGGAAAACGTGGCCTTATCCAATGAGACGTCGGAGAAGCCGTTGTTAAAGTTCTTCCCTTCAATGTCGCAGAACTCCATCGAGTCGCTTGCAGCCCCTTGTCCCCCAGGCTTGAGAATCTGAATATTGACGCAGGGACTATCGAACGTTTGGTAGTAACGGACCAGTTTTCCGGAAACGTAAGCGACATCGGCTTTGTATATATCGACGACCGGCCCTCGTGCGTTGCCTGCAAATGCACAACATGAAAAACACAAAACTGAAAACAGCGACAATCCTTTCAAGACTCACCCACTCCATAAACCTGCTGATCAAATGCTTTAGTTCACTGTTTGCTCTTGTCCGGAGCCATAGCCAATTGACGGGCTCGCTCTATCGTCGCGCGAATCAAACAGGAGTCCGACCATTCCCCGAAAACCGACTTAGACGATTTCGGCTCAGGCAGACACTCCGCATCGCGAAATTTCATCCAGGCCCTTTGGGTTTCTCTCAGGCCTTTCTGTGCATTTTCGTCCAACCGTTCCATGCGCTCCCGGTAAACGAGGTTGAGCAGTGCATCCGTATCCGTAACAACCAGATCAAGCGTCCCACTCGACGCAGTTGGCCACACAACGTCCGCCAACGCCTGCTTGGTTTCGTTGTTCCAATTGTAGAAACCGTTCTCTTCAATCTTCAGCCAGGCAGAGCGCCTATGATGATTGGTCGGATCGGTCGCACTGACTTCAGACTGGTAAACAATCTCCAGATAGATCGGGTCGGTTGAGCGCTGAGGATCATTCAGCAGCGTTTGGCGAACGATGGCCCGTTGTTTTTTGCTCTCGGTGATTTCAATCGAAAAGCATGGGTCCGGACCGGGGCGATCGGCTGACTTAACCCTCTCCAGACACTCTTTACGAAGGGCCATCGAGGTATCACCCGGCCCCCCTCCTACGTCGAGAACCCTGACGAGCAGTCGTATTTCTGGATCTTTGGAAAAATCTGCCTGAAGCACGGTCGCAATCATAGTTCCTTCTGCTTTCACAACCGAAGACAGCAACGAAAAAGCCAAAACAAGACTAATTCTAAAATTCATAATCCCTTGACGTCCGCAAAAACCCAACAACAAATTAGAACTTGTTTGAATCTAAACATACAGAACAGACCTATTTAAACGCCGCACCAAAATCAAAGTTGCTGAGCGCAATACAACAAATAAATTTGCCCTTTTACCCCCTCTCTCACTTAAAATCCTCGGCGCTTTTGGGGAGCGACTCAATACCTTTTAACGCCTTCCGATTAATGACAGAATAGCCACCCCTCTCACAAGATTTTCTAACAGCAAGTTCTCCACTCTTCAGAACGGTTAGAAAACTTCTATACGCTTGCGAAACAAGATACGTATATTTTCCATTATAGAATTTTATTATATTTAAGCTCACACTACCCTCAGATGCATTAACTACATAAAAACGCCCCTTTGGAGGAATTTTACTTTGCGGATACACAAGCTCTATTTTTTCAGGCACACCATACCTATATTGCACATATCCGGAGTTCGGATTGGTATTACCTAACGCACATACGGAAACAATTTTCCCTCCCGAAAGCGGGCAACTGAAATAGATATCCTCCTGTGCATTGCAGAGAGTAATATCCTCCGCTTCTTCTTCTACTTCTCCCTCTTCTGCAAATGCTGCGGACACAAAAAAACCAAACACAAAAACCACTAAACAAATTTTAAAAAAATTCATTAATGGCACATTAAAACGCAGGCACCCATTCATTTAAAATATTCCCCTTCCCATATTTTTTTGAAATTTTCCTTTCTTGCAACACGACTATTGGTATTATAATTTACAACATCCGTAATTGATTCTACTGCCGCTTCCGTTGGCCCTGCATCTGCCCTTATGTGCAAGCTATGATCTACCCAAAAATAACCTGCCGACCGAACCGCATACTTCATTTGAACTAGCAAGTCTGGAGTCTCTATAAAATCGTGATCCTCATTTGGCCATCTGCTTAAATTACTCCGATACCATGTTGTAAAATCTCTATAGTTAGCTCGTCCCGTTAACTGCTTCAGACCCCGCCCGCGAAACTTCCAGCCATCACCACTAGCATAGTCTCCATTCCCTAGTTGCACTCGGTTGCCATAGGCTCGATTAGCGACTTCTACATAATCCGCTTGCGTCACCGAAGTCCCATCGGCCTTTATCGGTTTTACAGTTTGATAACCGAGGGCATGTGCCGCGCTAGGGTTATTCGAGAAGTACGTGAACGTAGCAATTAGAGAAGTAGCCTTCCATAAGAAGCTTTCTTCCACGCTTAGTGTGGGCCCTGTCTCTTGCATTACCTGTGCAAAAAAATGACTTCTACGCAAAGGCGTATTTAGCTTGAAAAAATCAATATGGGCGTTTAGCTCGTCAGCTATAGCCTGAAGGTCACCATACTTAGAAGACTGAATAAATGGATATATTTTCTTCATCATCTCCAAAGTAAACTCAAACTTTGGTCTAACCTTGATATATTCAATAAACTCTATCGGATGAAAATGCCAAACAAGTCCATCAGCAGGAACCTCTGCTTTACCAGACAGTTCACTCCAGAACACCAACTTATCTATACGTGCCTGCTCATGGGCGAGCGTCTTTGGTGAACCTTCCAAAATCTGCGGCAGTCTGCCCCACTTCGCCTCGCTGGACGCGTCCTTCCACTCAGTTGGATGAAAGGCGATAAGCTTTGACCAATGAGACCTAAGCTCAGCATTTTGCAGTGCCTTAGGAAAATCCTCAGGTGTTACTTTCCCGTCTGCGTTTCCAAGCCTATCTAAGTCGCTGTATAGGCCTTTAAAAAACTCTGGCATGTCATCTGGATCAAGGAAACCGTCGGCAACGGCACTCGACTCCTTGACAATCCGAAAACCAAGCTTTTCCCAATCGTGCTGAGAGATAATCTCCGCTTCGCCTTTTGCGATTAGGCCTGTTTTACTTTGGCCATCCTCTTCGACTTTTGGCTCATACCATTCATCTGGATTTTTGAATATTGGAACTTTACTCAGTTCAATGACATGGTCCGAAAGCAACTCCACGACTCCCGTCTGGGGAGGCTTTTTGGTCAAAGTTTTATTTGCGGCCAATCGCAAAAATTTCTTCCCAGTTGTCAGTCCAGCCGGATTTTTTAAAAACTCTTCCAATTTTTGATCTGTTGTAAAAACCTCAATATGAACCTGATGCTTGCGAGTTGCCTCACCGCTCTCATCAAGAAGGTTTTCCATCAGGCCTAAGTAACCAATAGGATTTCCTGCCTTGATGCCGATACTAGTAATGACGACTTTCTCAAAAGCCTCATCAGCGGGAGTCACTGTATCCCACCGCATCGCTGGCGATGGAAGCTCATTTTCGACGCAAGCCCAAAACGTTGGAGGCACCGCTCCGCCTCCTCCGGGGCCGCCGCTAATTAGCGTGCATTCAGCCATGCGTCTAATCGCTCCAGCGATATTCAGGTTGACAACTTTTTCACTGTCGAAAGTAACAACACTTGTAGCTACCAGTGCTATAGAGCCAACTTGTGGCCCTGCATTTTGCCCACTGGCTTGTATTGCCGGAGCGCTGTATATCGGTAAGGGTTGTGGCCCTACTGTCGCCTTTACTTTACCGTGCCAATAATTCGGTTTTTCTCGCTGCGGAGGTAAAACCTCGAACCAACTTGGCCCTGTAACTGCGCCACTAGTTGTTGTTCGAGGATAAATCTCGCCATTCTTTTTGTAGGCAAACCAAGCCTCCTGACCCACTGCGCGGCCTGCCACACTTCCCTTCAGAATTTTACCCCTGGCATAAACCTCAACCGTTCCCTTTTTTTCGAGAATCTCAAATTCTGTGCCTGCAGCAATGGCTCCATAATTATGACAACCCGGCTCACCCTTAGCGTCGCTACGTGCAGTGAAACCACCGGCAATCATTTTAATTCTTTGATTAGGAGCTTCTTCAGGTGACAATGGATACCGATCAAACGGTAATAAATGCATGTACAAACTGTAAAATGTCAGTTTGTTCTGTTTGCCTTTATTCTCGCCTTCTTCGGTATTTGGAGGTGAATGATATTCGTGACGCACCAAACAGAAAGAATTAGTATACTTCAGATACTTAGAGCCCTCGCCCTCACCGAAGGTTGAAGTCAAGTAATCCTTACTCAAGCGATAAGCGACGACTTCACCATCAGCAATACAGCGTATGGGATCCTGAAGTACACATTGAGGTGCACTCAGGTCACTAATATGAATTCCACCATGCCAGAACTTGTTACTTCCTAGTAGATAGTGCCCTGACTTCTCACTTCCGATAGCCTGATAAACTTCTTCGGCATCTTTAAAATGCTTCCCATCAGACTTCCTTATGGGAAACTCAAACTTAATCGTCGGAACAATTATTTCCGGAGTTGTGCTTTGGGTCGAGGAGTCAGTCATTCTTTGCTTCCTGCAAGCCTACAGTTGAGTTCTTTGACGCAAGCCATTGCTGTCTGGCGAGCATCAAAGTTTCTGACTTCGCCGTTGAAGTTGTCATTTTCAATTGCACTTTTTCTCGACCAAAAAGCATGCTAACTGGCGCATCGGAAGTTAGCATCTCTGTAATCACTTTTTTCTTAAAAGCACGATTCATGTCTTTTACTCAGAAAACACAAAAAAAGCCTTCGGCTTAACCTTCTCAGGCGGCGCATTCAACAACGCCTGATCCATCAAACTCCCCGCCTTATCCTTATCCGCCGCCCCCGGCAGCACCGGCGGCTTGATCCCGATCCCGGTCCCCGAGCCAGCCGACCCGCCAGCATTAATCTTCACCACCGGCCCAACCACCGTCACACCGCCGCCATCGAGCTTGATGAAACTGCCGCCGCCGAGAATCGTCAGCTCAGTCCCCGCCTCAATAACAATCTTGTCCCCAGCCTTGATGTGTATCTCTTTCCCGGCACTGGTCAGTTGTGCCGTACCAAGCTTCACATGCTGGTTCTCACCAATAGTCAGGTGGTCGTCCATCCGTGCTTCGATCTTGCGGTCGCTGATGGTGGTGCGGTGTTCTTCGGCCTTCAGTTCGGTGTAGGTGTTCTTCACCACGGTGTCGTGGCGTTCATTCCCGACGCGGATTTTCTGGTCGTGCTCAACGTTTTCGTCCCAGTCGCGCTGGGCGTGGATGAAGATTTGTTCGGCGCCTTTTTTGTCTTCGATGCGCAGTTCGTTGTAGCCACCGCCGCCCGGGGAGCTGAGGGTTTTGAAGACGCTGCGGGTTTTGTTCGCCGGGAGGGCGTAGGGCACCGGGTTTTCCTTGTGGTACAGGCAGCCGGTCACCAGTGGTTGGTCGGGGTCGCCTTCGAGGAAGGTGACGAGGACTTCCATGCCGATGCGCGGGATGGAGATGGCGCCGTAGCGGTCGCCGGCCCAACTGCTGGAGACGCGCAGCCAGCAGCTGGTCTTGTCGTCGGCCAGGCCTTCGCGGTCCCAGTGGAATTGCACTTTGATGCGGCCGTATTGGTCGCAGTGGATTTCTTCGCCTTTCGGGCCGGTGACCATGGCGGTCTGGCTGCCGAGCACGCGGGGTTTCGGGTGTTCGAGGGCCGGGCGGTAGAACACGTCCCATGGGGTGGCGAGGAAGGTGTTGCGGTAGCCCTGGTGGAAATCGGCCTTGTGGTCGGTGGTGTCGCTGGTTACCGATTCTTCGAGAACTTGCGGCTGTTTGCCTTCGTGGAATATTTCGGTGAGCAGCCACAGGTCGTTCCACTCGCTGCGCGGGTGGTCGGACATTTCCATGAAGTGGCCGCTGACGAGTCTGGTCTGGTCGCCGCGACCCTCGGCCTGACGGTAGTCGGCGCGATGACGTTCGAGGGCGCGCTGGCTGAGGAACTTGCCGCGCGCGCGGTCGATGAAGCGGCCGGGGTAGTCGTAGTCTTCGAGATCCGGTTCAGTGCTCTCGCCGTCCGGTTTGTAGGCCGCTTCCATTTGCAGGCGCGGCTTTTCGAAGTCGTAGTCGCGGCGGGTGGTGCGGCTGGTGCGGGTTTCCAGACGCAGCCGGAAGCCTTTGATCACCGGCTCTTCGGCGACCATGCCGCTGCCCTGCACATACGCGGTCGGTTGGCCGAGGTTCGGGAACACGGTCTGGTCATCACCAAACACCAGCAGGTGACCTTTCGGGTTGTGCTGGAAGTGGTAGTGAATCCCTTCCTCTTCGCACAGACGCTGGACGAAGTGCAGGTCGGTTTCGTCGTACTGCACGCAGTAGTCGCGATCCGGGCACGGCTGGCTGAGCTGGAAGCTGTAGGCGTTGCCCTTGATGCCGTGCTCATCGAGGATCAGCGCAATGATTTTCGGCGCCGACATCTGCTGGTAGATGCGCTGGTTGGTGCGGTGATGCAGGTATTGCAGTTGCGGCACCAGCGAGACTTTGTAGCGGGTCAGGCGCTTGCCGGCATCGCCCTGGGCGACGCGGTAGATCTGGCCGTGGATGCCGGAGCCTTGCGGATCGAGGGCGAGGAACGCCTGTTTGTGCAGGAGCTTTTCCAGGTCCAGATCCGGGTTTTCGCTGACCAGTTCCAGGTCGAAACGGAACGGCTGGCTGATGCCTTCGGTGCCGGTGAACGACAGGACTTGCAGGTCGCCTACGTAGTCTTCAACGGTCAGGCTGAAGTGCGTTTCGTTAGCTGGGTTGAACATAGTGTGCTCCCTGTTCGAATGTCATCCGTTACGCCCGCAGTCGCAAACGCTGCAGCCAGGACGAAGTGGCGCCCAAGGCGTCACGCAATTGTTCAGCAGTGATGGTGCGCTCTGCCGCGTTGAAGCTCAGCGCTGTACGCAGCGCTGGCCAACAGTGTTTGGGTAGGTGCTGCGGGGCTTGCAGTTCGCGATCCAGGTGTTCGTCACGGGCCTGGGTCGAGGACAAGCGGCGGAACGGGTGTTTGCCGCCCGCCAGTTCATAGATCACGCAGGCCACGCCGTACACGTCCGCGCTGGCCGACAACGGTTGGCCCTCAAGCAGTTCGGGGGCGGCGTAGCCCGGGGTCCAGGCGTTGAAGCGCTCGCGGCTCAGGTGCGGCAGGCCGGGCAGGATGCCCTCCTCGGCTTGCCCGAGACCGAAGTCGAACAGGCGCACGCCGTCTTCGCAGAGCATGACGTTGCTCGGCTTCATGTCACCGTGCAGCACGCCGCGACGGTGGGCGTAGGCCAACGCGTCGAGCAGCGGCAGCGCGATGTCGCGCAGTTCTTTCCACGGCAGGCCCAGTGGCCGCTCGCAGAGCAGTTTGTCCAGGGTCAGGCCACGCATGAGTTCCATGGTGATGAAGGCCCGCTGGCAATCGGTGTCCACTTCGAACGTGTGCGGTCGCAGCACGTTGTCGTGGCGCAGGCGTCGGGTCAGGGCGAACTCGCTGTAGAGCAAGGCACTGGCGTCCGGCGACTCGGCAAATTCTTCGCTGAGGATTTTCAGCGCAATGTAAGGATCGGGATCGCCGAACTGTTCGTGCAGCAGATCCCGGGCCCGGTAAACCGCACCCATGCCACCGGCCCCGAGCAGACGCTCGAGGTGATAGCGGCCTGCCAGAACGTCTGGCAGTTCGCCGACGCTGGCCCGTGTAGGCGTCAGCGCGGGTTCGGCGTTGTGCTGCTTTGCAAAAGCGAAATAGGTCAGGTTGTTGGCCTGCTCTTCGCTCATCAGCAAGTCGTCGACTGAGGATTCGATTTCAGTCATTGGCGGATCACCACGGCAGTCAGATTGTCGCGAGCGGCACCCCGCAGGGCGCCGTCGAACAGACGTTCCAGCGCCACATGTGGCGCCGCCAGGCTGAGGGCGTTGCCGAGGGCGTCGCTGCTCAGGCCTTGATACAAACCATCGCTGCACAGCAGGAACACATCGCCCGGATAGACCTCGAGTTCCAGTACATCCAGGGTCAGTTGTTCCGCCGCGCCCACCGCCCGGGTCAAGGCCTGGGCTGCCGGGTGCGCCGCTGCCTGTTCGACGCTCATCTGTTGCTCGTCGATCAGTTGCTGTTGCAGCGAGTGATCCTTCGACAGCTGATACAGACGCTGCCCGCGCCACATGTAGCAACGGCTGTCGCCGGCCCAGATGCAGGCCGCGCGATTGCCATCCACCAGCAGCGCCACGACGGTGCTGCCCATGATGCTGTCGTGACGCCCGGCGGTGACGGTCAACTCTTGCCCCAGGCGCCGGTTCAGCCAGTGCAGGCACTGGCGGATGGCTTTGAGGCGTTCGTCGAAGTCTTCGTGTTGCGGCAGTTCAGCCAGGCTGGCGACGATCAACTGGCTGGCGATGTCGCCCCCCTGATGACCGCCCATGCCGTCCGCGACCACCCACAGCCCATGCTGCGGGGTGTCGAGGAAGGCATCTTCGTTGCGCGACCGCACCTTGCCCGGGTCGGTTCGCGCCGCGCTGCGCCAGGGACTGGCCACCAGCATCAGAGCTGCACCGGCATACGGAAGGTGCGCATCACGCCCATGTCGAACGGGTTCGGCGTGCGCTGGCTGGTCAGCAGGTAGTTGGCGCGCAGGCCACCCACGTCGGCTTTCAGCACCAGCACGTCACGACCGGTCAGGTACTCGGTCTGCATCAGGTCGAACAGACGGAACAACGACCACGGGCCGGAGTTCTTCTCGATGCCGATCGGGCGGCCGGCCATCTTGTCCATGACCAGGCTGGTGCGACCGTCTTCAGCATCGGTCGGCCACTTGAAGTTCATGGGCAGGATCGGACCGTGGCGGTATTCCATGGTCTTGTCGCCGAACTTGAACTCGGAACGGCTGACCGCCGGATCGAGAGTGTACGGCTCCAGCTTGAACTGCACGGTCGGCTCGGCCGGGTTGATCGAGAAGAAGCTCTGGCGAATGTTCAGTGCCGCAGCCATCTGATCGAGGAAGACCTTGGACACCGGCAGGCTGCGACCGTCGATGCTGCGCATCCGGTAGCTGCCCGGATCACCGCTGACGAATGGACGCATGTAGCTGTCGAAGAAGCGGTCGATGGTGCCCTGAGCCCGGAAGAACTCGCGGAAATCGCTGATCGCCACATCGCTGGTGCTCGAAGCGCTGAATGGGTAACGCTGGTTGATGGTCTTGCCATACACGCTGTACAGCTCGCTCTGATAACGGCCGTTCAGGTATTGGTAGGCATCGTTGAGCACCAGGCGCCACGAGTCTTCAGCCAGGACGTTGAACCACACGCTCAGCGGACGCGGCAGACGACCGGACGCATTGCGCAGGTTGGTCAGCGCATCACGCTGGCCGCTCATGCGGGTCTTGGCCAGTTCGAACGCGGCTTGCTCCGGCGTGCTGGAACGGGCGAGGCCCGCCAGTTGCAGTTGCAGGTCGTTGAGCGCGGCGAATGCCGGGGTCAGGTCAGCGGCCGGGCCGTTGTTGTCGTCGAGCAGTTTATGCAGCGGTTCGAAGCGGCGTTGCAGCGACTTCTTGGCGGTGTCGGGCAGATTCTTCGCCACGTTCATGGCCGAAGCCTTGTCCGCGACAGCGGAAGCGAGTTTGCCGACCTTGCCCAGTTTGCCCTTCTGCCCCGCCAGCGCATCGGCGGCGTCACCGGCTTCATCCACCGGCTCTGGGGCTGCCTGGAAGCGGGTGTTTTCGCGCACTTCAGTCAACAGCGCCAGCACCGGCGAGTTGGCCGAGGTCAGGCCTGCCAGTTGCTCGGCGCCTTCACCGGCGTCGCTGATCGGCGGCAGTGCCACCTGGCCAACGGCCTCGCTCCAGTAGTTGGCGTAGTCGCGGAAGTACAGTTGCTCCAGTTCGACCATCAGGCGACGCAGATCCATGTCGCTGATGCCCGCGCCTTCGCCCAGCACCCAGTTGTCACGCAGGATGTCGGTGACCAGCGCCGAACCCTGTACCGAAAAATACTGCTGATAGCCGGTCTGGGTATAGAAGCCCGGGATCACGTATTCGGTGCCGATGAACAGCGAGCCCTGCGGGCCGAGGTGCTGGCTGAAGCGATAGTCCGGCAGGTTGCGCGCCTGCTCACGGAGCATGCGGTAAACCACGTTTGCCAGCGATTCACTGCGCAGAACCTGACGCGCCTGAGTCACCAACTGCTCGTTGAGCGGGTAGATAAACGGCAGCTTCAGCAGACGCTCAAGGTGCGCGTTCAAACCGTTCTGCACCGCGGTGTTGCCGGTGTAGCGCTGCGACCAGTCGGTGGCGACCCAGTCCTTGAGCCATGCCGCGTCGCGACGATCCTTCATGTTCAGCATCAGGTACGCGCGCAGGCTGTTGATCAGCTTTTCGCGGTCCTTCATGTTGGCGCGGATCTGGCCTTCGAGCATGGTAGCGACGCGCGGCAGCAGTTGCTTTTCAAGCTCGCGCTCGTACGCTTCCTTGACCACCGGATTGACGTCCTGGCCCTGATACAGACCAACGCGCTCGTGGTACGCAGCGTCGCCCTTCTTCGGGAACACCTGAGTCGCGGCGTAGCTGGTGTCGAGGGTTTTCAGCGTACCCATGGCGTCATCGCGCGGCGACAGTGCCGTGCGTTGCTGCGTCCAGTTCTGCGCCAGATTGCGCAGGTTTTCCAGACGCTCGTAGTTGGCCGAGAAACCACCGGCCCAGAGCATGCCGAACAGCGCCAGGGCACCCAATGCACCGACGTACAACGCACGCTGGCCCCAATGGATGCGGCTGCGTTCGCGCTTGTCCAGACCGGCCAGATCGGCCTCGGGGAAAATCACCCGGCTGAGCAAGTGGTGGATGAAACGCGAACGACCGCTGCGCAGCGTCGGCAGCACGCCGGCGCTCATGCCCAGACTTGCGCCGATACCGGCAGTGGTCGAATCCATTTCGTGGGTCAGGTGCGGAGCGCTGGTCAGGTAGAAACCACGCAGCTGCGTCGCTCGCTGATAGCGGTTGCCGGTGAACGCCATGTCGACGAACAGGCACAGGCGCTCGCCGATCTGGCCCATCTGGTGCGGGAAGTCGAGGATGCGACCACGGCGCTGGGTGTCGCGCTCGGAGTGCATGCGCATGATCACCTGGCTGTTGAGGCGACGCAGCAGCTCTTCGAACTCGCCGCGCAGTACAGCCACGTCGGTGCCGACCTGATCCTTGCGGAAACTGGTACCCAGCACCTGATCGCTTTCTTCGCGGGTCAGTTGGTCGAAGAACTCGTCGAAGCCCAGCAGCTTGTCAGCCTTGCTCAGCACCAGATACACCGGCACATCGACGTGCAGCTTCTGATAGACGTCTTGCAGACGCGCACGCACCTGGCGAGCCAGAGTGTCGATGTCCTGCTCGCTGCCACTGGTGAGGGTTTCCACCGGAATGGTCACCAGCACGCCGTTCAGCGGACGCCCACGACGACGCTTGCGCAGCAGCTCCAGCAGAGTGGTCCAGGCGCTGCCGTCGACTTCCGAATCCGGCTGGGTCAGGTAACGGCCGGCGGTGTCGATCAGCACACCGTGGTCGGCGAAGTACCAGTCGCAATGACGGGTGCCGTGGGTGTCGCGGGTCAGCTTGCGGTCGATCTTGTTGATCGGGAATTCCAGCCCGGAGAAGTCCAGCAGGCTGGTCTTGCCACTGGCCTGCGGGCCGATCAGCAAGTACCACGGCAAGTCACTGCGCCAGCGCTCGCTGCGGCCGCGATACAGGCTCGAAGTCTTGAGGGTTTTCAGGGCGTCCTTGAAACGCTCCTTCAACTCTTTCTGCTCTTCTTCGATCAGGTCGTCGCGACGGATACGGTCCTGGCCATCTTCGGTTTCCTCGACGGCTTTCTTGCGAATACCGGCGCGCCAGCTGACGAAGACCATGGTCAGGCCCCAGATCAGGAACAGCACGCTGATGGTCAGCAACCGGGAGGTCGAACCTTCCCAGAACTTGTAGTCATCCACCGCCAACAACGGGCCGACGAACCACACCAGCAGGGCCACGAACAGCACCAGCAGCAAGGTCCAGACCCAGGTCTGGCGCAGGAAGGCGCCGACTTTCTTGAAAAACTTTTTCATCACACGTCCCTGTTTACGGCTGCGACTGCGGCTGGACCGCGGCCGGATCAAGCGGCTGATAAGGTTG
The DNA here is from genome assembly GCF_014863605.1 of Pseudomonas allokribbensis. NCBI lineage: Bacteria > Pseudomonadati > Pseudomonadota > Gammaproteobacteria > Pseudomonadales > Pseudomonadaceae > Pseudomonas > Pseudomonas allokribbensis. The sequence goes on from NZ_CP062252.1 coordinate 6,401,012, forward strand.
CAGAACGGTGTCGCGCTGCTCGCCCAAGACCCAGGCGAAGCCCGAATACATCATCACCAGGCAGACGAAGGTGAACAGCACCACCATCCACGCCGGCACGATGCGCACCAGGTTGCGGCGCTGATCGTTGAGGCCTTCCCACTGCGGCGACAATTCGCGCGGCACGTCGCCACGCAACTGACGGATCTGCCGGTACAGGGCGTCGCGGATGCCTTCGAGTTCCAGCATGCCGCGCGCCTGTACGCGGTACTTGCCCTCGAAACCGAGGGACAGGCACAGGTACATCAGCTCCAGCATCGGCAGGTGCTTGACCGGGTTTTTCGACAGCCGATCGAGCAGCTGGAAGAACTTCTCGCCACCGAAGGTTTCGTTGTGGAAGCTGCTGAGCAGGCTCATCTGCGACCACTCGCTTTCGTTGCCCCACGGCGTAGTCACGACGGCTTCGTCGACCACGGTGCAGAGCACGTAACGCGCGGCCATCACCTGGCTGCTTTCGGCGCCGTTGTGCAGGGCGCGCACTTCAAACAGCTTGAGCCCGGCGGTCAGGCGCTCGTTGAGCGCGTAGAGGTCTTCGCGGGTTTCGCTGTGCTTGAGGCGCACCACTTCCGACAGCAGTTCGGACGACGCAGCCACCAGCGAATTCAGGCTGATGTTGAAGGCCTCCGCCGGGCGCAGGCGCGCAGCGTAGATCATCCGTTCTTCCAGTTGTTCGAAACGCGGTGGCGCAGCGAAGTCGGTCAGCGGACTCGCCGCCGGGCCATGGCCCTGACGGTCGAGCAGGACGGTTTTGTCGTCCTGGTTGTGTTCCATGTCCTTGATCATGTCGGTCAGTTCCTGATGGCCCAGAATTTCAGTTCAAGCTCGGCGAATTCGCCGGACACATGGAACGCGAAGCCGCCGGAGCGCTCGAGTTGTGCCAGGTCTTCGGAACTGAGTTCGAGGATGAAATAGGTTTTGTTGGAGTGGAACGCGATCTGCCGCGGGGCCACCGGCAACGGTTTGACCTTGATCCCCGGCAGGTGCAGGTTGACCAGTTGGCGGATGCGCTCCACCGGGCCGACCTTGAGGTGCGCAGGCAAGCGGTTGCGCAGTTCTTCGGAGTCGCAGTTGGCACTGGCTGCCAGCACGAACGACGCCGAGCCCAGCAGTTTGTGGTCGTGCAACGGCGACACGATGATCCCGTACTGACGCGCTTGCAGGATCAGTTCGATGGCGTGCTGTTCCAGCACCATCGACAGCACCTGACGGATCGACTCCATCAGTTTGCGGAAGCTCGCACCCTGGTCGGCGTGGGAGTAACGGCTGTCCAGACGCGGGCGTTTGCTGTCGCTGGAGAAGGTCGCCAGATCGCCGAGCATGGTCAGCAGCGTGCGGTACAACTCTTCCGGGTGAACCTGCTCCAGGCCCAGGTAGTGGCGCAGCAGCAGTTCGGTGCGGTTGATCAGTTGCAGCATCATGAAGTCGCCGATCTCCGCGCCGCCGACCTTGCCGTTCGAACGAATACGCTCGGCAATGGTGTCGCCCCGGTGACCGAGCATGCTGATCACTTCTTTCAGGCACGACAGCAGGTAGCTGGAAGCGTGGGCCTGAATGTAGGTCGGCACAAAGTCCGGATCGAGGCTGATCACGCCGTCCGGCGTGGTGTCGAGCACGTCGCAGATCTTCAGCTTCACGTAGGCCTGGTCGCTCTGCTGCTCGCCGAGCAACAGCTTGAAGTCCGGGCGACCGCATTTGACCTGGCTCGCCGAATCGTCACCGGCGTTGGAGTCGGCCACTTCGGTTTCATAGGCGGTGTAGCGCGCCAGCACGTCGGACTGCTCCGGGCGGCGGGCCTCGATGTGGTTACCGGTGACCAGCGGCAGCGCCAGGTAGATCGGCATGTTGCCGGTGTTCGGCGGCACGTCCAGCGCCAGCGGTTCGGTGTTGCCACCGAGTTCGAACAGGCTGCCGTCCGGCAGGATCCCCGAGGCTTCACTGATCACCAGTTTGCCCATGTTGAGGAACTGCAAGTCGATCTCGAGGTTCAGGAAACCCCAGGTGTAGCCGCCCAGCAACTGGGTGCGGGTCTTCATCTGGTGATCGTAGTAGCGGTCGTTGTGCTGGAAGTGCTGCGGACGCAGCAGCATGCCTTCCTGCCAGATGACTTTATGGGTATTCATGATCAGTCATCCGCCTTGGCGAGCACTTCGTTGGTTTTGCGGATACCGGCCTGATCCAGCGTCAGATCGGCTTCGGTGACTTCCAGCGGCGTGATCGGGAACGTGTGGCGCCACTTGGTTTCCGGCAGGTCGCGGTACGCGGCGAGGATGCCGATGTAGCGGCTGCCCTCCTCCACGCTGAGTTTCAGTTCCACGGTTTCACCCGGGCGCAGTTCGAGTTCTTCGCTGGCCACCAGATCAGGGTTGAGGGATTCCTTGGCGCGCTCGTAGAGGCTGAAGAAGTCGGCGTTCTCGAAGGTCACCGGGTGCTTGAGTTCGAACAGGCGCACCACGATCGGCGACGGACGACCATTGAGATCCGGGTTCAGTTGATCGCTGCCGGTGATCTTGAGGTTGATCTTGGTCACTTTCGAATACGGCGACATCGACGAGCAACCGGCGAGCAGCACCAACAGGGTGAGCGCGGTCAGCGTCTGGAAAAAAGCGGTCGAGCGGCGAGACATGCGCATCATCCTTGGTGGTCGGTGTGGAGGGTGGAGATCAGGCGGATCTGTTCTTCGTAGGCCTGGGCGAAGTCGCGGGCCAGCAGGCGCTCGCTCCACTCATCGTCCTGACGCAGCGCGTGGTGGTAGCGGTTGAACGCTCTCCAGCGGCCACCGGAAGTGGCGAGCAACGGCTTGTTGTCGCGCTCGAAACGCAGGGTCAACTGCTCCGGCGAGAAGTGCTCCAGGGTGCCGCGCACCGCCGCACGGCTGGCGGTCAGCAGCGCCACCTGATGCGCCTGCAAGTCGCGGAACGCACGGGAGATTGCCTGCTCGGCCGGCAAGTGGCCCGGCTTGTGCGGCTGCAACAGGATGTCCAGCGCTTCGCTCGGATCGACGGCGAATTTCAGCGGATTCTTGTTGGTGCCTTGCACGGTGGTCTGGGCCAGGCGCAGTTCGTTTTTCAGCTCGGAGCGGGTGCGCAGGCTCTGTTGCAGACCGCCGATGCTCTGGCGCAGCAGGCGTGCGGCATTGACCGCCAGTGCTTCGCGCTCGTCATGGCTCAGGCCTTTCAGATCGACCCCCAGTGCCGCACCGAAGTGATCCCAGAAACCCTGTGGCTGACGCTCGACCTCTTTCGGAGCCGGCGCAGGTTCAGGCTTGGGCTCGACGATCAGCTCCGGCACCATCAGGCTTTCCATGTCGATGCGCGCATAGTCGGCGCGCTGACGGGAGTCTTCGGGGTCGGTGACCGGCGCGAGCATTTCCTCGAATTCCGAGTACACGCGCTCTTGCTGCTCCAGCGACTTCAACGGGTCGAGGTCGAGGAACGCGTCGTCCGGAATGATGGTGCCGGCGGCCCGTGGCAGGCCCGCTTCACCGTCGAACGTCGCCGGGTCGCGCACCAGACGCGCGCGAATCTCGAAGTCGCCCAGCACGTAGGTGCTGCCATGCTCGATGCGCACCGGTTCGCCCTTGTGCAGGCGTGCGCCGCTGTCGCCGTCCTGGACACCGTTGCTGCTGGTGTCGGTCAGGAAGAACGTGCCCTCGCGATAACTGACGATCGCGTGGTGGTTGGACAAGTGACGCTTGCGGTCTGGGATGATCCAGTCGCAGTCCTCGCCCCGCCCGATCACGCCGCCGGCCTGTTTGAAGGTCCGCTGGCACAGCTCGGTGGGCACGAACTGCTTGGTGTTCAGCATTTCGAAAACCAATTCCATGTTTGATGCTCCTTGCGGTCACTTGCCGCGATTGACCGCCTGCGGATCACCCAATGGGCGGTAATCGTTATCGTTGAATTTGTAATTGCCGCTACAGCCGCCGAGGCCGCATAGAACGACGAGGGTCAGCAGGACAGCGTGCCAGTGACGAACAGACATCAGAGGGTCTCCAGGTGTAGACAAAGCACAAAGCGCCGACCCTTTCGGGCGGCGCTGATATAAGCGGACGAGGTGAAACCGACGGACTTTTGCCTACCCATCGAAGTCACCCAGATTGATGTTCAAACGGCCGAGCCGGTAAAGCAGCGTGCGACGGGGCAAGCCCAGTTCCCGGGCGGCGAGCGTCTGGTTGCCGTCGTTCTTGCGCAGGCAATCGAGAAGCAGATTGCGTTCGACCGCTTCCAGTCGTTCGCGCAGATTGAGGCCGCAGTGGTCTTCCGGCGCCGGTGCCGGTTCCAGTCGCAGCGAAAAATGCTCGGCCAGCAACTCACCGCCCTCGCACAACAGCACTGCCCGTTCGACCAGACCTTTGAGTTCGCGCACGTTGCCGGGGAAGGTGTAACCGGACAGGTGATCCAGCGCCGCTTCCGACCAGCGCACCGGGTCGCGTTGCAAAAACACGCAAGCCTTGTCGGCGAAGTGCTTGGCCAGATCGAGGATGTCGCCTTCGCGCTGACGCAGGGCCGGCAACTCGATCGGGAATTGCGCGAGGCGGTAGTACAAGTCCTCGCGGAATTTGCCTTCGCTGACCAGCACCGACAGATCGCGGTGCGTTGCGGCGATGATGCGCACGTCGATCTTGTGGGTGTCGTTGGAACCCAGCGGACGAATCTCGCCTTCCTGCAACACGCGCAGCAATTTGGCCTGCAACGCCAGCGGCATGTCGCCGATTTCGTCGAGCAACAGGGTCCCGCCATTGGCCGCGTCGAACAGCCCGGCGCGGTCGCGGTCGGCGCCGGTGAACGCGCCTTTGCGGTAGCCGAACAGCTCGCTTTCCAGCAGGTTTTCCGGGAACGCCGCGCAGTTCTGCACGATGAACGCCTGGGACCGGCGCGGGCCGCAATCATGGATTGCCCGCGCGACCACTTCCTTGCCGGTGCCGGTCTCACCGCGCAACAGCACGGTGTACGGGCTGTGCAGGACTTTGCTGATCAGCGAGTAGGTCTGGCGCATCGCCGCGCTCTTGCCGATCAGGCCGTAGCCGCTGGCACTCGGCAGGCTGCGCACGACCGGCGCGGCCGCATCCACTGGCTGTCGCAGGCGTTGCAGCAAGTGCAACTGACCAAGCACGAACGAGCCGAGCTGACCGAGGGAATCGGCAAACCCTTGCAGGTTGATGTGGCGACGGCTGGCGCACAGCAACAGGCCTTCGACCGCCTTCTGCCCGTTGACCAGCGGCACGCACAACAGCGACTGCCACGGCGTGGACGACGCCGGCAGAAAACTGGTTTCTTGCAGGCTGCCGCCCAGGTCGTCGAAGCACACCACGCGGTTCTGGCACAGGGCGAACTGCAACAGTTGCTCGCCGTTGTAATCGGCCGGCAGGCTCGCCGCGCTGCGCGGTTGCAGCACGCCGTCGAGGCATTCGGCATTCATCCCCAGCGACGTGTGCGTGGCGTCCAGCAAGTACAGCTGCGTCAGTTCGCAACTGCTCAGCCCGGCCAGACCGCGCACGAAGTCACCCAGCAGCGCAGCACCGTCCGCCGAGCGCGACAGGCTGGCGAACTGCGCCAGCAAGGCTTCGGCATAGAGCAGTGGCTGCGGCACTTGAGTGAACATCACACTCACCTCAGGCGAACTCGCAGGTCACGCTGGCGTCGCCGTCGAGCGTCGCATGCACGCGCTTGAGGCTTTCACCGGTGGCCATGGCGTCGAGCAAGCGGTCGGCCACCAGCGGCAACACGTGCTGGTCGAGCAAGTGGTCGATCAGACGCGCACCGCTTTCGCTCTGGGTGCAGCGCTCGGACAGGTGATCGACGAGGTTCTGGCACCAGCTGAAATCCAGCTGACGACGGTTCAGACGCTCGCCCAGACGACCGAGTTTGATCTCGATCAACTCGCGCAGCACCGGGCCGCCGACCGGGTAGTACGGCACCACTTTCATCCGCGCCAGCAGCGCCGGTTTGAAGTGTTTGCTGAGCACCGGGCGAATGGTTTCTTCCAGCACTTCGGCGGTCGGACGCGCGCCGTCTTCGCAGAGGTCGCTGATCTTGTCGCTGCCCAGGTTCGAGGTCATCAGGATCAGCGTGTTGCGGAAGTCGATCTCGCGCCCTTCGCCGTCGTTGGCCACACCTTTGTCGAAGATTTGGTAGAACAGGTTGAGCACGTCCGGGTCGGCCTTCTCGACTTCATCGAGCAACACCACCGAGTACGGTTTCTGGCGCACGGCTTCGGTGAGCATGCCGCCCTCGCCGTAACCGACGTAGCCTGGCGGCGCACCGATCAGGCGGGAAACAGTGTGCTTCTCCTGGAACTCGGACATGTTGATGGTGGTGATGAAGCGATCGCCGCCGTACAGCAAATCGGCGAGTGCCAGTGCGGTTTCGGTCTTGCCGACGCCGCTCGGGCCCACCAGCAGGAACACGCCGACCGGTGCGTCAGGCTTGTTCAGACCGGCAGCGGTGGCGCGCATCGAGCGATCCAGTGCGTGGACGGCTTGTTCCTGACCACGGATACGGGTGCGCAGGTCAGTGGCGAAGCTTGCGACTTTGGCGTTGTGTTCGCGGGCCAGTTGCGCCAGCGGCACGCCGGTCCAGGCGCTGATCACTTCGGCCACCAGACGCGGGCAGACTTCGAAGCTGACCAGACGCTCCTTGACCTGAGCGGCGGTCAGGGCGCTGTGGGTTTCGTTGAGTTGCGCTTCCAGCGCTTCGACGCTGAGGGCTTCGTCGACTTCGGCGGCGTGGGTTTCGATCACGGTGCCTTCGGCGTCTTCCTCAACAGTCACTGTCGGCTCGACCGCCGCCGCTTCACGGGCCTTGGCCAGTTGCTGACGCAGTTCCAGCAGGCGCTCGGCCAGTTGTTTCTGCTCGGTCCACAGGGTTTCCAGTGCGACCATTTCGTCTTCGGCTTCGTCCAGACGCGCTTCCAGTGCATCCAGCGCTTCGTGGTCGATCAGCAGACCGGCTTCGGCATCGCGGCGCAGGGCCTGGCGCTGACGGCCACCTTCAGCCAGCTCGCCACGCAGGCGTTCCAGGCTTTCCGGGGCAGCGGCGAGGCTGATGCGAACGCGGGCGCAGGCGGTGTCGAGTACATCGACCGCTTTGTCCGGCAGTTGGCGACCGGCCAGGTAACGGGCGGACAGTTCCGCTGCCGACACCACCGCATCATCGCGCAGGTAGATGCCGTGGCTTTTCTCGTAGACCTGAGCCAGGCCACGCAGGATGGTCACCGCTTCATTCACGGTCGGTTCATGCAGCTGAACCGGCTGGAAACGACGGGCCAGTGCCGGGTCTTTCTCGAAGTATTTCTTGTACTCGGCCCAGGTGGTCGCAGCGATGGTGCGCAGTTCGCCACGGGCCAGCGCCGGCTTCAGCAGGTTGGCCGCATCGGAACCACCGGCATTGCCACCCGCGCCGATCAGGGTGTGGGCTTCGTCGATGAACAGGATGATCGGCTTCGGCGAGGCTTTGACCTCGTCGATCACGCCTTTCAGACGACGCTCGAATTCACCTTTGACACTGGCGCCGGCCTGCAACAGGCCCATGTCCAGCGACAGCAGTTCGACGCCCTTGAGCACTTGCGGTACTTCACCGGCAGCGATGCGCGAGGCCAGGCCTTCGACGATGGCGGTTTTACCGACACCGGCTTCACCGACCACGATCGGGTTGTTCTTGCGGCGACGGGCGAGGATGTCGACCATCTGGCGGATCGCGCCATCGCGGCACAGCACCGGGTCGAGTTTGCCGTCGCGGGCCTGTTGGGTCAGGTTGTGGGTGAAGCGCTCCAGCAGCGATTCGCCTTGGGCAGCCGGTTTGCCGTTGGCCGCTGCTTGCGGCTGTTGCGACAGGGCAAACTCCTTCAGACGATCGATGTTCAGTTTGGCGAGCAACGGCTGGTAGCGGCTGCCGGCGTAGCGCATCGGGTTGCGCAGCAGCGCGAGGATCAGCGCCGCATCTTCGACCGAGGTCTGGCCCAGTTCAAGGTTGGCCACCAGCAGCGCGTCTTGCAGCCACTGCACCAGCTCCGGCGCGAACACCGGGTTGCGCGAAGCGCTGTGTTCAACCCGCGATTGCAGTGCGGCGCTCAGTTCGCCAGCGTCCACATCGGCATCTTGCAGCGCGCGGGAGAGCAGACCGTTCGGGCGCTCCAGCAGGCCCAGCATCAGGTCTTCGACCAGAATCTTGCTGCCGCCACGAGCGACGCAGCGCTCGGCCGAACGCTCCAGATCGCGACGGGTTTCGGCGTCCAGCGCCTGGATGAGTTGTTGCAGGTCTACGTTGATCATGGCTCACGTCCTTAATGAATTTTGCTGCCGAGTGTCACCACGCCGTCTGCTTTCTCGCAGCCCAGCCAACTGGTCCACCCCAGGCGACAGTCGTTCTTCTCGCCAATGCGCAGTTCGCGGATTTCTTCCGGGCGCAGCACCAGGCGAATGTCGTAATCGAGCGGGTCACGCAAGGTGAACCGCACCAGCGCGCAGAGCGGCTGGTAACCGAAACCGATGGGCAGGAATTCGTGGAAGCGTTCCCAGTCGAGTTCGGTGATGTGAATGCGGAACTTGCCGCTGCGGTCGCGCACGTGTTCGCCCAGCACCAGGTCTTCACCCAGCACGCTGTTGGCGAAGCCGAGGCGGTTGCGTTGCTCTTCGAGGATTTCCACGCGGCGCTCGATGCACTGCTCGATGACCAGGTCTTCGTGCTTGAAGTAGTAACGCAGCACCGCTTCGATCAGCGCCGCCGAGTGCGCCCGCAGACTGAGCAGGCCGAGGTACGGCAGCAGGCGTTTCCAGTTCAGTTCCTTGGCCCGGCGGATCTCGTCGCCGCCGAGGCCGATCAGGGCGAACAGCTGCGACGAGAACGGGTCAACCGCACCGCTCTGGAAGCTCGCGCGATAGCGATACTTGCGCCAGATCGGCAGCAACAGCCGTTGCAGGCGATGGTGGAACAGGTCGAGGAAGTTGCGCGTCGGGTTGCCGTCTTCGCTGTCGCCCAGGGCTTGTTCGCCGTAGAACGCTGGCAGCGGCGAACCGGAACCGACCAGGCCGATCAGGTTGAAACGCAGGCGCGCGCGCATCTGCCCGTGTTCTTCGAAAAACTCCACGCGATCGACGTCGCTGCCGGGAAATCCCAGGCTCGGGTTGGCCTGGAATTCCAGCTGGTCGTACAGGTCTTCTTCGCTCAGGTACGGGTGCGCGTCGCGCAGCCGGTCGATCACCAGCAACACGGCCTGAAACAGCGAGTACTCGCGTATTACCCGGGTCAGCCCGCTTAAAGCAGGGGCTGCAGACCCATACGTGGTGTCCATTGGTACACCTCTCCCTGTGTGCTTTTTACTCGCAGCTCGTGGAACGAATTGAGACTGGCGTAAAGCGCGAAAAACTCGTTGAGAACCGAGGCGAAGACGAACAGGTCGCCCTCACCGATATACCCTTCCGGGTCGATAGTCAGTTCGGTGCGCAAACCGCGCACCGGCAGGCCACGGTGCAGCCGGTCCACGTGGTGATGCTTGATCAGTTTCAGACCGCCGAGCAGGCGTTTGCTGACCTTCTCCGCGTGCTGGTCGTAGTAGCGCGGCAGGTCGTAGGTTTCGAGAATCACCTTCAGTGCATTGACGTCGGCCAGCGACAGATAGTTAAGCGACATGTTGCTGATCAGCTTCCACAGGAAGTCACGGTTCAGCGGCGGCGCGAAACTGGACGTGGCCGGGGTGATGTTGCGGAAACTCAGGAACTCCGGCGTTTCTTCGCAGGCCATGCAGATCTGCCCGAGCTTGAGTTTGCGCGGCAGGTTCTGGTTGGTGCAGACCAGCTCGATCGACAGGGTTTCGTGGGCTTCGGTGTGGCGGATGCCGAAGCTCAGGTAGGTGTCGAGGCCGTCGTGCAGCAGCGACGAACGCTGGCGGATGCTGTAATGCGGACGGCTGTTGGGCACGTCGAAACTCGGGTCGTGCTCGAAGGATTCGAACGGCACGTATTCCTGATAACCGAGGCCGCCGGGCTTCCAGCCGGTCACGGTTTCCACCGAGAACACGCCGCAGTTTTCCAGATCGAATTCCGCCGGCAGCAGCAGGTATTCATCCTGCTTGCCGTCGAGGCGGATCGGCAGTGCGTCGTGCTTGAACAGGTTGACGATCGGCGTGCAGAACAGCTTCACGTTATCCAGGGTCGGACGCATGCGCATGATGCCGCTCTTGCGGATGTCGAAGCGCAATTCCAGGCCGCGCATCTGCTTGAGGGTGTCTTCCGGCAGCGCCTTGAGAATGTCCAGACCGTGGACATCGACGAACAGGAATTTGTCCTGGAAAGCGAAGTATTCCTGCAGGTAGCGATAGCCCCGAAAGGTGTTCAGCGGATACGGGATCAACGCTTCTTCTTCGGCAAAACCCACTGGCTTGACGCGGTCGCCCGGAATCTTGAACGCCATCGGTTTGCCGCTCACACCGTCGATAGGCTTGCCGGCGCCGTCGAGCGGGATCAGTTCGATGCCGTCGAGGTTGCGCAGCAGGCTCAGGTAGAGCATCTGGCTGATGTAGCGCTCACCTGCAAAGTGCAGACGCAGCTTGCTCAGCTCCAGCTCGCCGAGGTGGCCGTCGGCACTCATCTCCAGGCGCAGGCTGAGCAGCGAACCGTCGCCCTTCACCGAGTAGTTCAGCGCGGCCAGATCCAGCGCCATGACTTCGGTCGGGTAGCAGGTGCGGAAGCGGCAACGCACGTCTTCGATCGGCACGCTTTCAATCGGCGTATCACGCTCGACCTTTAGCGCCGGCCCCGAGCGCTTGAGTGGATCGAACTGCAGAATGCTGAACGCCGGCAGCGGGCGCATGTAGTTCGGCCACAGCAACTGCATCAGCGAATGGCTGAGCTCCGGCAACTCGTCATCGAGCTTCTGGCGCAGCCGCCCGGTCAGAAACGCAAAGCCTTCCAGCAACCGCTCCACGTCCGGATCCCGCCCGGCCTGTCCCAGGAACGGTGCCAACGCCGGACTACGCTCGGCGAAACGGCGGCCCAGTTGGCGCAGTGCGGTGAGTTCGCTTTGGTAGTAGTGGTTAAAGGACACGGGGTACCTGCCTGGTAGTGGAACTCATCAAAAAAATATCCTGTAGAGCGCGACCGTCACGCCGGCACACACGTAACCGCCGATCAGGAGGTACGGCACGAGCAGGATCCAGCTGTAGGCCATGAAAGCACTGTAGAACGGCCCGGCAACCAGACTGCACAAGCCATAAAGCATCCATGGCACCGCGTAGAAAGGGATGAACTTCAACGGCGCCAGCCAGACCATCCGCAGCGCCTGCTGCTCATTGCGGCTCTTCGCGGCCCGCGAGCCCCATAGCGCAAACAACAGCAACCCGGGCATGCCGAACCACAACAGATACACCCAGTGGGTCTCGGACGAATCGAATGTCGAATAATCGCCAATCCACAGGCCATAGGATGAAAACGCCAACATGACCAGGAATGGCGCCCACAAGGCACCCATGAAGAAACTCAGCTGCGCGCGACTAAGCATGGCCAGCCTCCGACGCGCGTTTCGAGGCTTTTGCGCCGGAAAATTTGCGCATGTACCACGCTTCCAGGCCGACGCAAACGACGATCGCCGCCAAGGTGAACGCCCCCTGACCAATGCCATACAACAGCGCCCGCAGCGGGTGATGCGGCAGCATCCAGAACAGCACCAGCGCCACCCAGATCGCCCACATCACCAACTTCACGCGCAGCACGGGAATCAGCGCCAGCACCCAGTTGAAAACGAGAAAAAACTCGTAAAGGAATTTGCTGGTCAGGCGAATGTTCACACCACGGGAGGTCAAGCTGCCGTAGGTCGAGATGTACCAGTCGGCCGCGAAGTTATTCAGCAACGTGTAACCGACACAGAAAAGACTGTGGATCAACAGGCAGCAGACGATGCGGGCCGGCATGTTCATGCGCATCTCGTCAGGTCCGGCTGTCATGGGCAAAACACTCCGTCCTTGAGGGTCCAGCTGCGCTGTAGTCCATCGCGCTCGCGTTTGGCGTCGGGCAAGACGTGGCGCATCTCGTCTGCGCTGACGAGGCGCGTCCGCTCCGGCCCTTTCATCGTGAGCGAATAGCGACCGCTGATTTGCTCTTCGATGTCTTCACCGTAAGACTTGTAGCTGGCAACACTGACTCGCTCGCCCGGCGCAACCGGACGCGGCGTGATCGACGGCAACCAGTTGGTCGAATGCTGCGATTGCACTTCAAGCGGTACGCCACAGGTGTTGACGAGGTAAATGTCGTTTATATAAACCAGCTGCGTCGTGCAGCCCGCCAACAACAGGCCAGCCACCACTGACAGCGATGTCATGCAGGCGCTGAATTTCACTGAACACGCCCTCCCTTGCTCGTCGTGACCGGCACGTACGAGTCAACGAAGAGGTATTCACCGTCGAAAGCGCTGACCCGGTTCATCGTCAACGGTTTTCCATCCTGAGTGGCGAAGCGCACCCAGCCTTCCTTGACGAGACTGCCGCCCTCTGAACGCACCTGAATGAAGTAGTCCGGAGGCATCGACCGAGTAATCTCGATGAAGTCGCCACCATCCTCGGCACCCCGCCACACCGCGTCGGGATAACCGGGCAATACCGGCTTTTTCGAGTGACTCCAGCTCAATTTGATCGCGACCATCACGACGGCGATGATGGCCAATGCTCCGATCAGGCTCAGCAGATGATTGAGCCATTTCCACGCGCGCAGCCACGTCATGGCGAGCACCCGGTACGCGCATCGCGCTTCTCAAAATTGTTCGAGCCGGCGATCAGGCGCATTCAGGCACCGTCCATGTTTCCCAGCCCTGCATGCCAGGGAAAAAAAACGTTTGGCCGTGGAATTCGGGGGCGACGCCTTCAGCCTCTTTCAGCCACAGCTTCCATTCGGACGATTCGAGCAAGGTGCCGTCTTTTGTGAACACACGGAAAAAGTACGGACTGCTGAACAGCTCAAGCACCCGTCCGACCATACCCAGCGCGCCATAGCCCGGGGCGTACATGACGACATAACACTGACCCGATTCGCTCCAGTCTTTAGTCAAAGGATGAGCCAACCTGCCCGCGAACATCTTCAGCCCCAACAAGACCAGGAGCACGCAGGCCAGCGCAGCCACGACTAATCCGATGAGTCGGCTACCCATCAGTTTTCTATCACTTCATAGGGGGTATTACTGATCACGCTGTTGGCCCAATGCTCTTTCCAGCCTGGGAGCGACCACGTGAATGTTCGATCAGCCTTGTTGAAATCGATCCATGTAATGCCGACGACTTTTTCGTCTTCGTATTCGCGCATATACAGCGACTCACGAATCATCAGAGGCGTGCGGTAGATGTGATCGGGGTCCTTCAGGTCAACAACTCTGAGGTAAAGCATGTTGGATGCACCGATCATCCAACTGGCCGGAACCACCTCGAATCTGTAATCGCCTGAAGGGCTGACGGTCACCAGGGACGGGGTACGTGTCCGCTCACCAACGACGACGAGAAGTGCCAGCAACAACGCCGTGATCATGAAGACGCCAGCCGCCCTCGCGCTCTTTCGCAGGTTCATTGCTTGTCACACGCCGGAATATTCCAGCCTTCGTAACCCGTCGCTGTCGGGTAGATCGCATGACCGTATACCCACTGCGAGCGTTCATCGGTGGTGAACTCGTTTTGCCAGAGCAACCATTCGGACGATTTCAGCAGCGTGCCGTCTTTTGCGTAAACCCGGAAAAAGGCTTCGCTGGCAAACAGCTTGAAAATCATTCCCGGTATGCCGAGGGCCGAATACTGCGGAATGTAGGAGCGGATGAAGCACGTACCCGCGTCGTTCCAGTCGGTTGAGTACTCGTGAGCCAGCCGTGCCGCCGTCGTTTTCACGTAACAGGCAGCTGAAACCAGGGCAGCAGCCGTCAGGGCGAGAAATAGCAGCGCGCTACGCCCCCACTTCGCCAACGTACCCGGATTCACGGCGTTCCCTCGCATGGTCCTAATTCACCTTCACTTGACCGCTGCCATCCAGGCGCGCGGCGAAACTGACCTGACGCTTGAAACCCTCGACTTCCAGCAGGCCTTCGATGCTGAAGGCCAGGCGAAGCTGATCGTGGTCACGCGGCAGGGAAATGACACGCACGTTGCTCAGGCGCGGCTCGTAGGCTTCGATGAAGCTTTCGATGGCCAGGCGGGCCTGACTCAGGGAGTCGTGCAGGCTCAGGCGCATGTCATTGAGATCGGGCAACCCGTAGTCGGACAGCGTTTGCACGCTGCCGGCCCGGGTGCTGAGCATTTTGGCCAGATGGGCAGCCACCGACGCCATGGCAGAAGCCTCGAGGCTCCTGCCCTTGCGTAGTTCCGCGTCGCCGTTGAGGCGTTCGAAAAGGCTGCCGTATCCGTCCATGAGTCGCTCTTACTCTTTGTCCAGCTTGCCAACCAGCGACAGGGTGAAATCGGCACCCATGTACTTGAAGTGCGGGCGCACGTTCAGGCTGACGCGGTACCAGCCCGGCTCGCCTTCAACGTCGCTGACGATCACTTGCGCAGCGCGCAGCGGACGACGGCCACGCACTTCGGCGCTCGGGTTTTCCTGGTCGGCCACGTACTGGCGGATCCACTTGTTCAGTTCCAGCTCGAGGTCGGTACGCTCTTTCCACGAACCGAGTTGCTCGCGCTGCAGCACTTTCAGGTAGTGAGCCAGGCGGTTGACGATCATCATGTACGGCAGTTGGGTGCCGAGCTTGTAGTTCAGCTCTGCAGCCTTGCCTTCTGCGCTGATGCCGAAGAACTTCGGCTTCTGCACCGAGCTTGCGGAGAAGAACGCCGCGTTGTCGGAGCCTTTACGCATGGTCAGGGAGATGAAGCCTTCCTCGGCCAGTTCGTATTCACGACGGTCGGAAACCAGAACCTCGGTAGGAATCTTGGTTTCGATTTCGCCCATGCTTTCGAAGTGGTGCAGAGGCAGGTCTTCAACCGCGCCGCCGCTCTGTGGGCCGATGATGTTCGGGCACCAGCGGAACTTGGCGAAGCTGTCGGTCAGCTTGGTGCCGAACGCGTAAGCGGTGTTGCCCCACAGGTAGTGCTCGTGACTGTTGGCAACGTTTTCCTTGTACACGAACGATTTGACCGGGTTTTCTTCCGGGTCGTACGGGTTACGCAGCAGGAAACGCGGAACGGTCAGGCCAACGTAGCGGGAGTCTTCCGAGGTGCGGAAGCTCTGCCATTTGGTGAATTGCGGGCCTTCGAAGTGATCTTTCAGATCTTTCAGGTCCGGCAGGCCGGTGAAGCTTTCCAGGCCGAAGAATTTCGGGCCGGCAGCGGCGATGAACGGCGCGTGGGACATGCAGGATACGCTGGCCACGTACTGCATCAGTTTCACGTCCGGCGAGCTTGGGGACAGGTAGTAGTTGGCGATGATCGCGCCAACCGGCTGACCACCGAACTGGCCGTATTCAGCGGTGTAGATGTGCTTGTACAGGCCCGACTGCATCACTTCCGGCGAATCTTCGAAGTCGTCCAGCAGGTCGTCCTTGGAGACGTTGAGGATTTCGATCTTGATGTTTTCGCGGAAGTTGGTGCGGTCGACCAGCAGTTGCAGGCCACGCCACGACGATTCCAGCGACTGGAAGTCCGGGTGGTGCAGGATTTCGTCCATCTGACGGCTGAGCTTGGCATCGATCTCGGCGATCATGCGGTCAACCATGGCTTTCTTGACCGGCTCACCGTTGTTCTGCGGCTTGAGCAGCTCTTCGATGAACGCCGACACACCGCGCTTGGCGATGTCGTAGGCTTCGTCGTCCGGCGTCAGGCGGGTTTCGGCGATGATGCTGTCGAGGATGCTGTATTCGCCGTTTTCAGCGGCGTTCTGTTGTGCTGCGCTAGTGCTCATTGTGTTGGCTTCCTTGGCTGCTGGAGTCTCAGGCGTCCGGGGCTGCGGCGTTCAGGCCCAGCTCACCGAGTACGCGACCGCGGGATTCATCGTCGGCGAGCACGCCTTCGATGGCTTTACGGAACGCAGGTGCGTTACCCAGCGGGCCTTTGAGGGCCACCAGCGCGTCGCGCAGTTCCATCAGCTTTTTCAGCTCAGGCACTTGCTCGACCAGGCTGGCCGGGTTGAAGTCCTTCATCGAATTGACGCGCAGTTGCACGGCCAGTTCGTCGGCTTCGCCATCTTCCTGCAGACGGTTCGGTACGCTCAGTGTCAGCTGCAGCTCTTGCTTGGCCAGCACTTCGTCGAAGGTCATCTTGTCGATGCTGATCGGCTTGCGATCCTCGATCTTGCGATCGTCCTTGCGGTGGGTGTAGTCACCGATTGCCAGCAGCTTCAGCGGCAGTTCAATCTCTTCCTGAGCACCGCCGGTGGCGGGTTTGAAGGTGACGTTGATGCGTTCCTTGGGGGCTACCGAGCCTTCTTTGGCCATGGCTTTTCTCCTTGCGGTTGTGGCCCTGGGGCCTATTCGAGTACCACTTCGAGATCGAGGTGGCACAGCCTGCGATAAATCTCTTCCTTGCGTTCACGTACGGCATGGTTCTGCGGTAACAACTCGCAGCAACTGTGCAGCAGGTGCAGCACTTCCAATGCAAGATCGGGCTCCCAGGCGTGCAGGCCTGAGTCCTGTAATGTCTGATCGAGGGTTTCGAGCTGGTTCTTGGCGAGTTCGTATTTCTTGGCCAGGAAGCACAGCCGCGCGAGGGCGAACTGCCAGAAGAAGCGTTCGCGGCCGCCGTGAGCCGATTGCAAACCCTGCTTGAGGATCTGCACGGCAGGCTTGAGGCCTTCCTTGCGCAGGATCGGCTGGACTTCTTCCAGCGCCTTTTCCCAGGCCGGCTGAGTCTGGACGTCATCGGACTCGACCTTGCGCGGCGCGCTGGCGCTTTGCAGGTGCGGCATGACGTTGCCGGCGATCCACGCCCGGGTGGACGGATCGGCGAACGGCGCGCCGTCATGGAATCGCAACTCGATGATGCCGGGCAGGCGCTGAACCAAAAGCGCGAAGTGGATTTCCACTTCGCGCATGGCGAGCTCGGCGTTGAGGTTCTGGAGGCATTCCCAGACCATTCGTTGGCCATCGAACCAGAACGGCGCCTTCGCCAGGCTCGCCTCCAGTTCCACCAGCAGGTCGGCGTATTTGCCCTGGTCGAAACGGTCCTGGTACTGCTTGAGCTTGTCGACCGGCAACCCGCGCAGCATGGTGATCTGCTCGGCGTTGCGCTCGGGCACCGCGTCGATCGTCATCCACAGCAAGGTGCGGTTGAGGCGCAGGGCGCGCAGGTCGGTGGCTTTCTGCTTGAGCCACCAGGCGCACAACGGGCGGGCGCTTTCCTGCTGGGCGCGCAGGGCCTTGTGGGCTTCTTTCTCGTTATCGATCGGCGCGCCGGGCGCCAGCAACTGGCTGGCGGCCTGTTTGACCTGCGCCACCGCCGCGCCCACAACACCGGGGGCCGGCTGGTTGTCGGCGGCGCGCTGGATCATGGTTTTCAGGCGGCGGGAGAGCGGCAGCAGCAGCGGCGCATCATCGCCCAGATGTTCGGTACAGGCCGCGTCGAGACCGGACAGATGCTCGGACAACTGCCGGAACATCGGCAACTGTTCCTTGATCGCGATGTTCTCGGTGATCACCTGCTCCAGACGCGGCACCAGCCAGCCGATGGCAGCGGCCCGGGTACGGGGTTTGAGCGGATGGACCTCGGCCCAGTTGTTTTCCGACAAGTGGTGCAGCAAACCGAGGCCGGCGAGCAGCCCGGGGAAGGATTCACGCTGGTACAACGACCAGGCGAGCCAGGCCCCAACACGCAAATCCTTGGATTGGGTACGCAGCAGGTTTTCGCTGTTTTCGCGGATTTTCAGCCAGTCGATCTGCCCGCTTTCGTGCATCGACGAGGCTTTGGCCAGCTCGCTTTCCAGGGCCTCGAATTCGCTCGAAAAACGAACGTCTTCGCCCGCGAAATTCTCTTTGGAAACAGAGACTTTAGCGAGTTCGAGGTAATGGGCGGAAAGTTTGCTTGAGTAGGACATCCATGGCCTTTATTTGGATTACGGTCGTGCGCCTATTGGAGTTGCTGCGGCGCGGGGACAGTATCGAAGAGCAGTGAGAAGACTCATCCAATTGAGTGTGTGCTCTTTCAAGTGCGCGCATCGTAATCACAATGATGGCCACTAGCAAGCATCCGATTAAACAACAAGACGAACTGTTCATTGGGGTGTGTAGGAGATCGCCCTATATGTGACAGGGGTTTCCCCGATATCGGTTTATATTTCACATTTTCGGCCTCAAACCCCGTAAGCATTGATCTAGAGCGCCCAGCGAAAGCCAGCAACAGTGATGGCACGCCCGTTCCATAAATACAGATGAAAGCATGACAAAACCGGAAAAAATTTGAAGTAGGACGCTTCCGAAAATACACCCTCATCTATTAACAAATGAATGGCGACAACTGCGGACAATAAAAGTGCCATCAAATTGATGGCAATTCATATGTTGAATATTGTTGGAATACCTGTACAGACAGGATTATCGCGCGGGTTCTTTATCGCCTTGAATCACTTTCCCACAGGCATTTCCCACAACCCTGAGGTTGTTTTACAACACGGAATACTCCGACTTAAACCAGGGACTCTTCTTACATAAATTTGTTTCATGCCTTGTTAGCGTGCCGGGCAATGTTCGCGTGCGCAGACCAGGGAGGGTTTTGACATCACGCCAAATTTCCCTCTCTGCTTAAGGACAAGCGTATGTCTGGAGCTGTCAGTTCTGCGCGCTTTACGCTGCAGATCCCCGCCGTTCGCAACGACTTCAAGGTACTGGCTTTCGAAGGCTCCGAGGCCGTCAGCACGCTTTATGCCATCAAGGTTGAACTCGTCAGCGAGGTCCCTGACTTCGACGTGGAAAGTTTGCTGGGTCAGCCGGCGTTCCTTCGATTCGGGCTGGACGGCGAAGGTATTCATGGGCGCATCGAGAATGTGCAGGCCGGTGAGTCGGAAAAGCGACTGTCGCACTATGGCCTGACACTGGTTCCAGAGCTTCACTATTTGCAGTTCATTCACGACCAACGGATTTTCCAGAACCAGACTGTCCCGCAGATCATCACGCAAGTGCTCAAACGGCACGGCATCCTTGCCGATGCGTTCAGGTTCCATGTCCAGACCTTGCCACCACGTGCGTATTGCACCCAGTACGGTGAAACCGATTTCGAGTTCATCCAGCGGTTGTGCGCCGAAGAAGGTATTGCGTGGCATCACCAACACTCGGCCGAGGGGCACCTGCTGGTGTTCACCGATGACACGGTGTTCCTGCCAACTCTGCGTGCGACTCCCTATCGGCAGGATTGTGGGATGGTGCCCGAGCACCCGGTGGTCAGCCGGTTTACGCTGCACGCCCGAACACGCACCAGTCATGTCACACGCCGCGATTACGACCTGAAACGCCCGCATCTCTTGCTGGAAAGCCGCTTCAGCGCCGGGTTCACGCCGCGACTTGAAGACTATCGCTACCCATTAGCGATGGAGAACGAAAAACGCGGCAAACAACTTGCCCGTCAGGCCCTGGAGCGCCATCGCGCCGACTATGAAACGGCCGAGGGCCAGAGCAACCAGCCGACCCTGCGCTGTGGTTACCTGTTCGAGCTGACCGAACACACCCGCAAGCAATGCAACGGCCTTTGGCAGTTGCTTGAAGTCACCCACACCGGGCGACAACCTCAAGTGCTGGAGGAATCGGCCACCAACCAACTCAAGCCCACCGACGGTTTCACACAGGGATACCGCAACAGCTTCCGCGCCATTCCTGCCGATGTGGTTTTCCGCCCGCCTCTGCCTGCGCACCGGCCACCGCTGGTGAGCCAGACCGCTCGGGTGACGGGACCAAAAGGTGAAGAGATCTACTGCGATGAATTCGGTCGCGTGAAGATCGAATTCCCCTGGGACCGGGCCGCGTTGAACAACGAACGCAGCAGTTGCTGGGTACGGGTGTCGTCGAGCTGGGCCGGAAACGGCTTCGGTGCCGTCACCCTCCCCCGCATTGGGATGGAAGTGGTGGTGACCTTTCTGGAGGGCGACCCCGACCATCCGCTGATCACCGGCTGCGTGATCAACAAGCTCACGCCTGCGCCTTACAAACTGCCCGAGCACAAGACCCGAACCGTTTTGCGCAGCCACAGCTCGCCCGACTCCGGCGGTTACAGCGAACTGACGATTGAAGATCGTGCCGGGCGGGAGCTGATTTATCTGCGTGCCCAGCGCGATATGGAGCGGCAGATTCTCCATGACAGTCGGCTGGAAGTCGGGCGTGATCGATGGGAAAGCATCCAGGGCAGCAGCCAGACATCTGCCGGAAAGGTCATTGCCGTCGAGGCGGGACAGCAAGTGCAGATCAAGGCCGGAGCCACTGTGGTGCTGGATGCGGGCGCCAGTATCACGCTGAACGCGGGCGGTCATCACATCGTGATCAATGAGGGCGGGATATTCAGCAGCACCGAGATTGTGACGGGGGGAAAGTTATCCGCAGGTGAAGCAGCTGAACTTCCAGCGGCCGAAATGGCGGCGGCCCTGGCCGCTGGACAGGCGGCTGCCTCTACTCAAGCTCCGGAGAACGGCGAACTCGAAGAAGAGGAAGAAGAAGTCGAGTTGGAGGATGAAAAGCCTGCCGGGATTACGTTGCGGATCGGCGTGTTTTTCGATGGGACGGGGAACAATCTGTTCAACAGCGAACAGGTGAAAGGTTGCTATGCGCGGGATGTGAATCTTGAAGAGGAAGCCGAGGACATTCAACAGTTCTGCCAGATGCATGGGTATGACGGGCAGGGCAATGTGCCGGATAACAGTTATGGGAATGACGCCAGCAATGTGGCGAAGTTATACGAATTGTATATCGATGACCGAAACCGGCAATTAGCTGAAGAGGAAACTATCGGTTATATCCCCATTTACCTTGATGGCATCGGTACGAGAGGGCGCAAGGGCGACTCGTTTTTTTCGCAACTGACAGGCACAGGTGCGCAAGGTGTACTGGCGAGAGTCAAACAAAGTCCAGCAAGCATCCTCGAAGGAGTTCGTCTGTTTGAGTTGGCAAACCCCAACCGGAAGGTTGATTCAGTTCAGTTCGATATCTTCGGCTTCAGCCGTGGCGCCGCTGCTGCGAGGCACTTCGCCAATGAAGTGTTGAAAGGTGAGCAAAGCCCGCTGGCGCAGCTACTGCCAGCGGAATCGTCATTGTTCCTTGAGGACTTCTCCTGGCGGGTCAACATTGATGTCAGCATCAACTTCATCGGAATCTTCGACACGGCTGCCGCCATAGGAAGCATGGCCGACGGCGATTTCAGTGTCCATGATGCCAACAACCCCGGCGTCAGTCTGTATCTGGCGCCCGACCTCGCGAAGAAAATCGTGCACCTGGTTGCCCAGGACGAGCGTCGCCACAACTTTTCGCTCAACAGTGCCGGCAACGCCGATATTGTGCTGCCAGGCGTCCACTCTGACCTGGGAGGCGGGTATCTGCCGAATCTTGTTGAACGGGTTCTGCTTAGCAAGCCGCGCTGCAGCCGCGATGTGGACTTTAATACCCCTTCGTCGTCGACCAACGCTTATCGGTTGGCTGAACAAGAACTCTACCGACGCCAAGACCAATTGAAACTCTATGGGCTGCCCCTTCAAGTAAAGAGTTGGGTGGTGGAAACGGTCAGTAACGTCAAGGGCGACAGGCGGAAATCGAAGAATGTGTATGCAGCGGTCTACAGCGAACGGATCGTGCGCAATGATCTGTCCCTGATTTACCTGCGCGTCATGCGGGAGTTAGCAACCAGGAATGGGGTCGCGTTCGATACGATTGATGAAGAAGATCAGAAATATCCATTACCGGAAGAACTCAGAGGTATCGCCAAAAAAATAATGACTTATGCGCTGGGTGAAACACGCAGTATCGGTCTGAGCCTGAATGAGCAAGAGATACTCTCTCAACGCTACATTCATCTGTCGTCAAACTGGAATGCTGCGAAGGGATTCAACGAAACTGAGTTGAACATCCTGTTTATCAATCGCCCCGCCGATAAGTATGTTCGCATGGTGCACCCCAATGCGTGAGAACTCGTGCATGCTCAAAATTGGCTTTGCGCTGACATTTGCTGTGTTGCTGGGTGGCTGTGCATTCGGCGACAGAAGATCACTGCCTTACGAAGACTGGAACCTCAGGTTTTTTGCACCCGACTACATGCAGGTCTGGATCGAAACCGCAGACGTCGTGGACGTCAATAAGCGAATTTTTCGAGGTGCAGCCAGGGGAGTTCCAGCCATCGCTTATCCTCGACCACTCAATCAAGGTGTACCCGCCATTTTTCGGGGACAACCGAGAGGATGGCCGGAACATCCTGTAGGCAAAGGTCGATATATCAGGGAGGCCGCACTACCGCGACTGGTCTACGTGCGCTGGCAGTCCATGGCTGAGCCACAAACCTACGAAGCCTACATAGAAATCCCGGATTTGGCTCGCCGAACCATGCTCAAGAGTGAGCAAACGTTCTGTCGGGCAGACGGCAAATGGATCACGGATTACCGAAATATGGTGATCATTGGCCTCGCCCCCGGCGGCATCGCCAAGGTCTGGCTGGGCGGCCAATGTCTTTTGTCGACCGAAGTCATGCGGGTCCAGGGCACGATCAATCCCAAAGGCCCCTACGATGGCAGGTCCAACGGAAGGCATCGACCGCTCGCTGAAGAGTCCAAGGCTTACATCGAACAATTCGGCATCCCCTTTGAAAGCTGGTAAGGAGAGTGATTACATGGAGTTAAAAATATTGTTAATGGCGGCTTTTTTGAGTTTTCCCTTCACCGAGGCCTACGCAGATGTCCGCACACTGGACGGCCATTACTACCTTCAAGGTGCAATGGAGATGGGCGCGGAGTTGTTGCTGCGTAAGGACGGCACCTTTTCTGCCGGTATCGCCTATGGTTCGGCTGGCGGTGTCGCCAAGGGAAATTGGTATGTCGAGGAAAACACTCTCATGCTGGAGCAGGATCCTGCCACCCAACCAGCAAAGAAGCTTTCCTACAATCTTTCACGCGAGAGAACGCTGGTCGAACTCAAGGAATATGCCGACAACGAAAAAAATGAGTTGGCTAAAGAAAGCTACGTTTTAGAGCTACGGTACGATCGCCAACCTCCGCCACCGCCCCTGAAACCCGTGACTGTCTATTTTGAGTTCAATTCAGGTCCGCCAGGCCAATTACTATTGAGCTCGAATCAACAAACAGACCTCTGGCTTCCTTACGATCCCAAGAGAACGCTGAAGAAAATTGGCTTTGGCACAGATCACAATCACGGGGCAGATCAATGGTTCGATGTTTCGCCGGACAGCCGCGCCTTCAACATTGGCTGGAAGAAACGAAAAAACCAGCCCTTAACGTTCGAACAACCCACCGGATTTGATCTGGCGACTACCAGTCGATATCTGTCACAGGAAGAGCAACAGCGAGTTGCCCATAACTACTGGTTGACGTTGTATCACTTCGACCCGATCTCACCACCCGCTATCCAGCCGGTGGATGTTTATTGGCAATTCGAAGATGGCTCGACGTTGAAGCAGGTCTGGGCAGATTCGCAGCAGACCAAACTGACACAACCCTTCTCCCCAAATAGGACACTGGAGAAAATCGGTCTGCATACTCAAAATTCGCCTGATGACATCGAATGGTTCACCGTGATGCCGGAAACTCGATGGGCGACGCTGGACTGGCAAACCTATCCTGACCCTGCCAACGGCGATCTCTCTGTGCTGTTCAACGATCTGCAACTAGCCATCGAACCCGACTGCCTCGCCGTCAACTTTGGAAACGGAAAAGCCTGTTTCCGACGTAAATGACTCGACATACGGCCACAAAAAATGGGCACCCGACCGCAATCGGTGTGCCCATTTTTTCATTACGGTTCTCCCCGTGATTCAGGAGTGCGCCGCAATTATGGATTGACGCTGTCTTTCAACGATTTGCCTGGCTTGAACGCAACGGTGTTGCTGGCCTTGATCTTCACCGGCTCACCGGTTTGCGGGTTTTTGCCGGTGCGGGCACCGCGATGGCGTTGCAGGAAGGTGCCGAAGCCCACCAGCGTGACGCTGTCCTTGCGATGCAGGGCGCCGGTGATTTCTTCGAGGACGGCGTTGAGAACGCGGTTGGCCTGCTCTTTGGTCAGATCCGCTTTTTCAGCGATTGCAGCGGCGAGTTCTGGTTTACGCATTAGTGAAGCCCCTTTGAGTCGGTTTTTTGTTGTTATGTCCGTGCTGTTCTCGTTGGAACAGCGCCCAAGGCGCCGCAGGCTCTACTCTGCGGCAGACAGGAGTGAGGATGGCACGCGGTTAAGGGCGGCGCCAGTCTCCCCGCGACCTTTGTGGGGGCAAAAGCGGGGTGATTCCGACAGAACGACCAGTATTTACGCCAGCAAGGCCGGAAGCTGTTTGTTCAGCGCGAGTTTTTCCATCACCGCCGCGCCCGTCAGGGCATAACCGAGCAATTGCCCTTCTGCGTCGTGACACAGCGCCTTGACGTCGGCCCCCTGCCCTTCGACCGTCCAGACGCCTTCGCGGCCCCGTGGCGGCGGCGAAACCACCAGCGGGCAGACCGGCGTTTTAACCGTGATCGGCATCGGCCCGTAGTTCACCGCCGTCGGGTTACCGGCCAGGGTCTGTGCCAGCGCTCGCGCACAACTCATGAGGGGCATCACGTACAAAAGATTCAGCCCGTCGACTTCGGCGCAGTCGCCCAGGGCGTAAATGTTGGCGTGAGAGGTTTGCAGATGGCGGTCGACCATCACGCCGCGATTGGTCTGGATACCGGCTGCTGCCGCCAGATCGATCCGTGGGCGCAGACCGATGGCCGACACCACCACATCGCAAGGGACAACCTGGCCGTCGGACAGGTGGGCTTCCAGTCCATCGGCGACTTTTTGCAGTCGGGTCAGCACCGGGCCGAGGTGGAAACGCGCACCGAGGCTTTCCAGCCCGGCCTGCACCGCTGCCGCAGCGGCCGGGTGCAGCAGGGTCGGCATCACTTGCTCGCACGGCGCAACCAGTTGTACCTCATAACCGCCGAGGATCAGGTCGTTGGCGAACTCACAGCCGATCAGGCCGGCACCGAGCAGCAACACCCGACGCTTGCCCGCCGCCGCCGCGCGAAACCGTGCGTAGTCTTCGAGATCGTTGATCGGGAACACAAGATCCGCGCCATCGCCTTCAATCGGCACACGCACGGTTTCGGCGCCCCAGGCGAGGATCAGGTCGCGATAGCTCACCGCTTCCTCACCGATCCACAACCGCTTGTGGCCCGCGTCGATACCGCTGATGCGGGTGTGCGTGCGAATCTCGGCCTTCAATTGCTCGGCCATGGCGCCAGGTTCGGCCATGCTCAGGCCGTCGGCGTCCTTGTTCTTGCCAAAGCCGGTGGAGAGCATCGGCTTGGAGTAGGAGCGACCGTCATCGGCGGTAATCAACAGCAGCGGGGTTTCGCCATCGAGTTTGCGAAACTCGCGGGCCAGGTTGTAACCCGCCAGCCCGGTGCCGACGATTACGACAGGTGCGCTCATGCCTTACTCCTTGTGAGTTCTCAGTTGATTTCGATCATTTCGAAGTCCATCTTGCCGACGCCGCAGTCCGGGCACAGCCAGTCTTCCGGCACGTCCTGCCACAGGGTGCCCGGC
This sequence comes from Pseudomonas allokribbensis, assembly GCF_014863605.1. Taxonomy (NCBI): domain Bacteria; kingdom Pseudomonadati; phylum Pseudomonadota; class Gammaproteobacteria; order Pseudomonadales; family Pseudomonadaceae; genus Pseudomonas; species Pseudomonas allokribbensis. Next base: position 6,426,691 of record NZ_CP062252.1, read on the forward strand.
GCGATGCCGTCGTCCGGCCAGCCATCGGCTTCGTTATAGATCAGGCCGCAGACCACACATTGCCACTTCTTCATTCAGGTACTTCCTCAGGGTTCAGGCTTTAGCCGGCGCGGACGGTCGATGGTGCAGCGCTGCCGTCCGGCTCAGGGCGTTTTGTACTGATCGTACCGGCCAGATGCAAGCCTGTTCGGCGCAATGGCGGCCCGGATCAATCAAACTCGCGGTTCGCCATGGTAAGCTCGCCGCCTCATTTGCTGCCAATAATGACTCATTGTGCAACTCAAAAACGCCCCGCTGTGGCGCCTGCAAAGCCACCTGAACCCCCTCCCCGACACGTCCACGCTCGACTGGCTGTTCGACGAAGGCTCCCTGACCCGCCGCCTGACCCGCCTGTCCGATGACGGCTTCAGCGTCACGCCGCTGTTCGAAGGCTGGCAGACCCTGCGCGACGACGAATGCGCGGCGCTGGAGCTGGCCGAAGGCAGCGAAGGCTGGGTGCGCGAGGTGTATCTGCGCGGTCATGGCGAGGCCTGGGTGTTCGCCCGCAGCGTGGCGTCGCGCAGTGCCTTGCAGGGCGATGGATTGCATATGGATGAGTTGGGCAGCCGCTCGCTGGGCGAACTGCTGTTCTGCGATCACGCGTTCCAGCGGCGCGCCATCGAAGTCTGCCATTACCCGGAACACTGGCTGCCCGAGGATTCCCGGGCTCCCGGACTGTGGGGCCGCCGTTCGCGTTTCGACCGTGGTGCATTGAGCGTACTGGTGGCGGAGATTTTCCTGCCTACGCTGTGGGAAGCCGTCCGCGTCCGTCCGGAGAACTGCTGATGTATCAAAGCCTGCTCAAATCCCTGAATCGCCTGAACCCGCGTGCCTGGGATTTCATTCAGTTGACCCGGATGGACAAGCCGATCGGCATTTACCTGCTGCTGTGGCCGACGCTCTGGGCCCTGTGGATTGCCGGCAAAGGCTCGCCGTCGCTGGCCAACATCGTGATTTTCGTCCTCGGCGTGGTACTGACCCGCGCCGGCGGTTGCGTGATCAATGACTGGGCCGACCGCAAGGTCGACGGCCATGTGAAGCGCACCGCAGAACGCCCGCTCGCTGCTGGCCGGATCAGCTCGAAAGAGGCACTGGTGTTCTTCGCCCTGCTGATGGGCGTGAGTTTCCTGCTGGTGCTGTGCACCAACGCCGCGACGATCTGGTTGTCGCTGGGTGGCCTGGCGCTGGCGTTCACTTACCCGTTCATGAAGCGCTACACCTATTACCCGCAGGTGGTGCTGGGCGCGGCGTTTTCCTGGGGCATGCCGATGGCGTTCACCGCCGAAACCGGTGAACTGCCGGCGACGGCCTGGCTGCTGTGGATCGCCAACCTGCTGTGGACGGTGGGCTACGACACTTATTACGCGATGACCGACCGCGACGATGACTTGAAGATCGGCGTGAAATCCACGGCGATCCTGTTCGGCGAGGCGGACCGGGTGATCATCCTGACCTTGCAGGCACTGTCGCTGGGCTGCCTGTTGCTGGCCGGGTCGAAGTTCGAGTTGGGGATGTGGTTCCACTTCGGCCTGCTGGTGGCGGCCGGGTGCTACGCCTGGGAGTTCTGGTACACCCGTGATCGCGACCGGATGCGCTGCTTCAAGGCGTTTTTGCACAACCACTGGGCCGGACTGGCGATTTTCGTCGGGATCGTGCTGGATTACGCGTTGCGCTGACGTTTGAAAAAGATCGCAGCCATCAGGCTGCGATCTTTTAACGGTTCAAATCAATCGACGTGGATCAGTGCTTCGGCATGTGCCACATGTCTTTAAAGCCTTCGCCCTTCATGTCTCCAGGCTTTTCATCCTTCATAAACGTATAGAGCGGCTTGCCGTCGTAAGACCATTGCATCATGCCGTCATCACGTTTGATCGGCATGAATTTGCCTTCGGCCTTGGCACCTGCGGGAGCCATCATTGGTGGCCACATCTTGGCGCATTCTCCGTTACACATCGATTTGCCGCCCATGTCCTTGTCGAACGTGTAGACAGTCATGCCCTTTTGATCGGTCATCATGCCGTCTTTCATCATTACCGGGTCGGCAGCGAACGCCATGGCAGGCAGAGCAACGGCGGCAGCCATCAGCAATGCCTTAAAGGAAGCAGTCATTTGAGTCATGGAAACCTTCTTTTGTGGTTGTCAGGATTCGGACTTAGAGCTTAGTTCAGGATCTGCACAATCGCCGCTGGACTAAAATACTGTCACACGACTGCAATAATTCCGTTATCTAATGCGGCGCAAGACAGTTAAATGACAAGAGGATTAAGGCATGGTTGGCAGGAGCATTCTGATCGTCGACGACGAAGCGCCCATTCGCGAAATGATCGCCGTTGCGTTGGAAATGGCCGGCTATGACTGCCTCGAGGCAGAGAACTCGCAGCAGGCGCACGCCATTATCGTCGACCGCAAACCGGACCTGATCCTGCTCGACTGGATGCTGCCCGGCACCTCCGGCATCGAGCTGGCCCGCCGCCTCAAGCGTGACGAGCTGACCGGGGACATCCCGATCATCATGCTCACCGCCAAGGGCGAAGAAGACAACAAGATCCAGGGTCTGGAAGTCGGTGCCGACGACTACATCACCAAACCGTTTTCCCCACGCGAACTGGTAGCACGCCTCAAAGCCGTGCTGCGTCGCGCCGGTCCGACCGATGGCGAAGCGCCAATCGAAGTCGGCGGCCTGCTGCTCGACCCGATCAGCCACCGCGTGACCATCGACGGCCGTCCGGCCGAAATGGGCCCGACCGAATACCGTCTGCTGCAATTCTTCATGACCCACCAGGAACGTGCCTACACTCGTGGCCAGTTGCTGGACCAGGTCTGGGGCGGCAACGTCTATGTTGAAGAGCGCACGGTCGACGTGCACATCCGACGCCTGCGCAAGGCGCTCGGCGACGCCTACGAAAATCTGGTACAAACCGTGCGCGGCACTGGCTATCGGTTCTCCACCAAGGCCTGAGCCGAGCGCCCTCCCCGCAGACAAGGACCGCATTTTCCGTGAACCAAAACTGGCATGGCACCCTGATTCGCCACATGCTGTTGCTGGTCACCGGCTGCCTGGTGATCGGCCTGATCACCGGCTACTACGGCTGGAGTCTGGCGGCGGGACTGGGCCTGTACCTGGCCTGGACGCTCAAGCAACTGCTGCGCCTGCACGAATGGCTGCGCCTGCACCAACCCGATGAAGCACCGCCCGACGGCTATGGCCTGTGGGGTGAAGTATTCGACAGCATCTACCACCTGCAACGCCGCGACCAACGGGTACGCGGACGCTTGCAAGCGGTGATCGACCGCGTTCAGGAATCCACCGCCGCGCTGAAAGACGCGGTGATCATGCTCGACAGCGACGGCAACCTGGAATGGTGGAACCGCGCCGCCGAAACCCTGCTCGGCCTGAAAACCCCACAGGACAGCGGCCAACCCGTGACCAACCTGGTTCGCCATCCGCGCTTCAAGGAATACTTCGAGCAGGAAAGCTACGCCGAACCGCTGGAAATCCCCTCGCCGACCAACGATCGTGTACGCATCCAGCTGTACCTCACGCGCTACGGCAACAACGAACACTTGATGCTGGTGCGCGACGTCACGCGCATCCATCAGCTGGAACAGATGCGCAAAGACTTCATCGCCAACGTCTCCCACGAACTGCGTACCCCGCTGACGGTGATCTGTGGCTACCTGGAAACCCTGCTCGACAACGTCGAGGAAGTGAACCCGCGCTGGAGCCGCGCCCTGCAGCAGATGCAGCAACAGGGCGGCCGCATGCAAACCCTGCTCAACGACTTGCTGTTGCTGGCCAAACTGGAAGCCACCGATTACCCGTCGGATAACCAGCCCGTGCATATCGACACCCTGCTGCAGTCGATCAAGAGCGATGCGCAGCAGTTGTCAGGCTCGAAGAATCAGCGCATCACCCTGGAAGCCGACACCAGCATCCTGCTCAAGGGCAGCGAGGCGGAACTGCGCAGCGCGTTTTCCAACCTGGTGTTCAACGCCGTCAAATACACCCCGGCCGAAGGCAATATCCGCATCCGCTGGTGGGGCGACGATCAGGGCGCGCACCTGAGCGTGCAGGATTCGGGGATCGGCATCGACAGCAAACACCTGCCGCGCCTGACCGAACGCTTCTACCGCGTCGACTCCAGCCGCAACTCCAACACCGGCGGCACGGGCCTGGGCCTGGCCATCGTCAAACACGTGTTGCTGCGCCACCGCGCGCGGATGGAGATCAGCAGCGTGCCCGGCCATGGCAGCACATTCACCTGCCATTTCGCCCCGGCGCAGGTCGCCCAGGCACGGGTCATCAGCGCCGCTGAGTAATGCCGGACTAGGCAATCGCCAGGTCAGCCGCTACATTGGCTGACTTGCGCCTGCCTTTCAGGCGCGATTTCTTCTCTCTTACGAATCACACGGAACCCGCAAAACTCCATCATGGACCCTTCCCCTGGCTTGTCCCTCGCTACCATTTTCGCCGATTTCGGCATGATTCTTTTCGCTCTGATCCTGGTTCTGCTCAACGGCTTCTTCGTTGCGGCGGAGTTCGCCATGGTCAAACTGCGCTCGACCCGGGTCGAAGCCATCGCTGAACAGCATGGCTGGCGCGGGCACATCCTGCGCACGGTGCACAGTCAGCTCGATGCTTACCTCTCGGCGTGCCAGCTCGGTATCACCCTCGCCTCCCTCGGCCTGGGCTGGGTCGGCGAGCCGGCGTTCGCGCACATTCTCGAGCCGCTGCTGAGCGCGGTCGGCGTGCAGTCGGCCGAAGTCGTCAAAGGCATTTCGTTCTTCACCGCGTTCTTCATCATTTCCTACCTGCACATCGTGGTCGGCGAACTCGCACCCAAATCCTGGGCGATCCGCAAACCCGAATTGCTGTCGCTGTGGACGGCGGTGCCGCTGTACCTGTTCTACTGGGCCATGTACCCGGCGATCTACCTGCTCAACGCCAGCGCCAACACCATCCTGCGCATCGCAGGGCAAGGTGAACCCGGCCCGCATCACGAGCACCACTACAGCCGTGAAGAACTGAAACTGATCCTGCACTCCAGCCGTGGCCAGGACCCGAGCGACCAAGGCATGCGCGTGCTGGCCTCGGCGGTGGAAATGGGCGAGCTGGAAGTGGTCGACTGGGCCAACTCCCGGGAAGACCTGATCACTCTCGAGTTCAACGCACCGCTGAAAGAGATCCTGGCGATGTTCCGTCGCCACAAGTTCAGCCGTTATCCGGTGTACGACAGCGAGCGCCAGGAGTTCGTCGGCCTGCTGCATATCAAGGATCTGCTGCTCGAGCTGGCGGCGCTGGATCACATCCCCGAGTCGTTCAACCTCGCCGAACTGACCCGTCCGCTGGAGCGCGTATCGCGACACATGCCGCTGTCGCAGTTGCTGGAACAGTTCCGCAAGGGCGGTTCGCACTTCGCCGTGGTCGAAGAGGCCGACGGCAACATCATCGGCTACCTGACCATGGAAGACGTGCTGGAAGTGCTGGTCGGCGATATCCAGGACGAACACCGCAAGGCCGAGCGCGGCATCCTCGCCTATCAGCCGGGCAAGCTCTTGGTACGGGGCGATACGCCGCTGTTCAAGGTCGAGCGCCTGCTGGGGATCGACCTGGATCACATCGAAGCCGAAACCCTCGCCGGGCTGATCTATGAAACCCTGAAACGGGTGCCGGAAGAGGAAGAAGTGCTGGAAGTCGAAGGTCTGCGGATCATCATCAAAAAGATGAAAGGCCCGAAAATCATTCTCGCCAAGGTACTGATGCTCGACTGACGGGGATTACCGCTTGCCCAACGCAAAGTTGGGCAACGCCCCCAGCGGCTGGTTGAACTGATACGGAATCGATACCAGCCCCCCACCTGTATTGCGCTGCACCACGAAGTGCAGGTGCGGGCCGCTGCTGTTGCCGGTATTGCCGGACAGCGCCAGCAGACTGCCCACCGCCACTCGCTGCCCTTCCCGCACACCCACCGACCCTTGCTTGAGATGCAGATACACGCCCATCGTGCCGTCGTCGTGCAGCACCCGCACGAAATTGCCGGAAGGATCGGTGCCGCGCCCGCTCTGGGAATTCTCGGTCTTCACCACCACCCCGGCCCGCGCCGCGATGATCGGCGTACCGACCGGCATGGCGATGTCCATCGCGTATTTGTTCTTCGGCCCGTAGTGGCTGTAGTCGCCATTGGCACCCTGACTCAGACGGAATGGCCCGCCCCGCCACGGAAACGGATAGCGATAGCTCTGAGCCGCGCCAGCGGGGTCACCCAGGGAATACTGGAACATCGGGGTGTACACCAGCGGCTTGCCACCGGACACCGCCGTCAGCAACGCCAGCCGCGTGTTGCTGCGCGCCGGTAGCACCCGGCGGATCGTTTCAGCCGGTGCGCCACGCACGTTGCTCATCCCGGTAAACGCCAGTGCAACCTCGACCGGCGCATACAGGTCGTTGCGCACGAACACCACGTCCGTGCCCTTCTGCTTCTTGATGTCGAGATAGACCTGGCGTTCGAGGCGCTCGACCATCCGGTCCTGAAACACGAACACCTGGGAGCCTTTGCTCGGACGGTCGCTGTACGAAACCACTCCGTTGGCATCGGTGGATTTGTAGATCGTCATGGCCACAGTCGAGGTGGAGGCCATGAGCAGACCACAGAAAAACAGCAGGCGCAGGGGCATGGGCAAAAGTTCTGTCGAGTAAGGCCTGGGAATGAGCCTAGCAGCTGAAGCAGACCAGGCTAGTCGACAGATGTTTCAAATTTGGCACAGCACAAAACAAAAGGTCGCAGCCCAGGGCTGCTCCCGCATTGGAATACCATCCTTTGCGGGGCTGCCCCAGGCTGCGACCTTTTTGGCCGCGACGCTTACGCGCCCGGAACGAAGTGCTTCTGCGCCGTGCCGCGGGCGATCAGACGGGAGATGTAGTCGAGCTTCTGCGCGTCCTGGTCGACGAAACGGAAGGTCAGTTGCAGCCAGTCGCTGTCGGCTTTCTGCTCATGCGCCACGATGGCGTGCAGGTAGCCGTTGAGGCGGGCGATTTCGGCGTTGTCGCCCTGCTCCAGATCGAGCACGGCGCTGTCGAGGATCTGCGGCAGGGTGTCGGTGCGTTTCACCACCAGCAGCGCTTCCTTGATGCTCAGGGCCTTGATCACGCATTGCTGGGTGCCGCTTGGCAGGCGCAGCTGGCCCTGACCACGACCGCTGGCCGGAGCGGCGGAGGCTGCCGGTGCTTTCACGGGCGGGCTGTTGAGCAGACCACGCTGTGGCGCGGCGGCAGGTGCCGGGGCCGCTGCAGCAGGCTTGGCAAACGGATTCACGGGAGCTGCCGCCGGTGCGGAACCGATGACCGCTGCCTTGCCGCCCGTCAACGCGCTCAGGGAGTCGTTGCCGAACGCCGAATTCATCTTGGTCGGGGCGCTGTTCATCAGGGTGTCGAGCTTGCCGACCTTGTTCAGGGCCTGCTTGACCTTGGTCAGCAGTTGCTCGTTGGTGAACGGCTTGCTGACGTAGCCGGAAACGCCGGCCTGAATCGCCTGCACCACGTTTTCCTTGTCGCCACGGCTGGTAACCATGACGAACGGCATGGTCTTGAGATTGTCCTGCTCACGGCACCAGGTCAGCAGTTCGAGGCCGGACATTTCCGGCATTTCCCAGTCGCACAGGACCAGGTCGAACGCTTCCTTGGCCAGCATGGCCTGAGCCTTTTTACCGTTGACGGCGTCCTCGGTGCGGATCCCCGGGAAGTAATTACGCAGGCACTTTTTCACCAGGTCACGAATGAACGATGCATCGTCCACGACCAACACACTGATCTTGCTCATCCAACACCCCTATTAAAATCCCGGCAAGCATAACGCTGGCTGATGGCACATTGCCAAAACTCTTCAGTCACGCCGGGACTTTTCGTTCGCGGGTGCTGCTTTTTAATTCGCTTCTGCCTTCTGAAAAGCAGAAACAAAAACGCCCGGCCAAAGGGCCGGGCGCTTTTCTCAGGCAATCTTACTTATCGTCAGCATCGCCCGGAACATTAGCGGTTTCACCACTTGTTCCTTCAACTTCTTCCTTCATGCGCTTGAGGCCCATGTGGCGCACGTCGGTGCCGCGCACCAGGTAAATCACCAACTCGGAGATGTTGCGTGCGTGATCGCCGATCCGCTCCAGCGAACGCAGCACCCAGATAATGCTCAAGACCCGCGAGATAGAGCGTGGGTCTTCCATCATGTAGGTCGCCAGCTCGCGCAGGGCCGTCTTGTATTCGCGGTCGATGATCTTGTCGTACTGCGCCACCGACAACGCCAGATCGGCGTCGAAGCGGGCAAACGCGTCCAGCGCATCGCGGACCATGTTGCGCACCTGGTCGCCGATGTGACGCACTTCGACGTAACCGCGCGGCGCTTCACCTTCTTCGCACAGCTGGATCGCACGACGGGCGATCTTGGTCGCTTCGTCGCCGATGCGCTCCAGGTCGATCACCGACTTGGAGATGCTGATGATCAGACGCAGGTCGGACGCCGCCGGTTGACGACGGGCCAGAATGCGCAGGCATTCTTCGTCGATGTTGCGTTCCATCTGGTTGATCTGGTCGTCGATCTCGCGCACTTGTTGGGCCAGACCCGAGTCGGCCTCGATCAGCGCGGTGACCGCGTCGTTGACCTGCTTCTCGACCAGCCCGCCCATGGCCAGGAGGTGGCTGCGCACTTCTTCCAGTTCGGCGTTGAACTGCGCGGAAATGTGGTGGGTAAGGCCTTCTTTACTAATCATGTTGGCGTCCTTGGAGCGTCCGGTAAGGTGCGGCGGGCCGCAGCGTCAATTCAGTGAGCGACAACCAGTGTCTGCTAGCCGTAACGACCGGTGATGTAGTCTTCGGTCTGCTTCTTGGCCGGATTGGTGAACAGGGTATCGGTGTCACCGAATTCCACCAGTTTGCCCATGTACATGAACGCCGTGTAGTCGGACACCCGTGCCGCCTGCTGCATGTTGTGGGTCACGATGACGATGGTGAACTTGGACTTGAGCTCGTAGATCAGCTCTTCGACTTTCAGGGTCGAGATCGGGTCGAGGGCCGAGCACGGTTCGTCGAGCAGCAGCACTTCCGGTTCCACGGCGATGGTACGGGCGATCACCAGACGTTGCTGCTGACCACCGGACAGGCCGAGTGCCGAGTCATGCAGACGGTCTTTCACTTCGTCCCACAGGGCCGCGCCTTTCAACGCCCACTCGACGGCTTCGTCGAGGATGCGTTTCTTGTTGATGCCCTGGATGCGCAGGCCGTAGACCACGTTCTCATAGATGGTCTTCGGGAACGGGTTAGGCTTCTGGAACACCATGCCGACGCGGCGACGCAGCTCGGCCACGTCCTCGCCCTTGCGGTAGATGTTGTTGCCGTAGAGGTTGATCGCGCCTTCGACACGGCAGCCATCCACCAGGTCGTTCATGCGGTTGAAGGTACGCAGCAGCGTGGACTTGCCGCAGCCGGACGGGCCGATGAAGGCGGTCACGCGCTGTTTCGGAATGTTCATGCTGACGTCGTACAGCGCTTGTTTCTCGCCGTAGAACAGGCTCAGGCCCGGCACTTCGATGGCCACGGTTTCCTGTTCGAGGTTCAGGCTCTGCTTGTCGCGGCCCAGGGCAGACATGTTGATGCCGTGGGTATGTGTTTCGTGCTGCATGGGAGGCTCCCTGTGCTAACAAATTCGGTTCGGTTGGCTGCCGGGAATCAGGCCGGCAGCCCTTCAATTCTTGTAACGGCGATCAGCTGTCCAGCGCCTTGTACTTCTCGCGCAGGTGGTTACGAATCCACACCGCCGACAGGTTGAGCACGGCAATCACCAGCACCAGCAGCAACGCGGTGGCGTACACCAGCGGTCGTGCGGCTTCGACGTTCGGGCTCTGGAAGCCGACGTCATAAATATGGAAGCCCAGGTGCATGATCTTCTGGTCCAGGTGCAGGTACGGGTAGTTGCCATCCACCGGCAGCGACGGCGCCAGTTTCACCACACCCACCAGCATCAGTGGTGCCACTTCACCGGCGGCGCGGGCCACGGCGAGGATCATGCCGGTCATCATGGCCGGGCTGGCCATCGGGATCACGATCTTCCACAGGGTTTCAGCCTTGGTCGCGCCGAGGGCCAGCGAGCCCTCACGCACGGTGCGAGGAATCCGCGCCAGACCTTCTTCGGTGGCCACGATCACCACCGGCACCGCCAGCAGCGCCAGGGTCAACGAAGCCCACAGCAGACCCGGCGTACCGAAGGTCGGTGCCGGCAGCGCTTCCGGGAAGAACAAGCGGTCGACCGAACCACCCAGCACGTAGACGAAGAAGCCCAGGCCGAACACGCCGTAAACGATCGCCGGAACACCCGCAAGGTTGTTCACCGCGATCCGGATGATCCGGGTCAGGGCGTTCTGCTTGGCGTATTCACGCAGGTACACCGCCGCCAGCACGCCGAACGGGGTCACGATCATCGCCATGATCAGGGTCATCATCACGGTGCCGAAGATGGCCGGGAAGATCCCGCCTTCGGTGTTCGCTTCACGCGGATCGTCGGACAGGAACTCCCAGATCTTGCTGAAGTAGAAACCGACCTTGGTGAAGGTGCTCATGGCGTTCGGCTGGTAGGCGTGAACCACTTTGCCCAGGCCGATTTCGATTTCCTTGCCGTTGGCATCACGAGCGGTCAAAGCGTCACGGTTGAACTGCGCGTGCAGGTCGGCCAGACGGGCTTCAACGTCTTGATAGCGGGCGTTCAGCTCGGCGCGCTCGGCATCCATGTCCGCTTGCGCGGTGGCGTCGAGTTTGCCTTCCAGCTCCAGTTTGCGGCCGTGCAGACGAATGCGCTCGAGACCGGCGTTGATCGCGCCGATGTCGGTTTTTTCCAGCGACTTCAGCTGCGCGGCAAGGCCGTTCACGCGGTTGATCCGCGCTTGCAGCTCAGGCCAGGCCGCTTCGCCTTCGGCGATCACCTTGCCGTCCTGTTTGACGTTGACCAGGTAGCCGTAGAAGTTGCCCCACTCGCGACGCTCGATCGCCATCAGCTCTGGCGGCGTGGTCTGGTTGGTCAGCCACTCGCCGACGATCCAGGTGAAGTCGTTGCCGTTCAGGTCACGGTTGCCGACCTTGATCAGCTCGCGGGTCATGAATTCCGGGCCGGCGTCCGGCACCGGCAGACCGGCGCTCTTCAGACGTGCACGCGGCACTTCTTCTTTCTGCACCACTTCACCGACGACCAGGTGATTGGCCTGGCCCGGCACGTCGTAGCTGGCATGCACCAGATCCGCCGGCCAGAAGTGACCCAGACCGCGCACGGCAATCACCGCCAGCAGGCCAATGGTCATGATGACCGCGATGGACACCGCGCCACCGCTGATCCAGACGCCCGGGGCGCCGCTCTTGAACCATCCATTCAGGGAGTTCTGTTTCACAGACTTCTACCTTTCTTAAAGCGACGAGTATTTCTTGCGCAGACGCTGACGAATCAGTTCCGCGAGGGTGTTCATGACGAAGGTGAACAACAGCAGCACCAGCGCCGAGAGGAACAGCACGCGGTAGTGGCTGCCGCCGACTTCCGACTCCGGCATTTCCACCGCGACGTTGGCGGCCAGGGTGCGCAGGCCTTCGAACAGGTTCATTTCCATGACCGGCGTGTTGCCGGTGGCCATCAGCACGATCATGGTTTCACCGACCGCACGGCCCATACCGATCATCAGCGCCGAGAAAATGCCCGGGCTGGCGGTCAGGATCACCACGCGAGTCATGGTCTGCCACGGCGTGGCACCGAGGGCCAGCGAGCCCAGGGTCAGGCCGCGCGGCACGCTGAACACGGCGTCTTCGGCGATCGAGTAGATGTTCGGGATCACCGCAAAACCCATGGCCAGACCGACCACCAGTGCGTTGCGCTGGTCGTAGGTGATGCCCAGGTCGTGGGAGATCCACATGCGCATGTCACCGCCGAAGAACCAGTTCTCCATGAACGGGCTCATGTACAGCGACAGCCAGCCCACGAACAGGATCACCGGGATCAGCAGCGCACTTTCCCAGCCATCCGGGACTTTCAGGCGGATCGATTCAGGCAGGCGGCTGAAAGTGAAACCGGCGACCAGAATGCCGATCGGCAGCAGCATCAGCAGGCTGAAGATGCCCGGCAGATGCCCTTCCACATACGGCGCGAGGAACAGGCCGGCGAAGAAGCCGAGGATCACCGTCGGCATCGCTTCCATCAGCTCGATCACCGGTTTGACCTTGCGGCGCATGCCCGGGGCCATGAAGTACGCGGTGTAGATCGCCGCGGCGACGGCCAGTGGCGCAGCCAGCAGCATCGCGTAGAACGCGGCTTTCAGGGTGCCGAAGGTCAGTGGCGACAGGCTCAGTTTCGGTTCGAAATCGGTGTTGGCAGCGGTCGATTGCCAGACGTATTTAGGCTCGTCGTAGTTCTCGTACCAGACCTTGCTCCACAGCGCGCTCCACGAGACTTCCGGGTGCGGGTTGTCGAGCAGCAGCGGTTGCAGCTTGCCGCCGGCCTCGACGATCACACGGTTGGCACGCGGCGACAGACCGAACAGGCCCTCGCCTTCGACCACCTGATCGACCAGCAAGGTGCGGTGCGCGGTGCTGTGGAACACGCCGAGCTTGCCGCTGGCATCCAGGGCCAGGAAGCCCTTGCGACGTTCTTCAGCGGTGATTTCAACGATTGGCGTCTTGCCCATCTGGAAGGTACGGATCTGCTTCAGGCGCAGTTCGCCATCGGTGTCGCGGGCCATGAACCACTGGGCCAGGCCACCGGTGGAGTCACCGACGATCAGCGAGATACCGCCCACCAGCTGGGTGGAAGCGGTAACTTGCGCATCGGCGTTTTCCAGCAGTTTGTAGCGACCGTTGAGGCTCTTGTCGCGCAGGCTGAACACGTCGGCCTGGGCACGGCCGTTGATCACGTAGAGCCATTGCTGACGCGGATCGACGAAGATGTTCTTCACAGGCTCGGTCATCTGCGGCAGATCGATACGCTTCTGCTCGTTGGTGACTTCGCCGGTCATCATGTTTTCTTCGCTGGTCAGCGACAGCACATTGAGTTGCGAACCGGTGGAGCCGACCAGCATCAGGGTCGAGTCGGTGGCGTTGAGGCTGACGTGCTCCAGTGCACCGCCGCTCTCGTTCAGCGCAATCGGCGTCTCGCCGTACGGGAACTCGACCGCCGGGGTGATGGTTTTCTTGCCATCCGGGTAGCTGACTTTATAGGTGTGACGGAACACCAGCGCCTGACCGTTGGACAGGCCCACGGCCACCAGCGGATGACCCGGCTGGTCTTCGCCGATGGAGGTCACACTGGCGCCTGCCGGCAACGGCAGATCGACGCGCTTCAATTCAGCGCCACTGTCGATGTCGAAGAACAGCGCCTGGCCCTTGTCGGAAACGCGCATGGCCACCTGATTCTGCTCTTCGAGCGAAATCATCAGTGGCTTGCCGGCGTCCTGCATCCAGGCCGGGGTGATTGCATCTTTCGCGGTCAGGTCAGCGCCCTTGAACAGAGGCGCGACGACGTAAGCGAGGAAGAAGAAGATCAGGGTGATGGCTGCCAGCACCGCCAGACCGCCGACGAGGACGTACCAGCGGGTGAAGCGATCCTTGAGCGCGCGAATGCGGCGCTTGCGTTGCAACTCAGGCGTATTGAAGTCAATGCGCTTGGGAGGGTTCGTAGTCATTTTGGAATTGGCCAGATCATTCATGCGCACACCCTAGCGATCCTGTATGACAGAAAGATGACAATGCAGTGACGCACCAAATCCGCCGCCAGCAGGGCACTGGCAGTGGATAAAAGAATTCGGGGAGTGTGGGAGCCGGGCCGCTTGCGGGCCGGGCCCCACACGTGAGTCAGGCGGGGTTCACCCCTGACTCAGTTTGTTACTTTTTTGCGACTTCAGCGCCGCCTTCCTGCAGGCCCAGGTCAGCCAGTGCTTTTGCAGCAACCTTGGCCGGCAGTGGGATGTAGCCGTCTTTCACTACCACTTCCTGGCCCTGTTTCGACAGAACCAGTTTCACGAACTCGGCTTCCAGCGGGGCCAGAGGCTTGTTCGGGGCTTTGTTGACGTATACGTACAGGAAACGGGACAGCGGGTACTTGCCGTTCAAGGCGTTTTCTTCGGTGTCTTCGATGAAATCGGTGCTGCCTTTCTTCGACAGAGCAACGGTTTTCACGCTGGCGGTCTTGTAGCCGATGCCCGAGTAACCGATGCCGTTCAGCGAGGAGCTGATCGACTGTACGACCGAAGCCGAGCCTGGTTGTTCGTTGACGTTAGGCTTGTAGTCGCCTTTGCACAGGGCTTCTTCCTTGAAGTAGCCGTAGGTGCCGGATACCGAGTTGCGACCGAACAGTTGAACCGGCTTGTTGGCCAGGTCGCCAGTCACGCCCAGGTCACCCCAGGTTTTCACTTCGGCTTTGGCGCCGCACAGACGGGTGGACGAGAAGATCGCGTCAACCTGTTCCATGGTCAGGTGCTGGATCGGGTTGTCCTTGTGCACGAATACAGCCAGGGCGTCCACGGCAACCGGGATAGCGGTTGGCTTGTAGCCGTACTTCTGTTCGAAGGCCGCCAGTTCGGTGTCCTTCATCTTGCGGCTCATCGGGCCCAGGTTGGAGGTGCCTTCGGTCAGCGCAGGTGGCGCGGTGGCGGAGCCAGCGGCCTGAATCTGGATGTTTACGTTCGGGTATTCTTTTTTGTAGTTCTCGGCCCACAAGGTCATGAGGTTGGCCAGGGTATCGGAGCCGACGCTGGACAGGTTGCCCGACACACCAGTGGTCTTGGTGTAGCTCGGGATCGACGGGTCAACAGCGGCGAACGCGTTGGCGGTCGCAACGCCAGCAGCGACAAAAGTCATTGCCGCCATCAAACGCTTCAGTTTCATGCCTTACTCCTAGCAGATAGGGGGTGTTAAGTCGGGGCCAAGTATCAGCAGGCCGTGTGAACACTCTATGGCTGAAATATGACAATTGGATGAAAGGCCAGCATCCCCTGTCGGAAGGCTGGCCTTTCAGCTGTAACCGAACGTGTGAGGCTGATTCAGCGGCGTGATTCAGCGCCCCTTGCTCCACAGCCAGGCGCCGACCAGGATCCCCATCCCGCACAGTACCGCCACGTAATAGGCAGGCCCCATCGCACTTTCTTTAAGCAGCAGGCTGACCACCATCGGGGTCAGGCCGCCGAAGATCGCGTAAGCGACGTTATAAGAGAAGGACAGACCGCTGAAGCGCACCACCGGCGGGAACGCCTTGACCATCACGTACGGCACCGCGCCGATGGTGCCGACCAGAAAACCGGTCAGCGCATACAGCGGGAACAGCCAGTTCGGGTGATCGGCGAGGCTGTGATAGAAGGTCCAGGAACTGATCAGCAAGCCCAGGCAACCGAACACGAACACGCGACCGGCACCGAAGCGGTCTGCCAATGCACCGGAAATGATGCAGCCCAGGCTCAGGAACACGATCGCCAGGCTGTTGGATTGCAGCGCGGTGGTCGGCGAGAAGTGATAGACCGTCTGCAGCACGGTCGGGGTCATCAGGATCACCACGACGATGCCGGCGGACAGCAGCCAGGTCAGCAGCATCGAAATGGCGATCGCACCGCGATGGTCACGCAGCACCGCGCGCAGCGGCACTTCTTCGGCCAGGGCCTTGCGCTGTTGCAGCTCGGCGAACACCGGGGTCTCGTGCAGCCAGCGGCGCAGGTAGACCGAGAACAGGCCGAACACGCCACCGAGCAGGAACGGGATCCGCCAGGCGTAATCCGAGACTTCCACTGGCGTATAGATGCTGTTGATCGCGGTGGCGACCAGCGAGCCCAGCAGGATGCCGGCGGTCAGGCCGCTGGTCAGGGTCCCGCAGGCGTAACCGATGTGCTTCCCGGGTACGTGTTCGGAAACGAAGACCCACGCCCCCGGCACTTCGCCGCCAATCGCCGCGCCCTGGATGACGCGCATCAACAGCAGCAGGATCGGCGCCCACATGCCGATCTGTGCATAAGTCGGCAGTAGGCCCATGATCAGGGTCGGCACGGCCATCATGAAGATGCTCAGGGTGAACATCTTCTTGCGCCCCAGCAGGTCGCCGAAGTGCGCCATGACGATCCCGCCCAACGGCCGCGCGAGGTAACCGGCGGCGAAGATGCCGAAGGTCTGCATCAGGCGCAGCCACTCGGGCATGTCGGCCGGGAAGAACAACTTGCCGACCACGGTGGCAAAGAACACGAAAATGATGAAATCGTAAAACTCCAGCGCGCCCCCCAGGGCCGATAGCGACAGAGTCTTGTAGTCATTGCGGGTCAACGGTCGTGCGGGTTGGTCGGGCTGCGCGAGGCTCGAGGGCGCTGTGGTCATGGCAAGGTCTTCTCTTATAGTCGGATCTGCCGCCACAACAACGCTGGCTGTGGCTCGGGCAGGTTCGGCACCATAGCAAATTGTTCGAAAAAGCACATAGAGGCGCGTTTTTGACGGTCGAAATGAGAACCGGACGGTCGTCGCGGAGTCTACCGACCGATATACTCGCAATCTTGCTCCCGCTTGTAGGGGGTTGCTGTGCGAAAACGTTGCTGTCATCCGACGCTGTGAGAACGTAGCGAGCGAAAGCAAGACAAGGAAAAAACAGGCGAGGACGCGGAGTTTACGGGTTGTAAATGAGCAGTCCGAGCCTGTTTTTGACGCTGGATTGCTGAGCGCAGTAGTTCTCACAGTGTCGGCAGTCGGTTTCGCAGAGTTTCCCCTTTAGTTGCCTTATGGAAAACGTGACGAACGTAGTATGTTCGGTGCTGAATCGTTTTTCCTGAAGACGGCTACCACCAGCAATACCCAACGAAGAGTCACGGGTCAGAGGCACCCCCGGCATGATAGAGCTCGAACAAGAAGATCCGATCCCGCAAGGCGACCTGGCCCTGCAAATCACCGCGCTTCCTCGCGAAACCAACGGCTTTGGCGATATTTTCGGCGGCTGGCTGGTGGCGCAGATGGACCTGGCCGGCACTGCAATGGCCAGCCGCGTCGCCGGTGGCCGTGTCGCGACCGTTGCCATCGATCGCATGGCGTTTCTGGTGCCGGTGGCCGTCGGCGCGCAATTGTCCTTTTATACCCAGACCCTGGAAATCGGCCGCAGCTCGATCCAGATGATGGTCGAGGTGTGGAGCGACGATCCGCTGTCCAGCGAGTGGCGTAAAGTGACCGAAGCGGTGTTCGTGTTCGTGGCCATCGATGGCAGCGGTCGCACCCGTTCGGTTCCGCCACGCGCTCGTTAAACCTCGCGGCCGTTTGAAGGTCGATAGTCGTCCCAAGTTGCTGATTCGAGAGTTGTCCCATGAACACGCCCAACGTTGAAGCCGTGAAACTGGATGAACTGAACTGCTGGCGCATCCGCCACGGTCAGGCTGAAGTGCTGGTCGCCCAGCAAGGCGCGCACATCCTCAGTTATCAGGTGGACGGCCAGCCGCCGCTGATCTGGCTGAACGACAAGGCCGTGTTCAAGACCGGCAAGAGCATCCGCGCCGGCGTGCCGGTGTGCTGGCCGTGGTTCGGCGTCTTTGCCCGCAACCCGCAGAGCGTTCAGGCGATGCGCGTCAGCGAAGAACCGGCCGCCGCTCACGGTTTTGTCCGGGCGATGGATTGGGAACTGGGCGGTATCGAAACCGAGGGCGAAAGCCTGAAAGTGGAGTTCAAGCTGCCCTACCCGGAAGGTGGTTTCCCGGGTTGGCCGCATCAGGTCGATCTGACCCTGACCCTGCGCCTCGACGATCAACTGCACATCAGCCTGACCAGCCACAACCGGGGTGCCGACACCGTCAGCATCAGCCAGGCGCTGCACAGTTACTTCGCCGTCAGCGATGTGCGCAACGTGCGTGTCGAAGGCGTGGACGGCCTGGATTACATCGAGACCCTGGATGACTGGAAGACGCACAACCAGCACGGTGACTTGCGCTTTGCCGGGGAAACCGACCGCATCTACCTCGATGCTCCGCCGCAACTGAGCATCGTCGATCCGGCCTGGGAACGGCGCATTGTGCTGACCGCTACCGGTTCACGCACGGCAGTGATCTGGAACCCGTGGATCGACCGCGCCGCCGCGTTCAGCGACATGGACAACGATGGCTGGCAGCGCATGCTGTGCATCGAGACGGCGAACGTGATGGACGATGTGGTGACCCTGGCACCGGAGGCCAGCCACACCATGGGTGTCAGCGTCGGCAGCCAGCCACTCTGAAAACAAAAAATCGCAGCCCTGGGGCTGCGATTTTTTTTGCTGCTCGGGATTACAGATCCTTTTCCTGCACCACCCGCACCTTGTCCGCTTCCAGCGCATAGGCCGCATCGGCCAGGTCATTGCTGACCTTTTCGATCTTCAACGTGCCGGTCACCCACAGCGGTGTGTAGATGTCATCCAGCTTCAAACCCTTTGGATAACGCACCAGCACCAGTTGATTCGGTGGCGGTGGCGGCACGTGGATGCACGCGCCTGGGTACGGCACCAGGAAAAACAACGTGCTACGGCCCTTGGCGTCGGACTCCAGCGGCACCGGATAACCGCCGATGCGGATGTGTTTGTCGTTCATCGACGCCACGGTCTTGGTCGAATACATCACCGCCGGCAAACCTTTGGCCTGCTTCATCCCGCCCTTCTCGGTGAAGGTGCCGGTGGCTTCCGGGGAGTTGTGGTCGATTTCAGGCATGGCCTCGAGGGCTTTCTGATCCGACTTGGGCATCAGTTCCAGCCAGTCGGTTTCCGGCAGATCGCCGGCGTGGGCCAGACCGCTGCCCAGCAAAAGGAGAGTCAACAGAAGACGGCGCATGAAGATGCTCGCAGGAAGGAGGAAACAGTCAATCGCCGAGCATTCTAGCCCTCTCCACCGGTTTGGCAGAGAGGGCTTTGTCGCTTTGGATCAGTTCTTTTTGATCAGGCCGTAGATCACCAGCAGGATGATCGCGCCTACCAGCGCACCGATGAAGCCTGCACCCTGGCCCGCGTGATAAATGCCCAGGGCCTGACCGCCGTAAGTGGCTGCCAGCGAACCGCCGATGCCCAGCAGGATGGTCATGATCCAGCCCATGCTGTCATCGCCCGGTTTCAGGAACCGTGCCAGCAGGCCAACGATCAGGCCGATAAAAATGGTTCCGATAATTCCCATGGCATTTCCCTCTGATTGATTGGCTATAGCCTAGCCAGACTTTGGCATCCTGCCATCAGAGAACGGCGGCCCCTAATGGTTCCGCCGCTGCCACATGAAACTGTTGTTACTCGGCGATCAGCGCTTCGACCTTGAGGATCTGCTGCTCGAGCGTCGCCTTGTCCTTGCACCGCAGGTTGGCGTGACCGACCTTGCGCCCGGCCTTGAAAGCCTTGCCGTAGTGATGCAGGTGGCAATCGTCGATGGCGATGACTTTTTCAACCGGCGGAACGACACCGATGAAGTTGAGCATCGCGCTCTCGCCGACCTTCGCGGTCGAACCCAGCGGCAGACCGGCTACGGCCCGCAGGTGGTTTTCGAACTGGCTGCACTCGGCGCCTTCGGTGGTCCAGTGCCCGGAGTTGTGCACGCGCGGGGCGATTTCGTTGGCCTTGAGGCCACCGTCGACTTCAAAGAACTCGAACGCCATCACGCCAACGTAGTCCAGCTGCTTGAGGACACGGCTGGAGTAGTCTTCGGCCAGGGCCTGCAACGGGTGATCGGTACTGGCGATCGACAGCTTGAGAATGCCGCTGTCGTGGGTGTTGTGCACCAATGGATAGAACTTCGTCTCGCCATCACGGGCGCGCACGGCGATCAGCGACACTTCGCCGGTGAACGGCACGAAGCCTTCCAGCAGGCAGGCCACGCTGCCCAGCTCGGCGAATGTGCCGACCACGTCTTCAGGCTTGCGCAGGACTTTTTGGCCCTTGCCGTCGTAACCCAGGGTGCGGGTTTTCAGCACGGCAGGCAGGCCGATCGAAGCGACGGCGGCGTCCAGATCGGCTTGCGACTGGATGTCGGCGAACGCCGGGGTCGGGATCCCCAGGTCCTTGAACATGCTCTTCTCGAACCAGCGGTCGCGAGCGATGCGCAGGGCTTCAGCGCTCGGGTAGACCGGCACGAATTGCGAAAGGAACGCCACGGTTTCAGCCGGGACGCTTTCGAACTCGAAGGTCACCAGATCGACTTCATCGGCCAGCTGACGCAGGTGATCCTGATCGCCGTAATCGGCCCGCAGGTGTTCGCCCAGTGCAGCGGCGCAAGCGTCCGGCGCAGGGTCGAGGAAAGCGAAGTTCATGCCCAGCGGGGTGCCCGCCAGGGCCAACATGCGACCCAACTGGCCGCCACCGATTACACCGATCTTCATCTCAACAACCTCAGGCAATACGTGGGTCTGGATTGTCCAGGACGCTGTCTGTCTGCTCGGCACGGAAGGTCTTCAGTACCGCGTGGAATTGTGGATGCTTGGCGCCCAGGATGCTCGCAGACAGCAAGGCTGCGTTGATCGCGCCCGCCTTGCCGATGGCCAGGGTGGCAACCGGAATGCCGGCCGGCATCTGCACGATCGACAGCAGCGAATCGACGCCCGAGAGCATCGCCGACTGCACCGGTACGCCCAGCACCGGCAGGTGGGTCTTGGCCGCACACATGCCTGGCAGGTGGGCTGCGCCACCGGCACCGGCGATGATCACCTCGATGCCGCGGCCTTCAGCCTCTTCGGCGTACTGGAACAGCAGATCCGGGGTGCGGTGGGCAGAAACCACCTTGACCTCGTACGGGATGCCGAGCTTTTCCAGCATATCGGCGGTGTGGCTAAGGGTGGACCAATCGGACTTGGAGCCCATGATCACGCCAACCAGTGCACTCATCGTCGCGCCTCTTCTCTCTGGGCGCCCGCAGGCGCGTCAAAAACAACAAGCCACGCAGAATGCGTGGCTTGTTGTAGGAAAAATGGCCGGACGAACCGGCCGAAGGCCGCGCAGTATACCGCAAAGAAAGCAATAAACAGCCCCCGATGCGACCATCTGTCAAATGAGCCAAAGCCCCGGTTTTATTGACTCAAAGGTCAGCGCCAGCGCATTCAGGAAGATTGTGCCGCACCGCCTTCAAGCTTGCGCCACAACAACCGTACATTGGCCTTGCGCACCAGCGCGCAGCGGTACAGGCGAATTTCCAGCGGCACGTGCCATTGCGGGCCGCCGCAGACCACCAGTTCGCCACGGGCGAGCTCGTTGCGCACGCTCAGTTGCGGCACCCAGGCAATGCCGAGGCCTTCGAGGGCCATGCTTTTCAGGCTGTCGGCCATGGCGGTTTCATAAATAGTGGTGAAGCGCAGCGCACGCTGGCGCAACAAGCCGTTCACCGAGCGCCCGAGAAACGCCCCGGCGCTGTAGGCCAGCAGCGGCACACTGGCCTCGCCTTCAAGATCGAACAGCGGTTTGCCATTGGCATCCGCCGCGCACACCGGAAGCATTTCGGTCTGCCCCAGGTGCAGCGACGGGAAAATTTCCGGGTCCATCTGCATCGCTGCGTCCGGGTCGTAGAACGCCAGCATCAGATCGCAGCCACCTTCACGCAGCGCGTGCACGGCATCGCCGACGTTGGTCGCCACCAGCCGCGTGGCGATGTTCAGGCCTTCGTTGCGCAGTTGCGCGATCCAGCGCGGGAAGAAACCGAGCGCCAGCGAGTGCGCCGCCGCCACTTGAATCACTTCGCCCTGCCCGCCTTCCAGATGATGGAGGTGGCGCAGCACTTCGCCGAGCTGTTCGACCACCGTGCGCGCGGTCACCAGAAACAGTTGCCCCGCCGCCGTCAGTTCGACCGGCGTGCGCGAGCGGTTGACCAGCGTCAGCCCGAGCGCCGCCTCCAGGCTGCGGATCCGCCGACTGAAGGCCGGCTGGGTCACGAAGCGCCGTTCGGCCGCCTGCGAGAAGCTGCGGGTGGCGGCCAGAGCACTGAAGTCCTCGAGCCATTTGCTTTCCAGATTCATCACGTCCTCCCGGACACGCACCAAAACAGGTCACACGTCTGCCGCGCACGCGGCGTCACACGGGCATTATGCCGAATGTGCATAGGGCAGTGTTTAACAGCATTGGCCCAAAATTTCCCACAAGCCTAGCATTCGCAGCGTTCCGGCACAGACCGGGTCCATATCGAGATGATTTCTATCATGTCCTCCGCTGCATCATTCCGCACAGAAAACGACCTGCTTGGCGCCCTCGAAGTCCCTGCTCAAGCGTATTACGGCATCCAGACCCTGCGAGCGGTGAACAACTTCCGTCTCTCGGGCGTTCCGATTTCGCACTACCCGAAGCTGGTTGTCGGTCTGGCAATGGTCAAACAGGCCGCTGCTGACGCCAACCGTGAGCTGGGTCACCTGAGCGAAGCCAAGCACGCTGCCATCAGCGAAGCCTGTGCACGTCTGATCCGCGGCGATTTCCACGAAGAGTTCGTGGTCGACATGATTCAAGGTGGCGCCGGTACCTCCACCAACATGAACGCCAACGAAGTGATCGCCAACATTGCTCTGGAAGCGATGGGTCACCAGAAAGGCGAGTACCAGTACCTGCACCCGAACGACGACGTCAACATGGCGCAGTCGACCAACGACGCCTACCCGACCGCGATCCGCCTGGGTCTGCTGCTGGGTCACGACGCGCTGCTGGCCAGCCTCGACAGCCTGATTCAGGCATTCGCGGCCAAGGGTCAAGAATTCAACCACGTCCTGAAGATGGGTCGTACCCAGCTGCAAGACGCCGTGCCGATGACCCTGGGTCAAGAGTTCCGCGCTTTCGCCACCACCATGGGCGAAGACCTGGCCCGTCTGAAGACGCTGGCCCCGGAACTGCTGACCGAAGTGAACCTGGGCGGCACCGCGATCGGCACCGGCATCAACGCCGACCCGCGCTATCAGGCCCTGGCCGTACAGCGTCTGGCACTGATCAGCGGTCAACCGCTGGTTCCAGCCGCCGACCTGATCGAAGCCACCTCCGACATGGGCGCCTTCGTGCTGTTCTCCGGCATGCTCAAGCGCACCGCGGTCAAGCTGTCGAAGATCTGCAACGACCTGCGCCTGCTGTCCAGCGGCCCACGTACCGGCATTAACGAAATCAACCTGCCGGCGCGTCAGCCAGGCAGCTCGATCATGCCAGGCAAGGTCAACCCGGTTATTCCGGAAGCCGTGAACCAGGTGGCATTCCAGGTCATCGGTAACGATCTGGCGCTGACCATGGCAGCCGAAGGCGGCCAACTGCAACTGAACGTGATGGAGCCGCTGATCGCCTTCAAGATCCTCGACTCGATCCGCCTGCTGCAACGCGCCATGGACATGCTGCGCGAGCACTGCATCGTCGGCATCACCGCCAACGAAGCGCGCTGCCGTGAACTGGTCGAACACTCGATCGGTCTGGTCACCGCACTGAACCCGTACATCGGCTACAAAAACGCCACCCGCATCGCCCGTATCGCCCTTGAAAGCGGCCGCGGCGTGCTGGAACTGGTGCGCGAAGAAGGTCTGCTCGACGAAGCCATGCTCGCCGACATCCTGCGCCCGGAAAACATGATTGCTCCGCGTCTGGTGCCTCTGAAAGGCTGATCCGACGCGTTACTTGTAGCACCGCTCACCAGGTCGAGGGACTAGACACCTCTCACCTTTTGAGGGCTTGGAGATCATTCTCCAAGCCCTTTTTTTTAACTATTTGAAAGGACAAACGTCTTCTGTGGGAGCCATCCCGCAAAAGCCCGACGCCGGTAACGTCGGGTGTTTCAAAGCCTCGTTTCGTCGCTTGCACCACAACCGTGCAGACGGGCGCCGCACTGATCGGTATAGTGCCGCCCCTCTTCGCGTGAGCGGTCGTCGGTAACGAGGCCATAACCCATGCGAAACCCGAACTAATAACAAACCCGCGAAATGGAACCGGGACGAAACCCTCGCCTCGCCTGTCGTGCCGAACGCACACCGGTGTAACGCGATGTTTCCGACCATCCAGTATTTGCTTACACAAAAAACAGCGAGGAAAAATCCATGCTCGAAGTCATCAACGACTTCCTCTCAGGGAAAGTACTGATCGTGCTCATTGTCGGGCTCGGTAGCTACTTCACGATTCGCTCGCGTTTCGTTCAATTGCGTCACTTCTTCCACATGTTCGCGGTGTTCCGCGACAGCCTCAAAGGCAGCGCCGGGCAACTCAGCTCGTTCCAGGCCCTGATGCTCAGCCTCGCCGGCCGCGTCGGTGCAGGCAACATCGCCGGTGTCGGCATCGCCGTGACCCTTGGTGGTCCGGGTGCGGTGTTCTGGATGTGGGTGACCGCACTGGTCGGAATGTCCAGCAGCTTCTTCGAATGTACCCTGGCCCAGGTCTACAAGCGCGCCGATGGCGACGGTCTGTACCGTGGTGGCCCGGCCTACTACATCCAGCACGGCCTGAAGCTCAAAGGCATGGCGGTGGTGTTCTCGATCCTGTTGCTGGTCACCTACGGCTTCGCCTTCATTGGCCTGCAGTCCTACACCGTGACCCACTCGCTGCAAAACGCCTTTGCGTTCGACCCGCAACACACCGGTATCGTCCTGGCAGTGCTGCTGGCCATCACCTTCATCGGCGGCATCAAGCGCATCGCTTCGGTGTCCGACCTGCTGGTACCGATCAAGACCCTGGCCTATATCGGCGTGACCCTGTACGTGATCGGCACCCAGATCGAACACGTGCCAGCCATGCTGGAAACCATCTTCAAGAGCGCCTTCGGTCTCGACCCGGCCTTCGGCGGCCTGCTCGGCAGCGCGATTGTCATGGGCGTGAAACGTGGCGTATTCGCCAACGAAGCGGGCCTGGGCAGTGCGCCGAACGTCGCCGCCGTGGCCGCCGTGAAGCACCCGGGCGCTCAGGGCGTGGTTCAGGCTTTCAGTGTGTTCCTCGACACCTTCGTGATCTGCACCTGCACCGCGCTGCTGATCCTGCTGTCGGGCTTCTACACCCCGGGCTTCGAAGGTGACGGCATCGTCCTGACCCAGAACTCGCTGGCCGCCGTGGTCGGTGACTGGGGTCGCATGTTCGTCAGCGTCGCGCTGTCGCTGTTCGTCTTCACTTGCATCCTCTACAACTACTACCTGGGCGAGAACAGCCTGCAGTTCCTCACCCGCAACCGCGCTGCGCTGATGACTTTCCGCGGCCTGGTGCTGGCGCTGGTGGTCTGGGGTTCGATGCAGGATCTGTCGACCGTGTTCGCCTTCGCCGACATCACCATGACCTGCCTGGCCTTCGTCAACCTGATAGCCCTGGCCATGCTGTTCAAGGTCGGCATGCGCGTGATGCGTGACTACGACGAGCAGCGCCGCGCCGGCGTCAGCCAGCCAGTGTTCGACTCCAGCAAATTTACCGATCTGGACCTGGACCTGAAGGCCTGGCCGACCAGCCCGTCGGTTGCTGCCAAGGCTGACGCTCAGCCGCAAGGCATCCCCGCAGCGCAACGCTGATCGGGTAAAAACCGGGCGCAGGTCTTGCGCCCGGCGTGACACAAGCGGCGGTCGGCGTCATGCTCGACCGCATGCTGTCTTCGTTCAGGAGAACTCCCCATGAATTCCTCGACCTACCCTGCCGCCCAGCACGTCATGGTGCTATACACCGGTGGCACCATCGGCATGCAGGCCAGCGCGAACGGCCTGGCCCCGGCTTCCGGTTTCGAAGCGCGGATGCGCGATTACCTGCACAGTCAGCCTGAGCTGGTGGTGCCGCAGTGGCGCTTTCGCGAGATGTCGCCGCTGATCGACAGCGCCAACATGACCCCGACCTACTGGCAGCAACTGCGTGAAGCCGTCGTCGACGCCGTCGATGTGCAAGGCTGCGACAGCGTGCTGATCCTGCACGGTACCGACACCCTGGCCTACAGCGCCGCCGCCATGAGCTTCCAGTTGCTCGGCCTGCATGCCCGCGTGTGCTTCACCGGTTCGATGCTGCCGGCCGGCGTCACCGACAGCGACGCCTGGGAAAACCTCAGCGGCGCGCTGGTCGCCCTCGGCCACGGCCTGGCGCCGGGTGTGCATCTGTATTTCCACGGCGAGCTGCTGGCCCCGACCCGTTGCGCGAAAGTGCGCAGCTTCGGCCGTCATCCGTTCAAACGTCTGGAACGTCAGGGCGGCGGCGTGAAAGCCACCTCGCTGCCAGCCGCGCTGAACTACAACCAGCCCAAGCAACTGGCCAGGGTTGCCGTATTGCCGCTGTTCCCGGGCATCGGCGCCGAGATCATCGACGGCCTGCTCGACAGCGGCATTCAGGGTCTGGTGCTGGAGTGCTACGGCAGCGGCACCGGGCCGAGCGACAATCCAGAGTTCCTTGCCAGCCTCGGCCGTGCGCGGGATAAAGGTGTCGTCGTGGTTGCGGTCACGCAGTGCCATGAAGGTGGTGTGGAACTGGATATCTACGAAGCGGGCAGCCGCTTGCGTGGCGCTGGCGTGTTGTCCGGTGGCGGCATGACCCGTGAGGCGGCGTTCGGCAAGTTGAATGCTTTGCTGGGTGCAGGCCTTGAAACGGCCGAAGTGCGGCGTCTGGTCGAACTCGACCTGTGCGGCGAACTCATCTGATCGCAACAAGCTGTGGGAGCCCCTCTGCTCCCACAGCCCGGCATGCAACTTGCTGCCGTTTCCAGCATCCCAAGGCTGGAAGATCTTATGCTCCACTCCCACCTCACCACACTCAATGCAGTCTCGTTGATCCTCAACACGTTCAAGACCGAAGGCTTGTCCAGTGAAGCGCTGCTCGCCGGCAGCGGCATCAGCGCGGCGGACCTGAGCCGGGCCGACACCCGCATCACCACCAATCAGGAGATGCAGGTCTGCGCCAACGCAGTCGCGCTCAAGCACGACATCGGCCTGGAACTGGGCCGGCGCATGCACGTTTCCTGCTACGGCATCCTCGGTTACGCGCTGCTGACCTGTGCCACCTTCGGTGACGCTTTGCGCCTGGCGATCCGTTATCCGGCGCTGCTGGGAACACTTTTCGAGCTGAGTCTGGAGGACGACGGCGAACGCATCTGGTTCGTCGCTGCCGATTACCGCGAAAGCCCGGGGATGGCGGTGTTCAACGCTGAGTTCTGTCTGGTGTCGCTGAAAGTCATCTGCGATGACCTGCTCGGCCATCCACTGCCACTACTCGCCACCCGCTTCGAACACGCCGCGCCGGATTACCGCGACAGCTACGCCGAACACTTCAACGCGCCCCTGCACTTCGGTGCCAAGGACAACGCCTTTGCCTTTGACCGGCGCTGGCTCGATCAGCCGCTGCCGCTGGCCGACATCATCACCCACCAGGCCATGGCCGAACGCTGCCGCAAGCAGAACATCGAGTTCACTGGCAGGCAGGCGTGGCTCGGGCGGATCCGCCAGTTGCTGACCGCACAACTCAACGCAGCACCTGGGCTGGAAGGTCTGGCGCAACAGATGAACTGCTCGCCGCGCACCTTGCGCCGGCATCTGAAGGACATGGGCTGCAGCTATCAGGAACTGCTCGACGAACTGCGTTTCGAACGGGCCAAACAGATGCTTTGCGAGGATCAGTTGCCGATCTACCGCATTGCCGAAACCCTCGGCTTCAGCGAGACCGCGAGCTTCCGCCATGCGTTCGTGCGCTGGAGCGGCGTGGCGCCGAGTCAGTTCCGCGCTTGAGATAAATCAGGCATCGCGCCACTGACTGCACTACATTACGCGGCCCGCCCCCATTGCCGGTGTTTTTGCTTGATGCTTCTTTTCCGTCGCTATTCACGCCTTGCCTTGCTCGCTGCACTGCTCAACCTGCCATTGGCCGCGCAGGCCATCGAACTGAACTGGTGGGGGCTCCCGCCGCACTCGGTGGTTGACGCACCCGAATATGGCAAAACCATCATTCCGATCCCCGCCGCGGCTGAAACGCCCGGAGTTGCGAAACCTCTGACAGGCTTGCTCAGCAGCTTTCGCGGTCTGTTCTACCTGAACGTTTACAGCGATGAGAACTACCGCGAACGTGTGCACAAACTGGGACCGATCCCATTGCTCACCGCCGACGAGTTTCACAGCTGCATCACCGAGTTTCAGTACATGAATCTGAGCTCGTCGGCCATGCGCACCGACATCGCGCCGGGTATCGTGGTCGATACCCTGAGTTTCGACTGTGTCAAAACCAGTGGCTGGGAAACCAAGCGCTACCTGCTGATCGACTGGCGCAAGCCCGGTGAGCCGTTGATGGCGTTGGGGCGGGTGCGCAACGATCACCTGCTGTCGTTCCAGCCGCTGCAGGAAACCTCTGCAACCGTGCTCGACACCTGGCTCAAAGGTATCGAAGGTGCCCGGGACGCCATGCGTTACAGCGTACCCGACGCCCCTCTGAGTATCGAAGTTGATCCACAGCCCTACCAGGCTGGCGACGGCGCCCTGCAACTGTGGGAGCTGCACCAGCAACTGAGCAAGGCCAGCGACAAAGGCCCTGGACTGAAGAAAGTCGATGAGCTGTTTTTGAACCAGGACTTCCGCCGAATCGGTGCCGATCAGAAAGACTTCCCCGGCCAGCTCAACGACATTGCTTACTGGAAAAGTGAACTGGCGCCAGACGAAGGTTCCCGGCAATGGCTGCTGGAAGTAGCACGTCGCGCACCACAACGCATTCCGGTCTATCTCAACCTCGCGGATCAGGCCTGGAAAAGCTATGAAAAAGCACCCGCCTACACGACCCAGTACGCATTGGCGCAGGAGTATTACCGGATTTACTGCGGTCTGCGCCTGCAGCGAAATCTGAGCGTTCCGGAGCGCGTGGTTCAGAGGCTGGGACTAGCCCAGGCCGAACCTCAGGCCTGCCAGGCACAATGGCCATTGATCGAGGCCGTGGACCAGCAGGACGAGCCGCGTGTACGGCAGTTGCTCGACAGTGGCCTCCAGGCCAAGACCCTGGGCGAGGACGGCCGAAGTGCCTTGTTGCACGCACTGGATGCACCGAACTTCGCCATCGCCCGCCTGCTGCTCGACCGGGGGGCTGAAACCAGCGGCATCAACGGCAGCGAACCGCTGGTGATGCAAGCATTAAACAAAGACCTCAAAGCCGACAAGGATCCGCAACAGGGCCAGCGAACCGAGTTTCTGCTCAATGCCGGCGCCGCCATCGACGAGCCCGATGCGCGGGGTGAGACCCTGCTGATGCAACGTACATCGCGTAAAGATGACGAGCTGTTCAACTGGCTGTTCAAGCATCCGCAGAACCTCGATCGCCGACAAAGCAAAGAACAGAGAACCGCGTTGTACGAAGCGATCTACCGCAACAACTATTCGGCAGCAAAACGTCTGGTTGAAGCCGGTGCGCAGCTGAATTTTGTCTACCCTGCCGGACGTTGCCATGAACGAGACCGCCTGGATTCGGTTCTGTACCTCCTCGCCAGCCAGGCCCCCAGAGGCGACATGGATCGAGAGATCGACCACCAGCAGGTCCTTGAGCTGTTCACGCTGATGCTGGAAAAAGGGGCCGACCCAACGCTGGGTGAGCCCTGTACAGACGATGCCTACAGCGCATTGCGCAAGATGCTGGAACAACGACAGCGTCCGGATTGGCTTGAGGTACTTGATCGCCATCAAGCCGCCATTGGCAAAACCGCGACTCGCCTCTGAATCCGAACGGCGCCCCTTCCTGGGGCGCTTTATTCGTCCAAGGGGCGAATTTCGGTCAGTTCTTTTGGCCATATCGATCCCCTTTTGGCCGCTCCTGACGTTCTCCGATTCGCCCCGCGCCGCAACACTGGGGTCAACCGAATCAGCCCTGCGGAGAACAACAAATGCTGACGATCTACTCTGACGATCACCACCTGCACCACGGCCGCTGCGAATTGATCGACGGGCAACTCAAGCCTTGCTTCGAGATGCCGTCGCGCGCCGACCACGTGTTGCAGCGGGTGAAAAACCAAAACCTCGGCCCGGTCGAGGCACCGAAGGATTTCGGCCTCGGGCCGATCGAGCGCATCCACAGCCGCGACTACCTCGACTTCTTCAAAGGCGCCTGGGCGCGCTGGACCGAATTCAACACCGACGGCGACTTGCTGCCCTACACCTGGCCGGCGCGCACCTTGCGTCAGGTCAAGCCGACCAGCCTGCACGGCCAGCTCGGTTATTACAGCTTCGACGGCGGCGCGCCGATCACCGCCGGCACCTGGCAAGCCGCGTACAGCGCAGCGCAAGTGGCGCTGACCGCACAAGCGGAAATCCAGCGCGGTGCGCGCGGAGCCTTCGCTCTGTGCCGTCCACCGGGACACCACGCTGCCGGCGATTTGATGGGGGGTTATTGCTACCTCAACAACGCCGCCATCGCGGCGCAAGCGTTCCTCGATCAGGGCCACAAGAAGGTCGCGATCCTCGACGTCGACTACCACCACGGCAACGGCACCCAATCGATTTTCTACGAGCGCAGCGATGTGCTTTTCACCTCGATCCACGGCCACCCGGAAGCGGAATTCCCGTTCTTCCTCGGTTATGAAGATGAACGCGGCGAAGGGGCCGGCGAAGGCTTCAACTTCAACTATCCGCTGCCGGCGGGTTCCGGCTGGGATGTCTGGAGTGCGGCGCTGGATCAGGCCTGCCAGGAGATCGACAACTACGGCGCCGACATCATCGTCGTGTCGCTGGGCGTCGACACCTTCAAAGACGATCCGATCTCGCAGTTCAAGCTCGACAGCCCGGACTACCTGGCCATGGGCAAGCGCATCGCCGCTCTCGGCAAACCGACCCTGTTCGTCATGGAGGGTGGCTACGCGGTGGAAGAAATCGGCATCAACGCGGTGAACGTGCTCGAAGGTTTCGAACAATGAACAGACTCAAGCACTTCATCGCGCCCGCGCTTTGTGCGGCACTGCTGAGCGGCGCCGCGCACGCCGAAGAACGCACCCTGCGCGTCTACAACTGGTTCGACTACATCACCCCCAAGGCACTGGAAGATTTCAAGGCGCAGAACAGTCAGACCAAACTGGTCTACGACATCTTCGACACCAACGAAGCACTGGAGGCCAAGTTGCTGACCGGCAACTCCGGCTATGACGTGGTGGTGCCGTCCAACGTGTTCCTGGCCAAGCAGATCGAGGCCGGGGTGTTCCAGCCGCTGGATCGCAGCCAGTTGCCGAACTGGAACCACCTCGATCCGAAACTGATGAAGCTGATCGAGGCCAACGACCCGGGCAACAAGTTCGCCGTGCCTTACATGTACGGCACCATCCTGATCGGCTTCAACCCGGCCAAGGTCAAGGCTGCACTGGGTGACAACGCGCCGGTGGACAGCTGGGACCTGATCTTCAAGGAGGAGAACATCAGCAAGCTCAAGCAGTGCGGCGTCGCCCTGCTCGACTCGCCATCGGAGATCCTGCCGCTGGCCCTGCAACACCTCGGCCTCGACCCCAACAGCAAGAACCCGGCGGATTACGCCAAGGCCGAAGCCTTGCTGATGAAGATTCGTCCGTACGTGACCTACTTCCATTCGTCCAAATACATGGCCGATATCGCCAACGGTGACATCTGCGTCGCGGTCGGTTATTCGGGCAGCTTCTCGCAAGCCGCCAACCGCGCCAAAGAGGCGAAGAACGGCGTGGTGGTCGACATGCGCCTGCCGAAGGAAGGTGCGCCGATCTGGTTCGACATGCTCGCCATCCCGAAAGGAGCGAAGAACCCGCAGGACGCCTACACCTTCATCAACTACCTGCTGCAACCGCAGGTGATCGCGCCGGTCAGCGACTTTGTCGGTTACCCGAACCCGAACAAGGACGCCACCGAACATGTCGATCCGGCAATCCGCAACAACCCCAACCTGTACCCGACGGATGCGGCGATGAATACGCTGTACACCCTGCAACCGTTGCCGCGTGATGCAGAACGGGCACGCACCCGGGCGTGGACCAAGATCAAGTCCGGCACCTGAAACGTTCCGCCCCACCAAGACCCGCCTCCGCGGGTCTTTTTTTGCCTGCAAGATCTATGTACCGCCGCGTGCCGTGGCCGGAATTTTAATGTGCCGGTTTTCCCCCATGGACACGACCATGACTGAACCTGCCGCCGCCACTACGCCCAGCGTTTCCCCTCCCTTGCTGAAACAGAGCCGGCTGGTCGAACTGACCGGCCGGGGCTACTCGCTGCATCAAGTCGCCTCGGCGCTGTTGCGCGAAGCACTGATGAAAAGCCATCCCGACCAACACATCGATCCGGATCGCACGATGCTCGCGACGCCTCTGCGCGAAACCGATGCCACACAGAACGCCACCGGGGTCTTTGCCTTCGAATCCCTGACCCATGCCTTTATCCAGCACTGCTTTAACAGAACCACGGCCGATTACATCGAAGGCGAGCACTTCCTGACCCGCACACCCGACGCCACTCCGCCCATCCTCCTGCCGGTGAGCATGGACGACGTCACCTCGCTGGTGAACGACCTTGCACCGTTTCTGTTCCTCGAATACCAGCAGCGCCAACTCGATTACTGGAATGAGTCCGCCGGCACCCAGCCGCGCTGGCAAGAGCTGTCCGACCTGTTGTGTTCGGCCGCGAATGTGCAGACGGCCAGTGGCTGGGATGTAGACGAGTGCGCACTGGCGCGATTTGTCGCTCAGCATCCGGATCGGGCAGAACGCTCGACAGTGAACAGCGATTTCAGCGGGCTGAAAGCCTGCCTGATGGACATCGACCTGGTTGACGGCAAGGACAGCACGCACCTGCTCATTGCCGGCGCACTGGTGCTGACTGCCACCGTCAAACAGCGGCAACGGATCCTGATGTACACCGTTGCCGATGGCTATGAGTCCTTCGAGTCGCTGGTCGCGCTGGGCGAAACATTGCCACAGCGACTCGATCCCGAGCTGTCCGGGCGCTCCCTGAAATGGCGCCTGATCGAACCCGAAGGGCATATCTTCGACGCCGTTGCACAGGCGCTGATCAGCAATCAGCTCGGTGCGATCGCGGCACTGGACCCCGCCAACCAGTCGATCAGTGCCCAGGCCTCCCCCGCAAGACAGAGCCGCGGTCGTTTCAATCCGCTCGAACGAGCCCGGCTCGACCAGTTGGAAGAGGCCATTCCCGATTGGCTGCAAGCCGGCTCCCTCCATGATCTGCAGGACTACAGTCGCTACATTGCCGAGCTCGGCACCTTGCGTGACGACGTCGAGAAGGGTGTTTTCAGAGATGACGACATTCCCCTGATCAAGCCCTACGCCGAACGCCGCATGTGCGAAGCAATCATCGCCGACAAAAGCGCCGAGGGCGCCGCCGAACTGCCTCTGGAACACCTGCGGATCAGTGTGACCAACAGCCTCGAAACCGGTGGCTTCACCCTGCCCAATCCATTTGACCGAATACACGAGACCCTGGGTGAGTTCGCCCTGCAAAACGCCCCGCCCTACCAAGCCACGATCGCCTTCGATAATGACCGAGCCGTACCTGCCTGGCTGACTGTGGACTTTCTCACCACAATCGCGGAAAAGGTCGACATCGGCGGTCATTACCCGCAACTGATCAAACGCGCACTGATTGATGACCCGATCCGGGCGGCCGAGCAAAAGACCCGCTACATGCGCCAGCTGCCGACACTCCTGCCGATGCTTGCACTGGAATGCAAGCTCAAGCACCAGGGCGACGTCGATCAGCGGGGTTATGACTACGTCTGCCAATTGATGGATGCCATCACCCGCAAACTTCCAACAGCCGAACACTCGGTGACGATCCGTCCGTTGGCATTCGTCCCTCGCCGCCGCTTGAGCCGGCGTTCGGACGTTGTCGCCAACATGTTCATCATCTGTCCGCGAGACCATACCCAGGGTCCTTGCCTGTTGTACCGGCCGCTGCTGGACACCCCGTTGATGCAGTTCGCCTCTCTGCAAAACCTGATGTACGCGCTGTATCAGGATGGCGAACTGCGCAATTCGGTATTGGCCTGGCTGGGCAGTGCAGCACTGAGTTTCGAGTACTCGCAGTACGCCTTCCCGGTCGGCCTGCCCTCGCCGTGGATCGTCACTCAATTGGCCACCGAACCGTTCATGCACCTGGATCTGACAGGCCCGATCGCACTGGAAAACGCCCCCCTCGGCGGCGACATCCTTGCCTCGCTGTACACCGCCAACAGTCAGGCGCTGGTCGAACTTGCGAACCGCCAGTCGCAGTCCAACAGCGAACGACGCTGGGCGCTTCTGGCGGACAGCGGCTGGGCGATGTTCAGCGTTGCTGCGAACTTCATGAGCGGCGCGGCGGGTACCGCCGTCTGGGTCTGGCAAACCATCACGCAGATCCAGCAGGCGATTGATGCCAATGAACACGACGACACCCTCGTGGCCTGGCAATCCACCGCCGATGTTCTGCTGACGCTCGGCATCATCCTGACCCAACGCGTCGTGGCGCGACGCAACCGCTCGTGGCTGCCGCACCAGAAGGAATCCCGCGAAACGGCCCGACTGTCGCCGGAGAAAGAGGAGTCCGCACCAGAAGTCACACCGTCAGTCACGCTCGACCCGGTTGCCATCACTGGCGAGGTGCCTGCCGCGCATCTCACCCAACTCGAGCAAGGGACACTGCTGCGACCCGACACCAGCGCACGCTTCATCGCGATGCTCGACCGCTTCAAGATCGCCACACCTGACTTGAGCGGGAAACAGGCCTCACCAGTCACTCACCTGTACACCCTCGACGGCAAGACCTGCGCCCGGGTCGGTACGCGCTGGTTCCAGGTGATCGCCCGGGCAGACGAGCCGG
Source organism: Pseudomonas allokribbensis (assembly GCF_014863605.1). NCBI lineage: Bacteria > Pseudomonadati > Pseudomonadota > Gammaproteobacteria > Pseudomonadales > Pseudomonadaceae > Pseudomonas > Pseudomonas allokribbensis. Next base: position 6,461,417 of record NZ_CP062252.1, read on the forward strand.
TGCATATCGTCGATCCGGCCGATCCACTGCGTATCGGCATGGCGCTGACATACGACGAGACTGCCGGGCAATGGCACTGGGACCCGAAACTGCGCTTGCGCGGCGGCATGCCGAAAAGCCGGATCGAGGCGTTCCGCCGCTCCAAAAAGCAGTCAATGGAGGCTGCCTGGACTGAGCTGGAGCAATTTGAAGCACACGAAACAGAGGCGAAAACACAACTGCTGCGAGCGCTGGTGGCCCTTCCACGGGACACCAGCGAAGCCGGCTTCGAGCACTCCGCATCCGTCTATCTGGGCAGGGCCACGAAGCTGGGCAATGAGTACACCCAGGCGCTGGACCAACTCGAAAACTGGCGTCTGGCGGGTGGCGGTGGCTCGGTACACCAGGCCAGACTGATGAGCCTGACCCTGGGTCAGCACCGCTGTTTCGGCTCGTGGCTGCGGGTGAAAATGCGGATGTACGCCAAGACCACACAGATCTTTGTCGACAGCGCGAACCAACACACACTGGTACCACGCAAGCAACAGATCGAAATCGCCACCGTCGCCACCGCGTTGAGCGACGAAATGATCACCACCCTGCAAACCCTGGATCGCTCGCTCCAGATATTGAACAGCCATTCGGCCAAGGCCAGAGAAGTGGCCACGAGGCTGGAATTGCTGCTGCCAGACTTCAACACACTCGATCTCAAGGCCAATGAAATCGGCATGTCCTACGAGCGCTGTGTGGAGGAGAAGCCGGGAGCCGCCATGAACGCCGCCCGCGCCGCGATCGGGATCATCACGGCCACGGCTGCCGATGCCAGTCATGAGCTGATCCTGCTGAGTAAAACCGCGGTGATTGCAGATGGACAGCTGGCGCGGATCGAACGTTTATCGCAGTGGAACGATCTCTTCGCCAGCCTCGGTGAACGCGTGGAGCAATTGCCTGCGGCCCATCCCGGCCAGTTCGTCCAGGCCAGGCTCGACAGGGTTCGCGAGCTGATCGGCGAGTTTCATGAAGTGGCCCGCGAACGCCTGACCACAGAATTGCCCGAACCGGAAGAACGACCCGCCCCCGTCAAGTCCCGGCCGCAGCCTTCAACGTCGCAGCCGAAAGTGAAGGTGAGCAAAAGTCGTCCACGCCCCGAAACAGGTGAGTCAGCCCCCATGGCCCAGAGCGGCGAGTCGGAGGCCGAGACATCGTTCGTCAAACTCACCGCGCAAAGACCCGAACCGACGGCGCCCGCCGATGACGAGGATATTGTTTCAGCGGCAATGGCGCTTGAAGCGAACATCGAGAGCTTCAACAGGAAAACCCGCGAGGACGCCAAGCGACCGGGGCGTATTCCCGCTGACATCCGCGACATGTTCGAACAGCAAGTCGAACGCCTCAAACAAATGGCCATCGACGTCGACAGCGCGATCACCCGAAGAAAAAATGCCAGGAAGGATCCTTGGCCCATTGCCTCCCTCATCCCGAACCTGCGCGAAGGCGCAACCCGCACCCACGCCGACGGCATTGCGACCTACGCGACCATGCTTAAACAACGCAAACCTCGGGAAACCTATTTCCACTGGCTGCACGACAACGGGCAGGTCAACGTGATCAAGGACCCACGCGGACGCATTCGTACCCGGCATCGCGGGGACTACTTTCAGGAGTACCGGATTCTCGACAAGGCCAACGCAAACAAACCGCTATGGGTCGCGCACTTTCATTACGACCAGCTCGGGGATGCGGATGAGCTGTACACCATTGCCCATCTGAAATTCGCCGATGCGTATCTGCAAACGCTGGATGACAAAACCCGCCAGACACTGGACACCTTCGACGCCGTCGACAATGCGCTGCGGCGTATCGTCGATCCGCAGGTGCGCGACCTGTTCCTCACCACAGGCCGACGCTCGACCGAAAGATGATTAACTGCGCCAGACTTCGCGCAAGCGGGCCAGAGCCGACTCGATCGCCGGCTCCGGCACCGCCGCAAAACCCAGCACCAGACCGGCGCGCCGATCGATCGGCGTCGTCGAGTCCGGCAGCCAGTACTTGCTCAAGCCATGGACTTCCACCCCGACGCTGGCGGCCTGTTCGATCAATTGCTGTTCGCGGGCCACGCTGTCGACCGCCACCGTCAAATGAAGTCCGGCGGACACGGCCGGCAGTTCGCCGACACCCGCCAAACCCTGGGGCCAACCATTGATGAGCGCATTGCGCCGGCTGAGTGCAGCACGGCGCATCCGCCGGATGTGCCGCTGAAAGTGCCCGGCCGCCATGAACTCGGCCATCACCGCCTGGGTGCTCACCTCGGAATGCCGGACATCCACCGCGCGCCGCTGTGCAAAGGCCTCCACCAACCCCGGCGGCAACACCAGATAACCCAGGCGCAGCGCCGGGAACGCGACTTTGCCGAAGGTGCCGACGTACAAGACACGACCCTGGCGGTCGAGCGCAGCCAGCGGAGCCAAGGGGGCGCCGGTGTAGCGATACTCGCCGTCGTAATCGTCCTCGACGATCCAACCCCCGGTGCGCTCGGCCCAGGCCAGCAATTCCAGGCGTCGCGCCAGGCTCATCACCACCCCTGTCGGGTATTGATGAGACGGCGTGACATAAGCCACACGGCAATCTTCGGCGGCGGCCAACGCTGCGCAATCGATGCCCTCCTCATCCACCGCAATGCCGTGCAATCGACCACCGGCCAATGCGAACGCATGACCCGCTGCGCGGTAGCCGGGATTCTCGATGCCGACCCCGGCGCCTGGCTCCACCAGCAACTGTGCACAAAGGCTGATTCCTTGCTGTGCGCCACTGGTGATCACAATTTGCTCAGCCGAGCACTGCATGCCGCGCGAACTGCGCAAATAGGCAGCGATCAGTCCACGCAACCGCGCATCGCCCGCCGGGTCGCCGTAACACAGTTGCTGCAAATCGGGTTTACGCCAGAACGCCGCATTCAGCTTGGCCCAGACGTCGAACGGGAACAGATCGAACGCCGGAACACCCACCCTGAAAGCCCGTGGCGGACCACTCGGCGGCGTAGGCAAATGGTTCTGTTCAAGCCGCTGCATCGCACCGCTGTGGATAACTTTGCTGGATAAATCCCCAGTGGAATCGACCGATTTTGTGGATAAGGCTGTGGGTAAGCCTGTTGAAAACCCTGTGGATACTTTTGTGGATAGTTTTTTCGTCGGTGTCGCCGATTGGGGCAACTGCGCCACATAAGTACCGTCCCCGACCCGCCCTTCGATGAAACCTTCGGCATACAGCTGATCGTAGGCGCGCACCACACTGTTGCGGGAAATCGTCAATGCCGCCGCCAGATCGCGACTGGCCGGCAGGCGTGTGCCGCTGGCCAGGCGCCCGTCGAGCACCCGCAGGCGCAAGGCCTGATAGAGCTGACGGCTCAGGCCTTTGCGGCGGTCGAGCTCAATGCCGGCAGGGTTGAACGGCAGCGACAGCGTGGTCGAATCGGGCATGGCAATGGACCTATGAAATTGGTCATCAATGGCTCTTACAACAGACCAATAGCCTGCCTACGATGCAGGCATTCGCCAAGGAAAATTTCTCCATGTACACGCCCCGCGCCTTTGCCATCGACGACTTGTCCCAACTGCACGAACTGATCCTCGCCACCCGCCTCGCCATTCTGGTGACTCACGGCGAACAGGGCTTGCAGGCCAGCCATGTGCCAGTGCTGCTGCATCGTGAACAAGGCCCGAACGGCACGCTGTACGGGCATCTGGCCAAGGCCAATCCACAGTGGAAAGACCTGCGCGACGGCGCCGAGGCCATGCTGATTTTTCCCGGTGCCGATGCCTATGTAAGCCCGGGCTTTTATCCGAGCAAGGCCGAGCACGGCAAAGTCGTGCCGACCTGGAACTACGTTGCCGTGCACGCCTACGGTCACGCCGAAACCTTCAGCGATGGCGGTCGTCTGCTGGACATCGTCAGCACCCTCACCAATCGCCATGAGGCCGGCCGCGCCCAGCCCTGGTCGGTCGACGATGCACCGGCCGATTACATCGACGGCATGCTCAAGGCCATCGTCGGGTTTGCCATTCCGATCGACCGTCTCGAAGGCAAGCGCAAGCTCAGCCAGAACCGCAGTCCCGAAGACATCGCCGGCGTGCGCGAAGGCCTGGCCGCCAGCCCCGACTTCAACGATCAAACCCTCGCTCACTTGATGCGTTAAGGAAATCACCATGAGTCAGATCGACATCCGTCCGGTCAGCGCCGCCGATCACGCGGCCTGGCTGCCGCTGTGGCAGGCCTACCTGCGCTTCTACAACACCGAGTTGCCGGACGCCGTCAGCCAAAGCACCTGGCAGCGTTTTCTCGACCCGAACGAACCGACCCACGCCGCGCTCGCCTGGGCCGACGGCAAAGCGGTGGGCATGGTTCATTTCATCTACCATCGTTCGAACTGGAGCATCGAAAACTCCTGCTACCTGCAAGACCTGCTGGTGGAGCCGCAAACCCGTGGCACCGGCGTCGGTCGTCTGCTGATCGAACACGTCTACGCCACCGCCAAGGCCGACGGTTGCTGCAAGGTGCACTGGCTGACCCACGAAACCAACGCCACCGCGATCCAGCTCTACGAGCGCATCGCCGAGCGTCCGGGTTTCATCCAGTTTCGCAAAGCCATTTAAGGAGCCACGCGCATGACGATTTCTCTCGCCGACTGGAAAGGCGTGCCGCCGCCCTCCACCACCCTGATCGAAGGCCGCTTCATCCGCCTGGAAAAACTCGACCCGGCGCGCCACGGCGACGACCTGTTCAACGCCCTGCAAGGCCCGGGCGCCGACCCGAAACTCTGGGACTATTTGCCCTACGGCCCGTTTCCGGAGCGCAGTGCCTTCAATGACTGGCTGAACAACCATGCTGCCCACAGCGACCCGTACTTCTTCAGCGTCATCGACCGCGCCAGCGGCCAGGTACAAGGCATCCTCAGCCTGATGTCGATCGTCCCGGCCCAGGGCCGCATCGAAATCGGCCACGTCACCTTCGGCGCACCGATGCAACGCTCGCCGAAAAGCACCGAAGCGGTCTACCTGCTGGCCAAGGAATCCTTCGCCCTCGGCTACCGTCGCCTCGAATGGAAATGCAACAACGGCAACGCCCGCTCCAAATACGCGGCCGAGCGGTTGGGTTTCAGCTTCGAAGGTGTGTTCCGCCAGCACATGGTGGTCAAGGGCCAGAACCGTGATACCGCGTGGTACTCGATCCTGGACTCGGAATGGCCGGCGATTGCGGCCGGGTTCGAGCGCTGGCTGAGCGACGAGAATCAGACGGCTGAGGGGCAGGTGAAAGGCTTGGTTGAGTGCCGCGGCTGAGTATGTAAACGCAAAGAAGGAAGCCCCCGACGGCGAGTGCGGCAGTTGAAGGGGTTTCCTGTCTGTTATTGCTTCATCTGCAACGAATTGCAGATGAAGCATCCAACCCGCAGACATATCTGCAAAAGAATGCACATAACCCAGACATCATTCTGTAAACCCCCTCCGCTATACAGAACGCCCTCGCTAATAACTAAAAGGACGTTCTCACCATGTCGTTCCCGCCTCAGCGCCTGTCGCTTGCCACTGCCCTGTTGATCGCCACGAGCACCGCCCACGGCAAGACCGTGCAGATCGACACCGCCACCACCGCGTCGCAGACATTGGGCGGCAACGACACCCTGACGATTTCGGCGCCGGGCAGCATCACCAACAGCGGCAAGGCCGTGAGCCTCAAGGACAGCACCAGCGGTGTCGGCGTGATCATCGACAACGCCGGCAAGATTATCTCCACCGGTGGCCGGGCCATCGACAGCAGTGGCGATCTGACCCAGGCGCGCAATTACGCCATCTACAACCGCAGCGGCGGACAGATTCTCGGCTCCAACGACGCGATTCGCATCGACAGCAACTTCGTCAGCGGCAGCCTGTTGATCGACAACAGCGGCACCATTCGCTCGACCACCGGCCAGGGCCTGGATCTGGATGCGTTGCGCAGCGACGGGGTGAAAACCACCATCATCAACCGCGCAGGCGGGCTGATTCGCGGCGACGCCAGCGACGGCATGAAGACCGGCGCCAACGCGACCATCAGCAACTATGGCGAGATCTCGACCGGTGACTCGCACAACGCCGACCAGAAGTTCGACGGCATCGATATCGACACCGCAACCGGTGTCAGCGTGACCAACTACGGCGTGATCTCCGGCGGCCGACATGGCATCACCACCGACCTCGGGGCGACGCTGGTGAACTACGGGCAGATCACCGGGCGCAATGGTTCCGGTTTCGGTTCCGACGGCGACGGCACGGTGATCAACCACGGCACCATCACTGGTGCGTATTCCGGGTTGCAGCCCAACGGCGACGGTGACGGCGTGGACATCGACAAAATCGCCCACATCGAAAACTACGGCACCATTCAAGGCGTTGGCGCCGGCGGTGTGGACAAGGGTGGTTTCGCCAACGGCAGTGAAGGCATCGCGCTGGGCGGTGGTTACATTCTCAACGCCAAGAGTGCCCTGATCAGCGGTGCCAACAGCGCCATTCTGGTGGACGACGGCAGCGGCGGTTCGGGACTGGCGGCCACCACGCTGGAAAACTACGGCACCATTCAAGGGCTCGACGGTTTCGGCGTGAAGTTCGTCGGTGAGTTCGCCGACAACGTGATCAACGGCGGCACGATCACCGGCAGCAACGGTCTGGCGCTGGACCTGGGCGGTGGCAACGACAGCCTGACACTGCGCAACGGCAGCCGCTTTGTCGGCGTGGCCGATGGCGGCACCGGTTACGACCGGGTAGTGATGGACGACGCGGCGGGCGGCAGCTTCGGTGCCAGCCGCAATTTCGAATGGCTGGAGGTCAAACAAGGCGCCTGGACCCTCACCGGCAGCGGCGATTTCAGCGACGGCGGTGCCGTGCGCAACGGCGCCACCCTGATCAACCAGGGCGGCATCGCCGGCAACCTGACCGTGGACGCCGGCGGCGTTTATGCCGGCGGCGGCTCGGTGAGCAACCTCAACGTGAATGGCACGTTGCGCACTGACACCCGGCTCGGTACAGCAACCATCGTGCACGACTTGAACATGGGCAGCGCATCCACCCTCGCCTACGGCGTCAACGCCGATGGCAGCAGCGCGCCGGTCCAGGTCGGCGGCACGGCCAACCTCAGTGGCGCGACACTGGCGGTCAATCCCGGCAGCGGCACGTATCCGTGGCAGAGCCATTACACGGTGCTGCAGGCTGCGCGGGTCAACGGTACGTTTGGCGCGGTCACCAGCGACTACGCGTTCCTCACGCCAACCCTCGCCTACACGCCGACTCAGGTCGACCTGACCTACACCCGCAACGACGTGGCGTTCAATGAACTCGCCGCCACCGGTAACGGCAGCAACGCGGCCAACAGCCTGGCCTCGATGGGCAAGAACAATGCGCTGTACAACGCCTTGCTCAACACCACTCAAAGCAGTGCAGGCGCAGCCATCGAGCAACTGGCCGGCGCCAGCAACGCCAACCTGACCAGCGCCACCCTCGGCGCCAGCAGCCAGGTCGGCAGCAGCATGCTCTCGGCGATGCAACAGATGGGCGGCAGTCCCGGCTTGATGGTCGGCCTCGATCAGCGCGACACACCGATCCTCGCCGCCAACGGCGTACCGGCCGCAGCCCGAAACCTGAATGATCCCAATGCTCAGGGCCGGCTCTGGCTGCAAGCCATCGGCGGCTACGGCAAGCTCGATGGCGAACATGGCAATGGCCGTCTGGAACAACGCACCAAGGGCAGCGTACTCGGTGCCGACTGGGCGCTGAATCCACAATGGCGACTGGGCGTGCTCGGTGGCTATTCGAAGACCGATCTGGACGCCACCGGCGTCGATGGCAATGTCGAAAGCTGGCACGTCGGGGTCTATGCCCAGCATCAAAACGGCCCGATAGCCTTGCGTCTGGGCGCGGCTTACAGCGGTCATCAGGGCGAGAGCAAACGCACAGTTGCGTTCAACGGTTTCAGCGACCGACCCAAAGGCGATTACGACGCCAACAGCCAGCAAGCCTTCGCCGAACTCGGCTACGCCATGGGCAGCGGGCGGCTCAGCGCCGAACCGTTCGCCAGCCTCGGCTACCAGCGCTATCACCGCGACCGCTATCAGGAAAAGGGTGGCGCGGCGGCGTTACAAGTCGACAGTCAGACTCAGGACAACGTCAGCAGCACCGTCGGTCTGCGCCTGGCGCACCTGAACTCGCTCGAAAACGGTATGAGCCTGACTCCGCGCATGGCCGCAGGCTGGAAACACACGTATGGCGATGTCAGCAGCTCGACCCGTCAGGCATTTGTCGTGGGCGGTACCGCGTTCAGCGTCGATGGCAGCTCGCTGGATCGTGACAGCCTGGTTCTCGAGGCTGGGCTGGACCTGGGCGTTTCGGCGCGGCATACGCTGGGGCTCGGCTACAGCGGCGAGATTGGCAATAACAGTCGCAATCACGGGTTGATCGGGCAGTGGCAGATGAGTTTCTGAGGTTTCGCCAATCGATACTTCAGCGGGGGTTGTAGGCAAAGGCATCTGGTCGACCAGGTAAACCAGGGCAGGCTCATCACTCGCCACCGACCGGGCTACAAAAGCAGACGTCATCCCCTGCGCCCGGCTCGGAATCGCCCGGCATCGGTGTACCGGCCTCGACTTTTACAGTTTGGCCTCATCCTTCATGAGGCCAAACTGAATGCCCATTCAATGCAAATACAAGCTCCAACATCTTGTCCTGGCGGTTGCGCTGGCTATCGGTTGCGTAGAATTTTCACTGGCGGAGCAATCAGAACCCGACGCGCACGTCGATATCGAGGTGAAGGTCAAAAAGCCGCGCAAGAAGAAGGAAATACCTGCTCCACTCAGTCTCGCCGAAGAAATACCGCGTGAAGAAAGGATCGTTCCGACACCCGAAACAAGCCCCGTCAGCACTGAGGTTCCGGCAGTACCCGCTCACACATCCGATGACATTCAACCCAAGAAAGTCGCCACAACAGAGAGCGGCAGCGCGCTCGAAGAAAGCATCGAAAAACCAACGCCCTTACCCGAACCGGTTCTGGCCGAAACGCCCGCAGCTCAACAAACCCAAGTGGTTGACCAGCCACCGTCAACGGATTCCCCTCCATCCGCCGGCAACGCAGCCATCGAAGCCCTGCTCGCTGCCGACGAAACCACGACCCCCATCGCCTACGATCAACTCGCCGGCGGCAGCAACGCCAACCTCGCCAAGGCAACCCTGAGCAGCGTCACGCCGGTCAGCGCCAGCCTGCTGTCGGCCATGCACCAACTCGATAATGCCCACGACTCACCGGGAAACTCACCACGCCATGCGGCCGGTAACGCAGACACCGGCAGGGTCTGGCTGCAAGCCCTCGGACACGGCGGGAAGCTGGATCGCGATGTGGAGCCCATGCAGCACTCCACCAAGGGACTGCTACTCGGTGCGGACTGGCGCATCGATGAAGCATGGCGTCTGGGATTGATGGGCGGCACCTCCGACACGCGCATCGACAGCAAAGAGCTGGACGGCGATCTCGACAGTTGGCACCTGGGCGCTTATGCCTTGCGCCAGACGGGTCCGTTGTCACTTCGGCTCGGTGCAGCCTGGAGCAGCCATGAAGGCAGCACCCGTCGCGAAGTCTCGTTCGATCGCTTCCATGACCGGCTCAAGGGCAGCTACCACGCCACAACCCAGCAAGCGTTCATCGAGTCGGGATACAACCTTGACCGGGCCAACGTCAGCATCGAGCCGTTTGCCGGCCTCGGCTACCAAGGCTACCAGCGTGACGGCTACACCGAGAAAGGTGGGGCTGCGGCGCTCAAGGTTCACGCTCAATCCCACGGCAACTTCAACACCACTGTCGGCCTGCGCATGGCGAAAGTCAGCACGCTGGATAACGGCATGCGCCTCACGCCACGATTCAGCGCGGGGTGGAAACACGTTTACGGCGAAACCTACACCAGCACCCGCCAACGACTGGCCACCGGCGGCCATGACTACACCGTTTACGGCGCCGAACTGGATCGCAACAGTCTGCAGCTCGACACCGGGCTGGATCTGGCGATCTCGAACAGCCACGCTGTGGGTGTCGGTCTGACCGGAGAAATCGGCACCGACAGTCGCAACCATGGCGTATCGGGCCAGTGGCGAATGGCGTTCTGAGCCCCGGTCGGGCGCTGCCGCTCACTGCGGCAGTGCCTGAAAGGCAAAAAAAAGGGGAGCACATGCCCCCCCGAGGTTTAAAGCGTTGTATCGAGGCCGTTATCTCAGCCTTCGATCTCGATCAGGATTTCGCCCGGGTTCACCCGGTCCCCCTTGGCAACATGAATGGCAGTGACCTTGCCGGCAATCGCGGCCTGGACTTCGGTTTCCATCTTCATCGCTTCGGTGATCAGCACAGCCTGGCCCGCCTTGACGGTGTCGCCTTCCTTGACCAGCACATCGACGATGTTGCCCGGCATGGTGGTGCTGACGTGGCCCGGTGCCGAAGCCTGCTTGCGCTTGCTGCTGCCGCCACCGACGAATTCGTTGAGCGGCTCGAACACCACTTCTTCCGGCATGCCGTCGATGGACAGGTAGAAGTGACGCTTGCCTTCGGCCTTGACGCCGACACCGGTAATGTCCACGCGGTAGGTTTCGCCGTGGACGTCGATGACGAACTCGGTTGGCACGCCTTCGCCGCCGGCCGAAGCCACCTTGCCTGCTTCCGGGATCGGCAGCAGCACTTCCGGGGTGAGGGTGCCGGCGGCACGCTCTTCGAGGAATTTGCGGCCGATGTCCGGGAACATGGCGAAGGTCAGCACGTCTTCTTCGGACTTGGCCAGTGCGCCGATATCGGCACGCAGCTTGGTCATTTCCGGCTTGAGCAGATCGGCCGGACGAACGTCGATCACTTCTTCGCTGCCGATGGCCTGACGACGCAGCTTCTCGTTCACGGTGCCCGGCGCCTTGCCGTAGCCGCCTTGCAGGTAGAGCTTCACCTCGTTGGTGATGGTCTTGTAACGCTCACCGGCCAGCACGTTGAAGAACGCCTGGGTGCCGACGATCTGCGAAGTCGGGGTCACCAGCGGCGGGAAGCCGAGGTCTTCGCGCACGCGCGGGATCTCTGCCAGCACTTCGTTCATGCGGTTCAGCGCGCCCTGCTCTTTCAACTGGTTGGCCAGGTTGGAAATCATCCCGCCCGGTACCTGGTTGACTTGAACACGGGTGTCGACGGCGGTGAATTCGCTTTCGAACTGGTGGTACTTCTTGCGCACGGCATAGAAGTACAGGCCGATTTCCTGCAGCAGTTCCAGGTTCAGGCCGGTGTCGAACTCACTGCCCTTGAGGGCTGCGACCATCGATTCGGTACCCGGGTGGCTGGTGCCCCAGGCGAAGCTGGAGATCGCGGTGTCGATGTGGTCGGCACCGTTTTCAATGGCCTTCAACTGGCACATCGCGGCCAGACCGGCGGTGTCGTGGGAGTGGATGAACACCGGCAGCGATTGCTCGGCCTTGAGGGCTTTGACCAGTTCACCGGTGGCGTACGGGGTCAGCAGGCCGGCCATGTCCTTGATCGCCACGGAGTCGCAACCCATGGCTTCCATTTGCTTGGCCTGGGCGACGAACGCGTCGATGGTGTGCACCGGGCTGGTGGTGTAGGCGATGGTGCCCTGGGCGTGTTTGCCGGCAGCCTTCACCGCTTCGATGGCCACGCGCAGGTTACGCACGTCGTTCATCGCGTCGAAGATGCGGAACACGTCGATACCGTTGACTGCGGCCTTGGCGACGAACGCCTTGACCACGTCATCGCTGTAATGGCGATAGCCCAGCAGGTTCTGGCCGCGCAGGAGCATTTGCAGACGGGTGTTGGGCAGCGCGGCGCGCAGTTGGCGCAGGCGCTCCCACGGGTCTTCTTTCAGGAATCGTACGCAGGCGTCGAAGGTCGCGCCGCCCCAGACTTCCAGCGACCAGTAGCCGACCTTGTCCAGCTTGTCGCAGATCGGCAGCATGTCTTCGGTGCGCATGCGGGTGGCGAGCAGCGATTGGTGGGCGTCGCGCAGGATGGTGTCGGTTACGAAAATCTTTTTAGTCATTGTTCTATTCCTCACAGGCCTGCGTGGGCGGCGATGGCGGCGGCGATGGCCAGGGCCAGCTCTTCGGGTTTGCGCTTGATCGAGTAGTTGGTCAGTTCCGGGTGGCTTTCAACGAAGCTGGTATTGAACTGGCCGCTACGGAATTCCGGGTTGCGCAGGATTTCCTGGTAGTACGCGGCGGTGGTCTTGACCCCTTGCAGACGCATGTCGTCGAGGGCGCGCAGACCACGGTCCATCGCCTCTTCCCAGGTCAGTGCCCACACCACCAGTTTCAGGCACATCGAGTCGTAGAACGGCGGGATGGTGTAGCCGGTGTAGATCGCCGTGTCGGTCCGCACGCCCGGGCCGCCGGGGGCGTAGTAGCGCGTGATCTTGCCGAAGCTCGGCAGGAAGTTGTTTTTCGGGTCTTCGGCGTTGATCCGGAATTGCAGGGCAAAACCGCGATGCTGGATGTCTTCCTGTTTCACCGACAGCGGCAGGCCGGAGGCGATGCGGATCTGTTCGCGAACGATGTCGATCCCGGTGATTTCTTCGGTGATGGTGTGTTCCACCTGCACCCGGGTGTTCATCTCCATGAAGTACACCTCGCCCTCGGCGAGCAGGAACTCCACGGTGCCGGCGTTCTCGTAACCCACGGCCTTGGCCGCGCGCACCGACAGGTCGCCGATGTAGGCGCGCTGTTCCGGGGTCAGTTGCGGGCTCGGGGCGATTTCGATCAGCTTCTGATTGCGGCGCTGAATCGAGCAGTCGCGCTCGAACAGGTGCACCACGTTGCCGAAGCTGTCACCGAGGATCTGGGCTTCGATGTGTTTCGGATTGACGATACATTTTTCCAGGAACACTTCTGCCGAACCGAAGGCCTTGGTGGCTTCGGAAATGACCCGGGGGAAATTCTGTTCGAGTTCTTCGCGGCTGTTGCAGCGACGGATACCGCGACCGCCACCACCGGAAGTAGCCTTGAGCATTACCGGATAACCGATACGGTCGCCTTCGGTCAGCGCCTCTTCAATGCCCGAGACGTTGCCTTCAGTGCCCGGCGTGACCGGAACGCCAGCCTTGATCATGCTGCGGCGTGCTTCGGTCTTGTCGCCCATGCGGCGGATGACTTCCGCCGACGGGCCAATGAATTTGATACCGCGTTCGGCGCAGATGTCTGCCAGCTCGGCGTTTTCCGAAAGGAAACCGTAGCCGGGGTGCAGTGCATCGCAGCCGGTTTCCACGGCCAGGTTCACCAGCTTGCGCGGGTTCAGGTAACCGGCCAGCGGCTCGGCACCAATGCTGTGGGCCTCGTCCGCACGCTTCACATGCAAGGCATGCCGGTCGGCGTCGGAAAAAATCGCAACCGAGCGGATGCCCATCTCGGCGCACGCACGCACGATTCGTACGGCAATCTCACCACGGTTGGCGATCAGGATCTTTGTTATCACTTGGAGGTTCCCTTGAGCCGGTGGTACCCACGACCTGCTAGACCCAGGTCGACGCGTGACCAAATGTTTCAATCTGGTCGCGCCTTCACACTAGCGCTCACAAGGGATTAACAAAAATGAATAAAAATTGGGTCAGGCATAAGTAAAGACTTATAGTCGTTGCACCAGCCAGCGGCCAGAGCCTGTAGAAAATGCGTAAGTCCTTGATGCGTATGACATTGCGTCAATTGCAGATCTTCAACGAAGTGTGTGATTTGCGCTCCTACAGCCGCGCAGCCGAGGAAATGTCTCTCACACAACCGGCCGTCAGCCTACAGATTCGTCAGCTGGAAGAGCTGATCGGGCAGCCGTTGTTCGATTACGTCGGCAAAAAACTCTACATGACCGAGGCGGCAGAAGCACTCCAGCGCGCCAGCCGCGACATCTTCGGCCGCCTGGAAAACCTCGACATGCAGCTGTCGGACATGCAGGGCTCGCTGCAGGGCCAGTTGAAACTGGCGGTGGAATCCAGCGCCAAATACTTCGTGCCGCACCTGTTTGCAGCGTTCAAACGCCAGCATCCGGAAGTGAATCTGCAACTGACGGTGGTCAACCGCGGCCAGGTGATCCGCCGACTCTCCGACAACCGCGACGATCTGGTGATCATGTCGATGGTGCCGCAGGACATGGGTCTGGAGTTCCTGCCGTTCCTCAACAACCCGATCGTGGCGGCCGCCCGACCGGACCATCCGCTGGCACACATGGGGCCGCTTCGCCTTCAGGATCTTGAGCCCTACACCTTGTTGATTCGCGAACCCGGCTCGGGAACGCGACTGGCTTGCGAGGAGTACTTCAAGGAGAAGCGCGTGCACTTCACCCAGACCCAGGAAGTGGCGTCGGCGGAAGCTCAGCGTGAGTGCGTATTGGCGGGTCTGGGCCTGGCACTGTTGACGCGCCACGCCCTGAACCTGGAGCTGGCGACCGGCGGCCTGGTGGAGCTGCCGGTCGAAGAGTTGCCGCTGTTGCGCAGCTGGTGCCTGGTGCAAGCCAAAGCCAAACGGTTGTCACCGGTGGCCCACGCCTTCCTGGCGTTTATCCGCAGCGAACGGGTGCAGATCAGCGCGCTGGTTGAGCGCTTCGACGGGAAGCTGAAGGCGCTGCCTGCCAGTGATTGATGTCCTCGGGAAAATCGCCGATTTCGGCCTGAAGCTGACGGAGTTCGAAGCGATCTTCGATAGCGCGGCGAAATTCCATGCGGCGCTGGTCTTCCTGCTGACGACGGGTTTTCGCGGCGCTGTTGCGTTCTTCGTAAGGCTGAGCCATTTCGAGTCTCCCAAGGCGATTACGGGAGTTTCACGATAGGCGCGAGGGATGACGGTTTGGCTGCGTCGGGGTTACAGGCAGATGAAGATTGCCTTCACCCCATGACCATCAGTCATCCAGCGCTTTCACCGATTTTGGCGACAGCCGCAAGCTGCGCAGGCTGCGTTTGACGCTCTTGAGGTGGTTGACCAGGCTCGGCCCGCGCGCCATGGCCACGCCCATTGCCAGCACGTCGATCACCACCAGGTGGGCGATACGCGAGGTCAGCGGCGTATAGATTTCGGTGTCTTCATGAACGTCGATCGCCAGGTTGACGGTCGACAGCTCGGCCAGCGGCGTCTGGCTCGGGCACAAGGTGATCAGTGATGCACCACTCTCGCGCACGAGGTTGGCGGTGATCAGCAGGTCTTTGGAACGGCCGGACTGGGAAATGCAGATCGCCACGTCGGTCGGCTTCAGCGTCACCGCCGACATCGCCTGCATGTGCGGGTCGGAATACGCCGCAGCAGTCAGCAGCAGGCGGAAGAACTTGTGCTGCGCATCCGCCGCCACCGCGCCTGACGCACCAAAACCATAGAATTCGACGCGCTGGGCCTGGGACATCAGCGTCACCGCTCGCTGCAATTCCAGCGGATCGAGCTTCTCGCGAACCTCCATCAGCGTGTGCAACGTGGTGTCGAAAATCTTCAGGCTGTAGTCGGCGACGGAGTCGTCTTCATGGATCGCGAACTGACCGAAACTGGCACCGGCCGCAAGACTTTGCGCGAGTTTGAGTTTCAGGTCCTGAAAACCGGAGCAACCGATGGCGCGACAGAAGCGCACGATGGTCGGCTCGCTGATGCCGACGCTGTGGGCCAGGTCGGCCATGGAACTGTGCATCACTGCCGCAGGGTCAAGCAGCACGTGGTCGGCGACCTTGAGCTCCGACTTGCGTAACAGGTGACGTGACTGGGCGATGTGTTGCAGCAGATTCAAGGGGCTGGACTCTTGTTATGGAAAGATGTGCTTTGGCCAGATGCCAAGGATGTAGCAAGCTTGTAGTTATACTACATGAATCCGCATTTTGCCTGCTCAATGCGTAACTGGATCGCCCCGGATCAGGCGACATGCGCTGCATGTAGCCCTTTACCGGGGATTTTCCTGCTGGCGTAACAACCCGGCCAGACCGGTAGCCTCCACCGGACGGCTGATCAGATACCCCTGCACCTCGTCGCAGCCTTCGGCCTTCAAGAACTCAAGCTGCTCCGGCCGCTCGACGCCTTCGGCCACCACTTTCAAAGACAAACCATGGGCCATGGCGATAATCGCGCGGGTGATCGCCGCGTCCTCGCTGCCCTCCCCCAACCCACGGATAAAGGCCTGATCGATCTTCACGTAATCCACCGGAATCCGCTTCAGATAGCTCAGCGATGAATAGCCGGTGCCGAAATCGTCGATCGCCAGTTTCACCCCCAGATCCCGCAGCTGCTGGAACGTGGCGATGATGTGTTCGACGCTGTCGAGCAACTGGCTTTCGGTCAGTTCCAGTTCGAGGTAGTGCGGAGCCAGGCCGGTTTCCTCCAGCACTTGTCGCACCAGGCTGACCAGTTTCCCCTGACGCAGCTGATGCACCGACAGGTTCACTGAAACCCGGATCGGTGCCAGCCCCTGACGCTGCCATTCGCAGGCCTGCCAACAGGCCTGGCGCAACACGAACTCGCCAATCGGACCAATCAACCCAGTCTCTTCAGCCAGACCGATAAAGTCCCCCGGCGGCACCCGGCCCATGGTCGGGTGATCCCAGCGCACCAGCGCTTCGGCCGCGTTGAGACGGCCGGTCGCCAGACACAGTTTCGGCTGGTAGAACACGTTCAGTTGCTGGTCTTCGATGGCTTTGCGCAACTGGTTTTCCAGCTGCAAACGCTCCAGTGTGCTGGCTTGCAGGCTGTCGGTGTAGAACTGGAAGTTGTTGCCGCCCAGATGCTTGGCATGTTGCATGGCCATATTCGACTGGCTGACCAGCGCGGAAATCTCCCGGGCGTTGTCCGGCAACATACTGATGCCCATCGAGGCGCTGACCACCAATTCATGCCCCTCTACCGTCAGTGGCAGGCGCAGTTTGGCCGACAGCCGCGTGGCGACCCGCGCCAGGCTCGACAGGTTGCCATAGGCATCGAACAGCACCGCGAACTCGTCGCCGGACAACCGGGCAATCGTGTCGGCTTCCGGCAAGGCACTGACCAGACGCCGCGACATCCTTTGCAGCAACTGGTCGGCAATCTCGTGGCCAAGGCTGTCGTTGAGCAGCTTGAATCGATCCAGATTAATGTGCAGCAGCGCCAGACTCCGCCGCCCGCCCTGCCGCACGCGCTGATGGGCTTCGTGCAGGCGTTCGCGGAACAGCGAGCGGTTGGCCAGGCCGGTGAGTTCGTCATAGTGGGTCAGGTAGCGCATGCGCTCTTCGGATTCGCGCCGCGCCGACAGATCGGCGAAGAAGCCGACGATATGACTCACATTTCCCCGGCTGTCGCGCACCGCATTCAGTTGCAGCCACTGCGGGTACAACTCGCCGTTCTTGCGGGTCTCCACCAGTTCGCCCTGCCAGCTGCCGTGCTGCTCCAGCGCATGACGGATGGCGACATAGTGTCGGCGGGCATCACGACTGCACGGCAGTTCAACGACGTTGCGCCCGAGCATGTCGTCGATGTCGTAACCGGTGACCCGGCTGAAAGCCTGATTGATGGCGATCAGCGAATAATTCGGGTCGAGGATCACGATACCTTCGCTGGCGGCCTCGAATACCGTGGCGGCCAGTTGCTGCTGGGCCTCCAGACTTTTGCTGACACTGATGTCGCGCCGGGTGCCGACCATGCGGATCACCCGTCCGCTGTCGTCACGCTCCACCGCACGGCCACGGTCTTCGATCCAGACCCAGTGGCCGTCACCATGACGCACGCGGTACTCGATCTGATAATCCTCGGTGCGCCCCTTCAAATGCTCGATCAGTGCTCGCTTGAGGGCCGGAACATCTTCCGGGTGCAAGCGTGGGCGCAGATGCCTGAGCAGCCCGGTGACGTATTCCGGGTCAATGCCGAACAGCTCCTGAATCTGCGTGTGGTGAACCTCATCGGTCTGCAGGTTCCAGTCCCACAGCCCCAGCTCACTGGCCTTCAACGCCAGCGCCAGGCGCGCTTCGCTTTTGCTCAGGGCCTGATTGGCGGCGTCCAGCTCACGGCTGCGTTGGGCCACACGATCTTCCAGTTCGACCTGGGCTTCGCGCAATTTGCCCTCGGCGCAGCGGCGGTGCTCGATTTCTTTCGCCAACTCCTGATTGAGCTGTTCACTGCGCGATTGCGCCTGTTGCAGATGCTCGATCAGGTGCTGATTCTGGAAGCGTCGTAGCAAACCGCGGTCGATCAGCCGATTGACCTGCCACGCCACCACGCTCAGGGAGCCGAGCAAAATCAGCCCGAGCCAGCCCCAGCCACGCGCCTGCTCGTCACCACCCCAGAACAGATAGCCGATGGCCGGCAGCAGGCACGGCAAGGTAAAGGAAAGAAAGGCCGGAATGCTCACGGCGTAAGCCACGCTGGCCGACAGGGTCGCGGCACCGATCAGGCCGAACACCCAGGCTTGCTGCATGAAGTTGTCGGCCGGGACCAGGGCGATGCCGGCGCCGGCCAGGGTCAGGCCGGTCATGGTCGAACCGAGCAGGAACATCCGCCCCCAGATCGGCTGGGCCTGGCGATCGGGAATCGCCGAATCGAAGGCCGCGACCTGAATCACCCGCAGTGCCACCAGCGACAGCAGCCACACCATCCAGACGCTGACCACAAAGTAACGCTGCGGGCTCCAGAGCAGACCGGCGCAGACCAGACCATTGATCAACATGAACAGGGTGGGCAACAGCGAACCCTGATAAAGAAGGCGCGTGCGCTCGACCGCCATCTGGGTGGCGTAATGCTTGCGGATCACCCGGGGTTCCACAGAGGGGCCCGACAGGTCGAAGCTGAGGGTCATAGGCAACGTTCTTGTTCTTATAAGTGTGAGCATGCGCCCGGAAACGTGGACGGAGCATACACAAGCCCAACCACTTGCCAAACTGCTCCAGATCATAATTTCGCCGAAACTTTTCGGCCTCCCGACACCCGCGAAAGCCCCGAAGCGAGGCGGGCCAACGCCTGTAGCCGGTGACCGACCGGTCGTCATTGGCAGCACTTTCATCGGCTAATGCAAAGCTCGGTTTGCCCGGGCCTGCGGCGCACCCTAGAATGCCCCGATGCGCGATGATCTCTCCCTTCTGCTGAACTCCCTCAACGATGCCCAACGCCAGGCCGTAGCGGCTCCCGTTGGTCGTCAATTGGTCCTGGCCGGTGCCGGCTCCGGCAAAACCCGAGTGCTGGTGCACCGTATCGCCTGGTTGATCCAGGTCGAAAACGCCTCGCCCCACTCGATCCTGTCGGTGACCTTCACCAACAAGGCTGCTGCCGAGATGCGTCACCGCATCGAGCAATTGCTGGGAATCAACCCGGCCGGCATGTGGGTCGGTACCTTCCACGGCCTGGCGCACCGCCTGCTGCGGGCGCACTGGCAGGAAGCCGGGCTGAGCCAGACCTTCCAGATCCTCGACAGCGATGACCAGCAACGACTGGTCAAACGGGTGATCCGTGAGCTGGGGCTGGACGAACAGCGCTGGCCGGCCCGTCAGGCCCAGTGGTTCATCAACGGGCAGAAAGACGAAGGTCTGCGTCCGCAACACATTCAGGCCAGCGGCGATCTGTACCTGGCCACCATGCGCGGCATCTATGAAGCCTACGAGGCTGCCTGCCTGCGCGCCGGCGTCATCGATTTCTCCGAACTGCTGCTGCGCGCCCTCGACCTGTGGCGCGACCATCCGGGCCTGCTGGCGCATTACCAGAAGCGTTTCCGGCACATTCTGGTGGACGAGTTCCAGGACACCAACGCCGTGCAGTACGCCTGGTTGCGTCTGCTCGGCAAGGGCGGCGACAGCCTGATGGTGGTTGGCGACGACGACCAGTCGATCTACGGCTGGCGCGGTGCGAAAATCGAGAACATTCACCAGTATTCCTCCGACTTCCCGGACTCGGTGACCATCCGTCTGGAGCAGAACTACCGCTCCACCGCCGGCATCCTGAAAGCCGCCAACGCCTTGATCGCCAACAACACAGGGCGCCTGGGCAAAGAGCTGTGGACCGACGGCGGCGACGGCGAAGCGATCAACCTGTACGCCGCGTTCAACGAACATGATGAAGCACGCTACGTTGTCGAAACCATCGAAAGCGCGCTGAAAACCGGCCTGGCTCGCAGCGATATCGCGATTCTCTACCGCTCCAACGCCCAATCCCGCGTTCTGGAAGAAGCCTTGCTGCGCGAACGCATTCCGTACCGCATCTATGGCGGCCAGCGTTTCTTCGAGCGGGCGGAAATCAAGAACGCCATGGCCTATCTGCGTTTGCTGGAAGGTCGCGGCAACGATGCGGCGCTGGAACGGGTGATCAACGTCCCGGCCCGCGGCATCGGCGAAAAAACCGTCGAAGCGATTCGCGACCATGCCCGTCACAGCGATGTGTCGATGTGGGAAGCCATGCGCCAACTGGTGGCCAATAAAGGCCTGACCGGTCGTGCCGCCGGCGCCCTCGGCGCGTTTATCGAGCTGATCGAGAACCTCGCCGCCAAGTGCGCCGAGATGCCGTTGCACCTGATGACTCAGACTGTCATCGAGCAATCCGGCCTGATCGCTTACCACGAAGCGGAAAAAGGCGAGAAAGGCCAGGCCCGGGTGGAAAACCTTGAGGAACTGGTCAGCGCCGCGCGCAACTTCGAGAACACCGAAGAAGACGAAGACCTGACGCCACTGGCGGCGTTCCTCGGCCACGCTTCGCTGGAGGCTGGCGACACCCAGGCCGACGAGCACGAAGACAGCATTCAGTTGATGACCCTGCACAGCGCCAAGGGCCTGGAATTCCCTTACGTGTTCCTGGTGGGCATGGAAGAAGGCCTGTTCCCGCACAAGATGAGCCTGGAAGAACCGGGACGTCTTGAAGAAGAACGGCGCCTGGCCTACGTCGGCATCACCCGGGCGATGCAGAACCTGGTGATGACCTACGCTGAAACCCGACGCCTGTACGGCAGCGAAACCTACAACAAGGTGTCGCGATTCGTACGGGAAGTACCGAAAGGCCTGATTCAGGAAGTGCGCTTGTCGAACAGCGTCAGCCGACCGTTCGGCGGCAACCAGGCGATGAGCGGCAGCAACTTGTTCAGCGGCGCCGAGATCCCGGAAACCGGTCTCAGCCTCGGCCAGGCCGTACGGCACTCGATCTTTGGCGACGGCGTGATCCTCAACTTCGAAGGCGCCGGCGCCCAGGCGCGGGTTCAGGTGAACTTCAGCGAAGGCAGCAAGTGGCTGATGCTGGGTTACGCGAAGCTGGAAGCGATCTAGAGTTGCTCATCGTTCCCACGTCGAGGCGTCTGCGTGGGAACGATCACACGGCAACGGTTCAATCCTGAAAGGTACGAAACATGGGCTCTGGCTTCTTTTCCTCCTGGACATTCTGGGCCCTGCTCTCGGCCACCTTCGCCGCGCTGACGGCGATCTTCGCCAAGGTCGGCATCGAAAACGTCAACTCCGACTTCGCCACCCTGCTGCGCACCATCGTGGTACTCGTCAGTCTGGCCTTGATTTTGTACGCCACGGGCCAATATCAGTCCTTGGGATCGATCTCTGCCAAGAGCTATCTGTTCCTGCTGCTGTCGGGCCTGGGTACCGGGGCTTCGTGGCTGTGCTACTTCCGGGCATTGAAAGTCGGACCGGCCTCGCTGGTCGCCCCGGTGGACAAGCTCAGCGTGGTGCTCGTGGCGGTGCTCGGTGTGATCCTGCTGGGTGAGAAACTCGACCTGCGCCAATGGGGCGGCATCGGCCTGATCACGGCTGGCGTGGTGATGTTGGCGTTTCGACGCTGATCAATTTCCCACTGAACGTACCTACTTTTCCTACAGACAAAAGTACATGGCCTTATTGCCTCGACCGAGCTGAACGTAACCTGTCAGGCAAAAGCCCGAAACACTCTCTCGCTAGCCAGTGACATTTCAGCTGTGCAACATGGCGCGCGTGTCTCCACAAACGGGAATTCCCTTTATGAAACGTTTTCTTAGCATCGCCATGGCGTTGTGCATCGGCCTGACGATGAGCCTCGACGCCAACGCCAAGCGCTTTGGTGGTGGCAAAAGCGCCGGCGCTGCGCCGACGCACCAGACCAGCCAGATGGCTCCTTCTTCTCCAAGCGTCGGCGGCGCGGCAGCGACCGCGGGCGCTGCCGGTGCCGCTGGCGCCGCCGCCAAGGCCGGTGGCGCTTCCAAATGGCTCGGCCCTCTGGCCGGCATCGCCGCCGGTGGCCTGCTCGCTTCCATGTTCATGGGCGGCGGCTTCCAGGGCATGCAGATCTTCGACATCCTGATCATGGCCGTGATCGCGTTCGTGATCTTCCGCTTCATCGCCGCTCGTCGCCGCAAGCAGCAGGAGCAGTTCGCTCCGGCCGGCGCGCCGATGCAGCGTGAAGTGTTCGAGCAGAAGCCGGCTGCCATGGGTTCGATCTTCGGTGGTTCGGCCGCTCCGGCTGCCGCCCGTCCGGTGATCAACGCACCGGCCTGGTTCAACGAGCAGCGCTTCCTCGAAGCCGCCCGCAGCCACTTCCAGGCGTTGCAGCAGCACTGGGACGCCAACGAAATGGACAAGATCGCCGAGTTCGTGACCCCGCAAATGCTCGACTTCCTCAAGCGTGAGCGTGCTGATCTGGGTGATGGCTTCCAGTCCACCTACATCGACAACCTTCAGGTTCAACTGGATGGCGTGGATGATCGTGCGGACAAGACCATCGCGACCCTGACCTTCACCGGTGTGTCGAAAACCTCGCGTTTCGACCAGGGCGAAGTGTTCAGCGAAAGCTGGAACATGGAACGTCCGCAGGGCGACAACCAGCCTTGGCTGGTCGCCGGTATCCGCCAGAACGGCTGATCACCTCCGACGTTTTACCCGCAGCAATAAAAACCCCGGCCTCGGCCGGGGTTTTCTATTTCGCGGTTGCATCTATAGCGAGCTACTGTATAAACCGCCCCATATAAACCGCGCCATTCAAGCAAGAGGATCCCGGACGTGGAAGAAATCATCGAACAACTGCGCGAAGCCAACGAACCCGTACCGGTTCCCCTGGAGTTGCCTGACGAAGACCAACTGGTGGAAGTCGAAGAAGAGCTCTTCATCAACATCCCGTTTGTCTTCAAGGAATTTCTGCTGACCGTCAGCGACGTGGTTTACGGCAGCCTGGAGCCGGTGACCGTCACCGACCCGCAATCCCACACCTACCTGCCGGATGTGGCGGCCAACGCCTGGGACGCCGGCGTGCCGCGCGACCTGATCCCGATCTGCCAGGACGGCGACAACTACTACTGCGTCGAAGAAGACGGCACCGTGGTGTTGTGGTCCGGCGAAGAAGAGCTGATCACCGAAGAGTCCTGGGAATCGGTCTGGCACTGGGCACGGGACGTCTGGCTGGAAAGCTGATCCCCCAGCCGCCCCGCCGGATCAATGCCCCGACGATTCCTTGTGGTTGTCGAGGGTTTCCAGCAAGGCCACCTGCATCCGCGTGTGTACCCGGATGAACCAGCGCCAGAGTAGCGCCGCCACGGCGGCCGCGACCACGGCGACCAGCACCAGCAGCTTGTTGGTCGGCAAGATACTGGCCGACAAGGCTGCCAGCAGCAGGAAAATCACCAGCAGCGAGAGGATCGGGATCACTTCGGCGATCACCCGGCGCACTCGCTGTGTGTGACGCCCCGCCATCTCCGGCTTCACGCCCATCTCGGCCAGCAGCATCGACAGCGCCTTGAGCTTGCGATAGGCCGCGATCAGGAACGGCAGCGACAGCAGCAACGCCCCTCCCCAGATCAACGCCTTCTGCCAGCTCGGATCGCTGATCCAGTCCTGCAGCCACGTCGAGAGGCGCCCGGCAAAGAACGCGCCGGCAAAGAAGATCGCAATCACCAGCGCCAGATTGACCCCGACCTGCAACAGAATCCGCCGGATCATCGACGCCAGCATCGCGCCCTCGCCCTGCGGCTGAATGCTGCGCAGCCATTCGCCATACATCCCGAACACCCGCCCGAGACGCTGCGGCATGGCAGCAGACAGCTTGATCGACAGCGGATCGGCCGCGCGGATCAGGTACGGCGTCAGCAGCGTGGTGATGACAGAGACCGCCACGGCGACCGGATAAAGAAAGTTGCTGGTCACCTGCAGCGTCATGCCCAGCGCGGCGATGATGAAGGAGAATTCGCCAATCTGCGAAAGGCCCATCCCGACCCGCAGTGAGGTGCGTCCGTCATTGCCAGCGATAAACGCACCGAGGCCGCAGGACAACATCTTGCCCAACACTACGGCGACGGTGATCACCGCAATCGGCCACCCGTATTGCAGAAGGATCATCGGGTCGAGCATCAGGCCGATGGCGACAAAGAAGATCGCGCTGAACAGGTCGCGAACCGGTTCGATCAGGCGTTCGATCTTCAGCAATTGCCGCGACTCGGCCATGATCGCGCCGATCAGGAATGCGCCGAGCACCATGCTGTATTCAAGCTTGACCACCAGCAGGCAGAAGCCGAAGCACAGGCCGAGCACAGTGATCAGAAGCATCTCGTTGCTTTCGAACTTCGCCACATAGGCCAGCAATCGCGGGACCAGCAGAATACCGATGACCAGCGCGACGATCATGAACAGCGAGAGTTTGCCGACCGTGGAAAACACTTCACCGGAGCTGACCGTGCCGCTGACCGCGATGCTTGAAAGCAGCGCAATGATGCCGATGCCGAGAATGTCCTCGACGATCAGCACACCGAAGATCAACTGGGCGAAGCGCTCGTTCTTCATCTTCAGATCGTTGAGCGCCTTGACGATGATGGTGGTCGAGGAAATCGCCAGGATGGCGCCCAGGAACAGCGAGTCCATGGTGTTCCAGTCGAACCAGCGGCCGATTTCGTAGCCGATCCAGATCATCAGGATGATTTCCAGGAACGCCGCGATAAACGCCGTGGCGCCGACCTTGAACAGCTTGCGCAGGCTGAACTCAAGGCCCAGGCAGAACATCAGGAAAATCACCCCCAGCTCGGCGAGGGTCTTGATGGTTTCTTCGTCGTGGATCAGGCCGAACGGCGGCGTGTGCGGGCCGATGATGAAGCCGGCGACGATATAGCCGAGCACTACCGGCTGTTTGAAACGGTGGAACAGCACAGTCACCACGCCTGCGACCAGCATGATCACCGCCAGATCCTGAATAAAGCTGATGGCATGCATGGCGTGGGCTCCTTGAATGACGATGCTCGCGGCAGGCGTCTGAAAACGTCTGGGCGAGCTGAGTAAAAATCCGCTTTAGATGTAGGAATCGCCCTTGGGGTGGGCTTTTGCAGGGTAACACCGCGACTTCCGGCTGAAAGGCGGTGCAATATATGGAAACAGATCGATCCGGGCGTGACGGCGGCCAGTTGCCCGGCGTCCCGATAACGGTGGTTTTGAAAAGCGACCAGGCACCCGCAGAGGTGCTTCTTCCAGCAACCCTGCCTTGACCCGTGAGAACGTTATGGAACCCGGAAACGCCCAGCTGTCGATGACGGTACTGATGACCCCCGACATGGCCAACTTCTCTGGCAATGTCCACGGCGGCACCCTGCTCAAATACCTCGACGAAGTGGCCTACGCCTGCGCGAGCCGCTACGCCGGCCGCTACGTGGTGACCCTGTCGGTGGATCAGGTGATTTTCCGCGAGCCGATCCATGTCGGCGAACTGGTGACCTTCCTGGCGTCGGTCAACTACACCGGCAACACCTCGATGGAAGTCGGCATCAAAGTGGTCACCGAGAACATTCGCGAGCGCTCGGTGCGCCACACCAACAGCTGCTTCTTCACCATGGTTGCGGTGGACGATCAGCGCAAACCGGCCGCCGTGCCGCCGCTGCAACCGCAGAACAGCGAAGACAAACGTCGTTACATGCAGGCCCAGCAACGCCGGCAGATTCGCCAGGAGCTGGAAAAGCGCTATCAGGAAATCAAGGGCGACGCCTGAGTGACAGAGCGCTCGCAGGCCATGCCTGCGAGCGCTGCAATGATCAGAGGCTGATCGCCGTCGCCTCGAACTTCACCCGCGGATGAGCGATCCGGTCCTGCGCCCGCACCAGTTGCAGTTCATAGCTGGCGCAGGCCTGGGTTTCCAGCAGCACTTCATGCACCGCCGCTGCGGTGAATTCAAACGCCGCCACCAGACTGTCGCCGAGCAGCACCCGCGCCAGGAACAGGCCGGACGTCAGATCGCCCACACCGACCGGCTGACGTGGGAACGCCAGAAGCGGACGACGCAGGTGCCAACTGCCCTCGGCCGTCACCAGCAGCATCTCGAAGCCATCCGCCGGTTTCCCCGGGTAATCCAGATGCTTGACCAGCACCGCTTTCGGCCCGCGCGCCAGCAGCGCGCGCGCCATCGCCAGGCAATCGAACAGCGACTGCGGCTTGCGCCCGGAGAAGCTGTCCAGCTCGAGCTGGTTCGGGCACATGAAGTCAGCCACCGCTGCGGCTTCGTCGAGCAGGAAGTCGCTGACTTCGGCCGGCACGCTGCAACCTTTCTCCGGATGACCCATCACCGGGTCGCACAGGTACAGGGCTTTCGGATTGACCGCTTTGATCCGCTCGATGCCACTGAGAATCGCCCGGCCCTGCGCCGCACTGCCGAGATAACCGGACAGCACCGCGTCGCAATTGCCCAATTCACCGATGGCGGCGATACCTTCAACCAGTTCCGGGATCCGCTGCGGTGCCAGCACTTCCCCGGCCCACTGGCCGTATTGGGTGTGGTTGGAAAACTGCACGGTGTTGAGCGGCCAGACATTGACCCCGACCCGCTGCATCGGAAAAACCGCAGCGCTGTTGCCGGCGTGGCCGAACACCACATGGGACTGGATGGCGAGCAGATGAGGCGTACGTTTCATTCGGGTTTTTCCGTAAAACGATTGAAATTCAAGCCGCGCAGTATGCGACGAAACGCAGCCTGTACGACAGACCGGCGACGCAGTTAAGCTGATGCCAACTTTTGGAGTTTCTTGTTGATGCTGACCCTGGAAAACATTTTCGTGCTGATGCTGTTCGCCGTTGCCGGCGCGTGGCTGTGGCACAACCACGGCCTGCGTGAGCGGGCGCTGGAACGGGTCAAGCAGCATTGCGTGAATGTCGGCGTCGAACTGCTCGACGGCAACGTGGCGCTGAAGAAGATCGGTTTCATCAAGGATGCCAGTGGCCGTCGACGTCTGGCCCGGGTCTACAACTTCGAGTTCACCGTGACCGGCGAAACCCGTCACAACGGTACCATCACCCAGTTCGGCCCCCACAGCGCTCAGATCGAACTGGCGCCCTACCCGGCACCGTTCGACGACACCCCACCGGTGGTGGAAGTGGCCAAGCCGACCGCGCAAGTGATCGAGCTGAGCCAGTGGCGCCAGGAACACACCAAGTGGAAGCCTTGAGTCAGGCCGCTTGAATCCGACAGCCGGCCAATCCTGCCTGCAACTCGTCGATCGCCTGCGGCTGGTCGAAAATCAGCTCGATCCGTGAATCCTTGCGCCACTCACTAGGCTGCCAGTCCAGTTTGGTGTTATCCAGCGCATTGGCTGACCGCCAGTCGTCCTGGCTGTGGATAACCAGCTTCGCCCGGCGCCAGTGCAGAGATTCCAGCCACTGAGTGATGCGAATCACGTCAAACGTCTGGCTTGGGTGCCAGCGCCAGCCGATGCTCCAACCGCCCTCCTGCGCCTGACTCAGGCAAATCGGTAAAGCCGGATCGCTCCAGACGGCCGGCATCTGCGCCAGCCCCTTGGGCACGATCAACTTATCCACACCCGCTTGCGCTTGAGCTGTCACACCCGGTAATTCGCTCAGGGGCAACGACGCCTGTTGTGTCCAGATCAGCCTGACCGGCGGTAGCTGGCGGACGATCAGCTCACGCTCGGATTCATCGAGGCTTTCTGCCTTGTTCAACACCAGCAGGCCGGCATTCGGGATCGCCTCCTGTTGAGCCGGAGGCAGTGTCTTGCCCGCCACCAGTGCCTGGGCGTCCAGCACCAGAACGCAGGGCTGAACGGCGAGAACGCCTTGCCATGGCGCCTCGCTCAGTTGTTGCAGCAACTGCACCGGATGCCCCAATCCGGAAGGCTCGATGAACAGGCGATCCGGCTGAGACTTGCGCAATAAACGTCCCAGCCCGATCTGAAACGGCGCACTGTTCACGCAACACAAACAGCCCCCGGCCACTTCGCCCAGTGCGATACCATCGGCGTCCCGGGTCAACAGCGCAGCGTCGAGGCCGATCTGGCCGAACTCGTTGATCAGCACCGCCCAGCGCTCACCGGCCGGTCGCTGCGCCATGAGCTGGCGGATCAGGCTGGTCTTGCCGGCGCCCAAGGGGCCTGCGATGACGTGGGTGGGAATGTTCTGCAACATGATCAAGGTTTTCTGGAGGTCGGGAATGCGGTGGATGGGATGGTCGTTGCTGTTGGCGTTGGTGTCGGGCGAAGCACTGGCCCAGGCCTGTGTGGTGCACAGCCAGGCGGAACGCCTCGACGTGAAGGTCTGCCAGCAGAACCGCAACATCCCGGAGAAACTGTTCAATGACGGCTTCTGCAAACCCACTCTGGCGGGGCAGACAGTCGACGTGCAGTACGTCGATCAGTGCCCAACCGGGGCTTTTGGCGTGTGCAGCAACGCGCAAGTCGCCAATATGCCTTATCGCCAGGATATCCACTATTACGGCGTGCCCACCGATGCGGCCTATTTGAAGCCGTACTGCGAAAGCCAGAGCCAGGGCAACTGGCTCAAGCCTTGAGGCATCAGCCCAGCCAGTCGAGGGTCAGCATCAGACGCCGTTCACCCGAAGCCGATTGCGGAGAACGATGGATCAGGCCGAAACCTTCGTTGCCGTGCCACTTTTCTCCTTTGAGCAGCGCCACTTCGCCGCTGACCAGTTGCTGAATCCGCGATTTTTCCTGCGGTTCGGCGAGTGGTTTTCCCAGTTGCCGGCGATCCATTTCCCCTTCCTTCAGCCACTCGCTGCCAATACCGGCGTAGGTGGTAATCAGCCGGACAGGCACATGATCAACGTGAAAACGCGGGCACATCGCCTTGTCCAGCACACGCAAGCGCAGGCCGATCCGCCGTGCCCCGAGCAGGCAGGCGAAGGCGCCGACCAGCCATTTCAGGTCGGCGATAAAACCTTCGTAGCCTTCCAGATCACGGAATCCACTGGCCAGGCCAGTGAGGTCCGGTTCGGTGTCTTCGTCGTGTAATTCGAGGCTCAGCGCTTCGGCGTAGGGCTCATCCAATGACAGCAACAATCTCGCGAAATCGGCGACATGCAGCGGAAGCTGCCGCTGCCAGACGGCAAGGTTGATTTCATCTTCCAGGATGCTCGCCAGCGCTTGTGGGGTCGGGCCGAGGACTTGCTGACGCGTTCTGTTTTGCAACGGTTTGAGGGCAAGCATCACGCGGCCTCGTCATGCCAAGGGCCGAACGGATCGGCCAGTAATCGCCATCCTTCAACACCGAGCGCCATCTCGGCATCGGTGAGCAGGCAGTCATCCAGGGCTGACTTGAGTTGTGCGAAATCGATGTTCTGGCCGATAAACACCAACTCCTGACGACAGTCTCCTACGCTGGCGGTCCAGTTTTCCATGATTGCAGCGGTGCTTTCCTGATCCTGTGGCCACTGATTCTTTGGCACGAAGCGCCACCAGCGCCCGGCGAAACCGTGGCGCATCAAACCGCCCGCCTGGGACCAGCTGCCGGCATCCGTGGGTTTGCTCGCAAGCCAGAAGAAACCTTTCGAGCGCAGCAGCTTGCCGTTCAGCCAGGGCCGATCGATGAAGTCGAAAAAACGCTGAGGATGAAAGGGTCGACGCGCGCGGTAAGCCGTGGACGCGATGCCGTATTCCTCGGTTTCCGGCACATGCTCGCCACGCAATTCCCGTAGCCAGCCCGGGGCCGTTGCAGCCCTGTCGAAGTCGAAGCGGTGGGTGTTGAGGATCTTCTCGAGCGGCACTTCGCCCATCACCATCGGGATGATTTCGGCGTTAGCGTTGAGCCGCTTGAGGATCGCCATCAGCTCTTCCCGTTCGCTGCTGCTGATCAGATCGATCTTGCTGATCAACAGAACGTCGGCGAACTCGATCTGTTCGATCAACAGATCGGTGATCGAACGCTCATCTTCTTCTCCAAGAATTTCGCCACGGGAGGCCAGGCTTTCGGCGGCCTGGAAATCAGGCAGGAAATTCAGGCCGTCGACGACAGTGACCATAGTGTCGAGGCGAGCGATGTCCGCGAGGCTTTGGCCCTGCTCGTCGCGGAAGGTGAAGGTCTCGGCAATCGGCAGTGGCTCGGAAATGCCGGTGGATTCGATCAGCAGATAATCGAATCGACCTTCCCGGGCCAGTTTGGCGACCTCCTCCAGAAGGTCTTCGCGTAACGTACAGCAGATACAGCCGTTGCTCATTTCCACGAGTTTTTCTTCTGCGCGGTTCAGGTCGACATCACGCTGAACTTCGCTGCCATCAATGTTGATTTCGCTCATATCATTGACGATCACCGCCACACGCAGATCGTCTCTGTTACGTAGTACGTAATTCAAAAGTGTACTTTTTCCGGCGCCAAGAAAGCCGGATAAAACGGTCACGGGAAGCGGGGAAGACATGGGGTAAACCTCATCAAACGGTAGCTAAACGCAGGAAACGCTCTCGGCGGCAGGCGTTCTTGGGCTTCGACGAGACCGTCAGAGAAGCAGACGCTTGAATACAGGAGCCACGGAAAGCCCGATTGAATTTATGTTATAGTATAACAATATTAAAGATCCACTTTCTTCTTGCCGGAAATGACAAAGGGCTGGAAGCTGGAAACACTTCGCCCTTGAGCCGTCTCATGAAACTGCGCTGAAATGCTCACTCCTCGGTCTCGCCTTGCTGGCCTTCGACGTATGGGCACAAGTCCCGGGGCTCGCTACCTGCACGCGCAGCGCTAACCTGCTGGCGTGTGTCGATGCCAATGGCAACGCCTATAGCGTCAACACCGCCGGCAAGACGATTTATTTGCGGGGTTTCGAGAAGATTGGCCAACGTTACTGGGCGCAAACCAACAGCATTTACGGGCAACTGACGTTCTTCACCGGGATCGCTTCCGACGGCGAAGCCTGGGTCGGCTACAACCGCCGGGTGGGCTGGACGACGATCAACCGCTTCTCCAGCTCCGGCGGAAGCACCGGGAAGTTCACCTGCAGCCGACTCACAGGCTGCTAGACACGCGCTTGTTGCTGCTCCTGCTGCCAGGCGATATAGCTGTCGGTCGGTGGGTTTTTCTGGAAATAGCGCTGCAACCCTTCAAACAATCCATCAGCCACCGCTTGCTGATGGCGTGCCGTGACCAGCCGCTGACTGTCCCGCGCGTTAGAAATGAACCCGGTTTCCACCAAAATCGACGGCACATCGGGTGACTTCAGCACCGCAAATCCTGCTTGTTCCACACGCTTTTGATGCAGCGTGGTGATGCCCGCCAGACTCCCCAACACCGTGCTGCCCAACTGCAAACTGGCGGCGATCGTGGCGTTCATCGACATATCGAGGATGACCCCGGCGAGCATCGGGTCCTTGTCCTTCAGATTCAGCAGGCTGGTTGCACCGAGCAGATCTGCGCCGTTTTCCCGCTGCGCCATGAAGCGCGCAGTGGCCGACGTCGCGCCACCTTCAGACAAGCAATACACAGATGCGCCAGAAGCGGTCAGGCGCGGTGCGGCATCCGCGTGCACCGAAATGAACATATCGGCCTTGTGCTGACGGGCAATATCAACGCGCTTGCGCAGCGGCACAAAGAAGTCGTCATTGCGTACAAGCTTCACATCGAAACCTTTTTCCCGCTTCAACCGCCGTGCCAGCAGCTGTGAAATCGAGAGCACAACGTCCTTTTCTCGCTCGCCTTTTGCACCGACTGCACCAGGGTCTTTACCGCCATGACCAGGGTCGACCACGACAATAATGTCTCGTTTTGGATGATTGGTTTTCCCGGGTGTTTCACGTGGAACGCTCGGCGTTGCCACTTTTGAATCGCTCAAAAGATCCAGAACCAGGCGATGCCCCTGCCCATCCTGAGGCGCCAGCAAGAAGGTATTGAGCTGAACCGGACCACTCAAATCCAGAACGATTCGGGTATCACCCTTACCAAAGTGCCCGGAGCGGATGCTGCGAATAACCGTTTCGCTGAGCGCCAATTGACTGAAATCGCCACTCAAACTGGCACCACTCAGGTCGATGATCAGACGATCTGGTGCACTCAGTGTGAACGTCTTGTAGCTCACTGGCCCGCTCAAATCGAAGACCAACCGAAGCTTGTCATCCGAACGCCAGAGGCGTGCATCGCGAATTTGTGTGGCGCTGACACTGAAAGGAAAAGCCAAAGCAGCGCTGGCCAACATCAGGTTAAGCAAATGGCGTCTGTGCATATGAAAGCCCGTTCATGAAAAAGGCATCGTGATTTGAATTGTTATAATGTAACATCAAATTCAATCAACACGATGGTACTGAACATGAATGCGCTGACGCTGCCGGATATCGCCGCGCAAGCTGCCCGCCAAGCTTTGCCGCTTGATTGGGTGGGAATGCGTGGCATCGCTCTACCTGTCTTTATCGAGGGCCAACGCCTGGCAGCAAAAGCCGATGCGGGTGTCAGCCTCGATGACGGCGAAGCCCGTGGCATTCACATGTCACGGTTGTATCTGGCGCTGGAAAGGCTGGAACAACAGAACCTCACTCCCGCACTTCTGCACCAGGTTTTGCAGCGTTTTCTCGACAGCCATGAAGGCCTGGCCAACAGCGCCTATTTGAATATCCATACGGATTTGCTGCTCAGAAGGCCCGCATTGGTCAGCCCATTGGCAGGATGGAAAACCTATCCGGTGACCATTGCAGCCACTCTGAAAAACACAGTGTTCCACGTGGAACTGAAAATCGAGGTGGCCTATTCCTCGACTTGCCCCTGCTCTGCCGCTCTGGCGAGGCAATTGATCCAGCAGCAATTCGTCGACGATTTCGCCAACAAGCCGTTGCAACATGCCGAGGTTCTGGCCTGGCTGGGCTCGACACAGGGGATCGTCGCAACACCCCACAGCCAACGCAGCACCGCACAACTGCATCTGCACCTGGATGAATTCGTCGATGGTTTGCCGCTGACCTCGACCATCAACGATGCCGAAGCGGCCCTCGGCACCGCCGTGCAAACCGCAGTGAAACGCGCCGACGAACAAGCCTTCGCCCTCGCCAATGGCCAGAACCTGATGTTCTGCGAAGACGCCGCGCGCCGCCTGAATCTGGCGCTGCGTCGCTCACCCGGCATCCGCGAATTCCACCTATGCGTGATCCACGCCGAAAGCCTCCACGCCCACGATGCGGTCGCCGAAAGTCACTGGCGCCGGGAGACCGCATGATTCGATTCCAGTCCTTGAGTTGGGGATCACCCGGCCAACCCCTCACTCCACCCCTGAGCCTTCAATTGGAACGCGGCAGCCTGACCGCCATCATCGGTGTCAACGGCAGCGGCAAAAGCAGCCTGCTGAAAGTCATCGCCGGACTGCAGAGACCTTTGGCCGGCGCCGTTGCATTAGGCGTCCCTCGCCAAAGCGGCTTGTCATTCCTCCCTCAGCAACAGCACCTGGACCGACAATTCCCGATCAGTCTTCAGGAATTGGTAGCCGCCGGTTTCTGGGGGCGTCGACTGTCAACGCAATTGCGCGCACAACGCCTCACCCAGGCACTTGAAGATTGGCACTTGAGTGGCCTTGAACAGCGCCCGTTGATGGCCCTCTCCGGCGGTGAACTGCAACGCGCCCTGCTCGCTCGCCTGAGTCTCGCCGACACGCCTTTGCTGCTGCTCGACGAACCCCATGCCGCTCTCGATGAACTGGGTCAGGCATTGCTCTGGCAACACCTGCATACCTGGCATGCGCAAGGCCGGACACTGGTCATGGTGGGCCACGACCTCGCCGCTGTCCGCCAACACATTCCACAAACGCTGCTGATCAAACACAGCGGCTGCGTGTTCGGTCCCAGTGTCGAACTGATCCAGCAAACACCCAATGTACAGGTGGCCTGATGCACGCCGCCGCGCATTTCTGGCAACCGTTCCTTGAGTTCGTGTTCATGCGCCGAGCACTGCTCGGCGGTTTGCTGCTGGCGTGCAGCACTGCGCCATTGGGCGTGTTCCTGATCCTGCGACGCATGAGCCTGATCGGCGATGCCGTCGCCCACGGCATCCTTCCCGGTGCCGCGCTCGGCTTCTGGTTTGCCGGCCTGAGTCTTCCCGCGCTGACCCTCGGCGGCCTCGGTGCCGGCCTGAGCATGGCCGGACTCGCCGCGTGGATCACCCGTCGCACAGGCCTGCGCGAGGATGCCAGCCTCGCGGCCATCTACCCGATCTCCCTGGCCAGCGGCGTGTTGATTCTGGGTATCGCCGGCAAACGTCTCGACCTGCTGCACTTGCTGTTCGGCTCGGCACTGGCGGTCGACGGACCGACCCTCAACGGCATGTTGGGCGTTTCGCTGCTGAGTCTGATTGCCATGGCGCTGATCTACCGCCCGCTTCTGCTCGACACTCTCGATCCACTGTTCCTGCGCACCGTCAGCCGACTCGGCCCGATCGCCCACGGCGTGTTCCTGACTCTGGTGGTGCTCAACCTGGTCATCGGTTTTCAGGCCATCGGTGCGCTGATGGTAGTCGGACTGATGATGCTGCCCGCCGCCGCTTCACGCTTCTGGAGCCGGCGCCTGCCAATCCTGATCGCCATCGCCGCAGTCATCGGTTGCCTGTCGGTGTGGCTCGGTCTGTTGCTGTCGTTCTACTACTCGCTGCCCAGCGGTCCGGCCATCGTGCTGGTCGCGGGCATCGGTTACCTGTTGTCCGTCGTGCTCGGGCCGGTACACGGCCTGCTGCGCCGCCCGCCCTTGCTCACATCCCAATGAGGTGTTTCCCGATGCGCGCTCTACTTGTGTTGTTCAGCCTGATGCTGTCGATGTCATTGTCGGCGGCGGAGAAACTGCCGGTGGTCACCAGTTTCAGCATCCTTGCCGACATGGTGCATCAGGTCGGCGGCGAGCATATCCAGATCACCAACATGGTCGGCCCGGACGCCGACGCCCACACCTACGAACCGACGCCGGACGATGCCAAGGCACTTCTGAAAGCCAAACTGATCGTCAAGAACGGGCTGGGTTTTGAACCCTGGCTGGATCGGCTGGTGACCAGCACCGACACCAAAGCCACCGTCATCAGCGCCAGCCACGGCGTGATTCCCCGCTCTCTGGATGAAGATGGCGAAACCGTTCCCGACCCTCACGCCTGGCACAACCTGGCCAACACCGAGCTGTATGTCGCCAACATCACCAAGGCACTGATCGCCGCCGACCCAGCGAACAAAGCCGACTACGAACGCAACAGCAAGGCCTACCTGAAACAGATCTACGCCCTCCTCGCCGAAGCCAAGGCCAAGCTCGGCTCCCTGCCGCCGGGCAACCGCAAGATCGTCACCAGCCACGACGCCTTCGGTTACCTCGGGCAAGCCTACGGGATCGACTTCATGGCGCCGCAAGGTCTGTCCACCGAGCGCGAGCCTTCCGCCGCCGAAGTCGCTGCACTGATCACCCAGATCCGCCAGGCCAAGGTCAAAGCGGTGTTCATGGAAAACATCAAGGACGCCCGCCTGCTCAAACAGATTGCCGATGAAAGCGGCGCACACATCGGCGGCACGCTGTACTCCGATGCCCTCGCCGCGTCGGGTCCGGCCAGCACGTTCACCGGCCTCTTCGAATACAACCTCAACACCCTTTACGACGCCCTGAGCCAACCATGATCCGCAAAAATCCTTCCGGCGATCTGCCGCAAATTGCCGAGTCTGCCTACGTCGATAAAACCGCGATCATCTGCGGCAAAGTGGTGATCGGCGAAAACGTGTTCGTCGGTCCCTACGCCGTCATTCGCGCCGATGAAGTAGACGCTTCGGGCGAGATGGAGCCGATCACCATCGGCGCCAACTCGAACATCCAGGATGGCGTAGTGATCCACTCCAAATCCGGCGCGGCGGTGACCATCGGTGAGTTCAGCTCCATCGCCCACCGCTCGATCGTGCATGGGCCATGCAAGGTCGGCGACCGGGTGTTCATCGGCTTCAACAGCGTGCTGTTCAACTGCGTGGTCGGCAACGGTTGCGTGGTGCGGCACAACTCGGTGGTCGATGGCCGGGATCTGCCGGATGCGTTCTACGTGCCCTCCACCACCCGCAT
The DNA here is from genome assembly GCF_014863605.1 of Pseudomonas allokribbensis. Classification (NCBI taxonomy): domain Bacteria; kingdom Pseudomonadati; phylum Pseudomonadota; class Gammaproteobacteria; order Pseudomonadales; family Pseudomonadaceae; genus Pseudomonas; species Pseudomonas allokribbensis. The sequence goes on from NZ_CP062252.1 coordinate 6,497,606, forward strand.
CGGCCCGAACACCGACCTTTCGCAATTCCCGCCGGTGAGCGTCAGCGCTTCGGAGTTTTCCGAAGACGTGGCGCGCACCAACGTCGATCTGGTGCGCGGCTACAAAGCCCTGCAGAACGAGTTCTGAACCATGAACAGTGTGCTGATTCGCAATGCGCGCCTGGTTGATGACGGGCATGAGTTCTACGCCGATCTGCTGGTCAGCCACGGTCGCATCGTCAAGATCGGCCGCAGCATCTTCGGAGAAAACGCCACACTGGAAATCGACGCCAACGGCCAATGGCTGTTGCCGGGAATGATCGACGACCAGGTGCATTTCCGTGAGCCGGGCTCGCCAACCAAAGGCAGCATCTACACCGAATCCCGCGCAGCCGTGGCCGGTGGCATCACCAGTTTCATGGACATGCCCAACACCAACCCGACCACCCTCACCCTCGAAGCGCTGGCCGACAAAAAGCGTCGAGCGGCGATCAACTCGGTGGCCAACTACGGCTTTCACTTCGGCGTCAGTCACGACAACCTGGACACCGTCGCGGCGCTCAATCCCAGTGAAGTGGCCGGGGTCAAAGTGTTCATGGGGGCATCGACCGGCAACATGCTGGTTGATGACCCCAAAACGCTGGAGCGATTGTTCGCCGAGGTGCCGACGATCCTGCTGGCCCATTGCGAACACACGCCGTGCATCGAGGCCAACACCGCCAGATTGCGCGAGCAGTTCGGCGATCATCTCCCTCCCGACGCCCATGCGCTGATCCGTAATGCCGAGGCCTGCTATCGCTCCTCTTCGCTGGCGGTGGATCTCGCCAAACGCCATGGCACTCGCCTGCACGTGCTGCACCTGACCACCGCCCGGGAACTGCAACTGTTCGAGGACAAACCTCTGGCGCATAAACGCATCACGGCGGAGGTTTGCCTGCATCACCTGCTGTTCGATGATCGCGACTATCCGGACTTCGGCAACCAGATCAAATGCAACCCGGCGATCAAAAGCCAGGCTGATCGCGATGCGCTGCGTCTGGCCTTGTCGAGCAATCGACTGGATGTGATCGGCAGCGACCACGCCCCGCATACCTGGGCGGAGAAACAGCTGTCGTATGCCCAGGCACCGTCCGGCCTGCCTCTGGTGCAACATGCGTTGCCGGCGTTGTTGGAACTGGTAGCGGATGGCGTGCTGCCGATCACCACGCTGGTAGCGAAGACCAGCCACCGGGTGGCCGACCTGTTTGCCATTCCGGATCGCGGTTATTTGAGGGAAGGTTATTGGGCGGATCTGGTATTGATTCAGCCAGAGCCCGAGGGTGTCGCGGTATCACGACAACCGATCCTGTCACAGTGCGGATGGACGCCGTTTGCTCGCCGAAGCTTTCGCCATCGGGTGAGTACGACGCTGGTGTCGGGACAGGTTGCGTGGAACGACAATCGGCTGCATGACGGGTGTCAGGGATTGCCGTTACGGTTCATGCGCTAGAAAAAACCGCCCCCACACTGTTGTGGGGGCGGTTCGATTTTCAGGCTCTTGGTTTGACGGTGCCGCAATCCTGGCCCAACCACACGGCGCGGGTTTCCAGACTGCCCTTCTGGTTGATCCCGATGGCATTGAACGTGCCGTTGGCGATGGTGGTGAACTCACGATCGCTGACGAACGTCGCCACACCGGTGCCCGAGGCTCGCGGGCAACTGAAACGGAATTTCCATTGGTTGCCGTTGCGCTCGGTGATCTGCTGTTTGCAGCCCGACTGCGGGTCTGCCAGCGGAATATCATTGGTCGCCACTTGCTGCGGTGTCAGGCAGGCACGGATGCCTTTGCCACCGATGTTGATCCCTTGCTTCTCCAGCGCCGCCCGCTGTTGCGGGGAGATCTGGCCCTGAATCTGGCCGAGGATCGATTGCACGTCCATGGCCTGATCATCGACCTTTACGTTGCTCGACGTCATTTCCCACAACCCCGGCTGCAGCATTTGCGCCTGAGCAACCAACGGCAAGGCCAACCCCAGACCCAGCGCCAAACCCAGCAGACGAACGTTCATTGAAAAACTCCTGATCAGTAGTGGCCGTTAGACGCCGGCCGCTTGTTTCGGTTCATGGCCTGCTTTCATGGCTAAAAAGAAAATAGCGACAACCGCAAAGGAACATGGTCTGTTAAGCATTGAATCTTCAGGAGCAAGGTTGCCCCATGGATTATTTTGGACCGCACATCTTCGGTTATCTGATCGCTCTGATACATAGCCTGGGCACGATTGCCGCCATCCATGCGGTGTTGACCGTCCGTACCGCGCAAGGCTCGATCGCCTGGGCGCTGTCGCTGATCTTCATTCCCTATCTCACCCTCATTCCCTACCTGGTGTTCGGTCGCAGCACCTTCGACGGTTATATCAAGGCCCGGCGTCAGGCCAACGAACAGATGCGTCAGGCCGTTTCCGAACTCAACTGGCGGCCGTGGGTAGAGGAAGCCCTGACCGCTCGCGCCTCGAATGCCTACGACTCACTACGGGCGATGCCGAAGCTGGGCCGCATGCCGTGCCTGGCCAACAATGAAGTGCGATTGCTGATCAACGGCACCGCCACGTTCGACGCGATTTTCCACGCAATCGACCAGGCTCGGGAAGCCGTGCTGATTCAGTTTTTCATCATTCACGACGATCACCTCGGCCAGCGCCTGCGCGAACTGCTGCTGAAGAAAGCCGCAGAAGGCGTTGCGATTCATCTGCTGTACGACCGCATCGGCAGCCACGCCCTGCCCCACAGTTATGTGCAGGCCCTGCGCGATGGCGGAGTCGAAGTTAAAGCGTTCGCTACCCGCAGCGGCTGGCTCAATCGCTTCCAGGTGAATTTCCGCAACCATCGCAAGATCGTCGTGGTCGACGGAATGATCGGCTTCGTTGGCGGGCATAACGTCGGCGACGAATACATGGGCGAAAAACCACCCCTGGCACCATGGCGCGACACCCACGTTCAGGTGCGCGGCCCGGTGGTCGCTTGCATGCAGGAGTCATTTGCCGAAGACTGGTTCTGGGCCGCGCGTACGCTGCCGCCGCTGATCCTGCCGGACGTCTATCCGGAAGACGGCGTGCTCTGCCAACTGCTGGCCAGCGGCCCGGCGGATGCCTACGAAACCTGTTCGCTGTTCTTCGTCGAAGCCATCCATGCCGCGACTGAACGTGTGTGGATCACCAGCCCTTACTTCATCCCCGACGAAGCGGTTTTCGCCGCATTGCGCCTCGCGGTGCTGCGCGGTGTCGATGTGCGATTACTGCTGCCTTCGCGCCCCGATCACCGCATCGTTTACGCAGCATCGAGCCTTTACGCGTTCGAAGCGGTGCGCGCCGGGGTGCGGGTGTTCCGCTACGAACCGGGTTTCCTGCATCAGAAAGTGGTGTTGGTCGACAGCGAAATCAGCGCCATCGGCAGCGCCAATCTGGACAACCGTTCGTTCCGGTTGAATTTCGAAGTGATGTTGCTGACGGTCGATAGCGAATTCGCCGGCCACGTGGAACAGATGCTCAATGAGGACTTTGCCCAGGCCTACGAAATCGCCAAGGAAGAAGGCCGGGAGATCCACCGCCTGCAACAACTCGGCATGCGGATCGCCCGGCTGATTTCACCGATTCTCTAGCTCAAGGGTTATAGATGTCGTCGCGGGTCCACGGCAGTTCATGGCTGCCATCGGGGTGGGCCTTCACCGCGAGAATCTGGTGCAAATTGATCCAGCCCCGGGCAAACGCGTAGGCGCAACCGGCCAGGTACAGGCGCCAGATACGCAGGGCCTGATCCGGCACCAGTTTGCCGGCCGCTTCGAGGTTGTCCTCCAGCCGCTCGCTCCAATGGTCCAGCGTGCGCGCGTAATGCAGACGCAGGCTTTCGACATCGACGACCTCCAGACCGGCCTCGCTGATCTCGGCCGAGATCATCGCCAGGTGTGGCAGCTCGCCATTGGGGAACACATATTTTTCGATGAAGTCGCCAGCACCGCGTCCCACCGGACGGCCATCGGTGTGCTTGGCGGTGATGCCGTGGTTCATCACCAGACCGCCCTCTTTCACCGCGCCGAACAGGGTTTTGCAGTACTCGGCCAGGTTGGCGTGACCCACGTGCTCAAACATGCCGACGCTCACCACTTTGTCGAAACGCCCGTCCTGCGGCAGATCGCGGTAATCGAGCAGTTGCAGTTCGATCTGATCTTCCAGGCCTTCGGCTTTGACGCGCTCCCGAGCCAGCGCCAGTTGCTCCTTGCTCAGGGTGATACCGAAGACTTTGGCACCGAACTCACGGGCGGCGTAACGCGCCAGACCGCCCCAACCGCAACCCACATCCAGCAAGTAGTCACCCGGTTGCAGGCGCAGCTTGCGACACAGGTGCCGGAACTTCGCCTGCTGGGCCTGCTCCAGGGTTTCGCTGCCGGTTTCGAAATAGGCGCAGGAATACGCCATGTCGCTGTCCAGCCACAGCTGATAGAACGCGTTGGACAGGTCGTAGTGGTAGGAAATGGCTTTGGCGTCGGTTTCCTTGTCGTGCACGGTTCGCACCGGCTGACTGTCTTCGTCCTCGTCGAGCAACGCGTTGCTCAATTCATCGCAGACCCGGATGACCTCGCTGATCGAGCCCTCGAGTTCGAGCTTGCCCTCAACGAACGCCGCCCCCAGCGCGTCGAGACTTGGATGGGTCAATTGAGACACCATCAACGGGTCCTTGACCACGATGGTGACGCTGGGCGTCGGGCCCAAATTGAATTCATGGCCGTCCCAGAGTCGCAGGCGAAGCGGAAGCTGCAGATTCTGTAAGGCCGGTGGAAGTTGCGCGAGCATGGAATATCCCCCTGGTTTCAGACGTCTGATCTGAGGGTAGACCATCCTTGAAAATTAGCAGGCTATCGATTCGATAGTCGCCACCTATCAGCCAACGTGGCTGCAACGGCACCGATCTCCGTGCTCCAGTGCGCCTTCTCTGAAGACTTCAAGACCGGCGCACAGTTCGAAAAATGATCAATTCTGCTCGTTCAGCTTCAACAGCGGCTCCTGGAAGCGCAACAAGCGACCGGCATTGCCCAACACCAGCAATGTGCTGAGGTTGTGTAGCAGCGCAGCGATCATCGCCCCGGCGGCACCTAGCCAGCCGAACGCGGCGAACACGACGATGGCCAGCGTCCAGCCCAGACCGATGATCACGTTTACCTGCAGCGTGCGCCGACATTGGCGGCTCAGGCGCACACAAGTGCCGAGACGGCGCAGATCACTGCCGATCAGCACGATGTCGGCGGACGCCAATGCGATGTCCGCACCGCCCGCCCCCATCGCAACCCCCACCACCCCGGCCTTGAGTGCCAGCGAATCGTTGATGCCGTCGCCGACCACCATCGGCCGGAAACCGTTGTCGATTTCCTTCAACACTCGATTGAGTTTGTCTTCGGGCAAGGCTTGGGCTTCGACTTCATGCAGGCCGACATCCCGCGCCAGGGTTTGCGCCACGCTCTGACGGTCGCCGGTCAGCAACAGTTGCCGACCGAGGCCCAATTCGCGCAGTTCGCTCAAGGCGAAGCGTGCTTCCGGTTTGACGCTGTCAGCCAGTAACAACCAGGCGAGAAACTCACCATTCAAGGCCAAGCCGGCGATCGGGCCGTCGTGATCGGGAACCGATGTGGTCGGGATGCCCAGTTGCGCAAACAGCTCCGGGCGACCGAGTGCCGCTTCACCCTGCTCCGTCTTGGCGACCACACCCAAACCTTGTCGTTCGTGAATGTCGGTCAGTACCAGCACGTTGTCTGCATGAACCAGACCCGCCAGTGCACGACTGACCGGGTGACTGCTGGCAGCGCCAAGACTGGCAGCCAGCGCCATCACGGAATCGTGATCCGCCTGCGCGCTGTTGATCGACTGCAAACGCAACGTGCCGTAGGTGAGCGTGCCGGTCTTGTCGACCACCAGGGACGTGAGGTCAGCCAACTCTTCAAGGAAGGCCGAACTGCGGATCAGAATCCCGTGCCGCGCCGCGACCGCCACACCGGCAATCGCCGTGGCCGGTGCCGACAACACCAGCGCGCAAGGACAGGCTGCGACCAGCACCGCCAACATTGCCTGCGCATCGTTGGTGACAAACCAGGTCACCGCCGCCAGCAGCAACACCAGCACCATGTAGCTGCCAGCGTAACGTTCCAGCAGCCGGGTGATCGGTGGTTTGGAACGCTCGGCGTTCTGCATCAGCGCGATGACCTTGCCCAGGGTCGATTCATCGCCGGTGCGGGTCACTTCAATACGCAGCAAACCATCGAGGTTGATCGCCCCGCCAAACACGGTCATTCCGACGCCCGCCTCCACCGGCACCGACTCACCGGTGATCGACGCTGTGTCGAGGCTGGCCTGGCCGGACAACACCCGCCCGTCTGCCGGCACCCGATCACCAGCGCGGACTTCAACGGAGTCACCCGCCTTGAGCGTGCCGTTATCGACTTCGATCACAGTGCCGTCCGCCTGGATTTTCCGTGCATGGCTGCGAGTAAGTTGACCCAACGCGTGAATCGCCTCCTGCGAGCCAATCACGCTGCGCTCCTCCAGCACATGGCCGAAGATCATGATGATCGGCAGCAGCGCAGCGGTGAGCAGGTCACCGGTTGCCCAAGCGCCAAGCATCGCCAGCGCGATCAATTGGTCGGTGATGCCGTGCAGACTCGGATAACGCAAGCTGAACCATGCCGAACGCATCACTGGCACTGCGACCAGCAAAGAAGCAACACCGAGCAGCAACTGACTGACGCCGGTTTGCTCCGGCATCAACCAGCGCCAGATCAATCCAAGCCCAAGCAAGCCAAGGGCGAGCATCGCCAGGGTCAATTGGCGCGCAGCGCGACGTTGCTCAGCCGAGGACAACAGGCTCGGTGCGGCGGTAGTGGCGGTCATTTACTGGCTCCCTGAATGATCAGGCGGGAATCGTCTTTCGGATCGACCGTGGTGACCGAACCGGCCTGGCTGAGAATTTTCGGTATCCGTTCGCGGTACAGGCGCAGCAGCATTTGCGGGTCGGTGCCCTGCTGTCGGGCCTGGGCCAGACTCATGACGGTCGCGGTATCGGCGGAGGCTTTTGCCAACCGCTCACCGGCCTGGGCATGGGCGACCTGCAAGGTACGGTCGGCCAGTTCGTTGGCGGTCTGGGTGATTTTTTCAGCGTCGGTGCGGGCATTGGCCACCGCTTTGTCAGCCTGTTGGCTGGCGGTCAGTACGGCGTTGAAAGCACCGACCGCCGGCTCGGGCAGACTCGATTGCACATCGACCCGTGCCACTTCGATACCGATGCCCTGCCCGCTCGACTTCAATTCAGCCAAGCGACGATTGATGCCTTGCACCAGGTCGCCGCGCAATCGCTCGCGTCGTTCGGCGGCTTGATTGTCGGCGCCGATCAGTTCCGGTCGCGCCACCAGAATGGTGTCCAGATCCCGCGCCGCCGTCAGGGCCACCGCACTGCGGGTCACCAGTCGATCCAGTGCCGGCAGCACATGGTCGCCTTGCAGCACGAAGTCATAAGGATCGGTGACCTTGTAGAACACCCGCACATCCAGCTGCACGACACCGGCATCACCCGTGAGCAAATAGCCTGAACCGGCCAATGCATCGCTCAGCGGTGTGGCGAATGTCGCAACGCGATCGGCCTGTATTGCAGCAGGACTGCGCAACAGGTTTTCCACTCGACGCTCGATGACCCGATCCGCCGCCGGCAGCAAAACAACCTGTTCGAACGGCTGCGGCCAAGCCAATAACAACCCGGCATTCTGGATGCGATCCAGTGCACCGAAATGCATGACCACCGCGCGATTCTGCGGGTCGATCTGCCGCACGTTGGAAAACGCCCAGGCCAACGCCGCCAACACCGTCACCGCGTACAGGGCAAAAAACGCCAGACGTCCCGCCTGAATCCACGGACTGTTCAACGAATTTGTTCCACGTGGAACTTCACTCATGGCTGCGTTCCGGTCTTGCTGTCCATATTCGGCGGGCCATCCACCAGCACTCGGAATGGCGCGGCGTCGGTGCGCAGGATCAATTTGGTGTCCGGCGTGACGATAGTGCCAAGGGTATCCAGCGAACGCAGCAGGTTGTACAGCTGCGGCGATCCAGCATAAGCACGGCCATAAATCTGCGCCGCTTCGACCCGAGATTGCGCTTCGATTTCGGCCGCTTTCACCGTCGCGTCAGCCTGTACGATTCGCGCATCACGTTCAGCGCCGGAACGAATCTGCGCGGCTTCACGCTTGCCGATCGCCGTGCGTTCGGTGGCGATGGTTTCACGCTCGGCGCGCATCCGGTCAACCGTCGCGGTGAGTGTCACCGACGGCAAGGTCAGTCGCTCGATACCCACTTGCACCACGCGCACACCGTAAGTGGCGAGCAACTGCTGATCGATCTGTTGACGCAACTGCGCTTCGAAATCGGCGATGTGCACCTGGTTGGCATCGGTGTTGACCAGATTGGCCAGGTCGAAACTGCTGGCGGTGGTCTCCAGTGCCGAGCCGACAAAGGTACGAATCTGCCGCGCCGCCTCATCTGGCTGATTCTGCACTGCGCGCATGAAACGCTGAACATTGTCCGCGTCACCCTGCACCTGCCACGCGACATACGCTTGCACAATGATGCGCAAACCGTCGCGGGTGCCGACATCCTGCAAACCACTCGATGTGGTGCGCAGACGCAGATCCACCGGGATCGCCGCTTCGAACGGCGCCGGCCAGCGCCAGCTCAGACCGGGCTCCAGCAACACCCGGGACGGATTGCCGAAGCGGGTGATGACCGTGGCTTCACCGGAGCGCACCTGCACCAGACTTGCCGCTGCGATGGCAAACGCCACCAGCAACACAGCCCAGCCCATGTGTCGCCACGGGAAAGGCCCCGCTTCTTCCGGAGCACCATGATGGTGGTGGTGATGCCCGTGATGGTGATGGCCGCCATGAGCATGGTCGTGACCGCTGTGGTCATGGTGATCGTGAGTATGCGACTGGCTCAATGGGTGGCTCCTGGTTGAGCGGTGGTGCGCGCCGGCGTCGGGTCAGCCGGCAGCGTGAACGTACGCAGGTCGATGGTCGGCGCGTTGCTGCTGCCGCCGAGACGATGGTCGAGCACCAACAGTTTGGCTTTACCCAGTCCCTGACTGAGCTGGCTGAGGTACTGCTCCAGCACAAAGGCCTGACCGGCGCTGGCGTAGGCTTTTTGCTCGGCGCTGAATTTCTGGTCCGCCGCGCGGGCGGTCGAGCTGGTTTCGTGGGCATTGGCGCTGGCCTGATCGCGCGCGAGACTGGCCTGCAACTGCGCCTGATTACTTGCTTCGGCAGCCGCGCCACGCTCACGAGAGATCAACGCCTGGGCGCCGATCTGCGCCGCTTGCACGCTGTGGTACGCGTTGGCCGCACCGGCCGGTGGGTGAATTGCCTCGACCACCGTGGCGAGAATTTCTACGCCGCTGTCGAGCTTCTGAAGATCGTTTTGCACGGCGCGGCCAATTTCATCGGCCAGCCCTACCCTGTCTTGCCCCAGCAAACCGTCGAGGGTGCGTGACGCAAAATCGTGGACCAGAATCCGGCTCGCAGTGCTGCGGATCAGCGTCGGCACATCCGCACTGTTGTAAGTCGCGGCCAACGCTGCCTGATCGCTGAGGCCGATGCGGTAGACGAAACGCACGTCCATGTTGACGATCTGGAAGCTCTGTTGCTCGCCACGGCTGCTGGCGATGACCTGGGATTTGTCGTTGACGTGGCTGGCATCCCACAAGCGGTTGGCGGTGATCGGGGCCGGACCTTCCGCCGGATCCGGCAGCACGGGCGCCGGATTTTCGCCCACGCTGGTCGCCAGTTCATGCACCACGCCATTCTCCACGTTCAACACCCGGCCCAGCGGCCAAGGCAGGCCGGCATGCAAACCGGGGCCGAACACCTGCACCGGTTTGCCGAAGCGCTCGTAGATGCCACGACTTTGCAGCGGGATTTCATGAATGCCGGTGAGCAACCAGCCCACCGCCGCCACCAGCACCAACACCGGCAGGAACGCCCGGCGCATGTAACTGAAGGCCCAGATCTGCCGCAGATCGATACCGAAGCGGTTGTGCAATTCGTGCTGCAAGGCGAGCAATGGTTGCGGCGGCCAGCGCAGCAGATCGGCAACAAAACTGCGGGCCAGCAGCACCGGTTCAAGTTGTTCGCGGCGCGGACTGAACAGCGACAGCACGGCACGCAGCAACAACTCCAGCGCGACCAGCCCCGGCAGGATGCCGATCAACACCGCCAGCCGCACAGGCCAGACCGAACTCTCACTGGCGAACAGCAAGCACAATGCACCCAGTACCAGACTGATGATGACCACTCGAACCAGCTGCGCCAGCGCTCCCGCCTCGGGCCATTGCGCCGGGTTTTCCTGAGCCAGTTGCCGCTCCAGCACCAGCAGACCGAACGCCAGCAGCAGCGCAATCGCCGCGCTGACGGAAGCGGACAAACCCACCGCAGCCGAAGGCAATGCCAGGTTCCACATCTGCTCGATGCCGAGCAACGCCAACAGCGCCAGACCGCCCAGCCATAAGGTTGCCGCGCCGATCTGTCCCAGCACATGCAGGCTGCGTCGGCTCAATCGATCCAGCAGTCGCTCGTACCAGCCGTCCGGCCCCGGCGTTTCTGCCTCGACAGTCACCGGCACCACCGGGTTGATCACCCGCGCCCGCCAATCGGCCACCCACCACGCCGATTGCAGCCCGGCAACCAGTACCAGCAACGCCGCACTCTGATTGACCAGCAGCGCCGGCCACAGCGATTGCGAGGCGAACAGGCCAACAAAAAACGCCAGCACCCCTCCGGCCACGGCCAACCCGCCGAGTCCGATGGCCAACCGGCGCAATCGGCGACCCTGAGCCGCCGCCTGCTGAAAGCGCGGCAAACCGGTCACTTGCGTGCCATCAACGTCCAGATCGACTTGCATAACCCCCCAAAACCCTTGGCTCACTGCACAACTCGTTACGATATAACGAAATCCGTGAAATATTTGTACTCAATTTCACATTCAAGGATGCCCAACCTGTCGCGTTCCTGAAGCCTTGACCGAAATGTCCGGAAACGCACATATTACGTACGTAATTTTTAGCGATCCGCATTCTTCAGCCAGGAGTAAGCGCATGAGCAACTATGACGTAGTGATTCTGGGCGGTGGGCCCGGCGGTTATAACGCGGCGATCCGCGCCGGCCAGTTAGGCCTCAAGGCCGCGTGCGTGGAAGGCCGCGCCACGCTGGGCGGCACCTGCCTCAACGTTGGTTGCATGCCGTCCAAGGCGCTGTTGCATGCGTCCGAACTCTACGACGCGGCGATGGGGGCGGAATTTGCCAACCTCGGCATCGAGGTCAAACCGACGCTCAACCTCGCGCAAATGATGAAACAGAAGGACGAAAGCGTCGCCGGCCTGACCAAAGGCATCGAGTTCCTGTTCCGTAAGAACAAGGTCGACTGGATCAAGGGCTGGGGCCACATCGATGGTCCCGGAAAAGTCAGCGTGACCGGCGATCAGGGCAGCCGCATCGAACTGACCGCCACCGACATCGTCATCGCCACCGGTTCCGAGCCCACTCCCCTGCCCGGCGTGGCAATCGACAACCAGCGCATCCTCGATTCCACCGGCGCCCTGTCCTTGAGCGAAGTGCCCAAGCATCTGGTGGTGATCGGTGCCGGCGTGATCGGCCTCGAACTCGGCTCGGTCTGGCGGCGACTCGGCGCGCAAGTGACGGTGGTGGAATACCTCGACCGCATCTGCCCCGGCGTGGACGGCGAGGCCGGCAAGACCCTGCAACGCTCGCTGAGCAAACAGGGCATCAGTTTCAAATTGAGTTCCAAAGTCACCAGCGCCACGTCTTCGGCCAACGGCGTGCAACTGAGCATCGAACCGGCAGCTGGCGGCACCGCCGAGCTGCTGGAAGCTGATTACGTGCTGGTCGCCATCGGTCGCCGTCCTTACACCCAAGGCCTGGGCCTGGAGAACGTCGGCCTGAGCACCGACAAACGCGGCATGCTCGCCAACAAACACCATCGCACCGAAGCACCCGGCGTTTGGGTGATAGGCGATGTCACCTCAGGGCCGATGCTCGCGCACAAGGCCGAAGACGAAGCCATGGCCTGCATCGAGCAGATCGTCGGCAAGGCGGGCGAGGTCAACTACGACCTGATCCCCAACGTGATCTACACCAAACCGGAACTGGCCAGCGTCGGCAAGACCGAAGAGCAGCTCAAGGCTGAAGGCCGGGCCTACAAGGTCGGCAAGTTCCCGTTCACCGCCAACAGCCGGGCGAAGATCAATCACGAAACCGAAGGCTTTGCCAAAGTCATCGCCGACGCGCACACCGACGAAGTCCTTGGCGTGCATCTGGTCGGCCCGAGCGTCAGTGAAATGATCGGCGAGTACTGCGTGGCCATGGAGTTCAGCGCGTCGGCCGAAGACATTGCGCTGACCTGCCACCCTCACCCGACCCGTTCCGAGGCGTTGCGTCAGGCGGCAATGAATGTCGAGGGCATGGCAACGCAGATGTAAGCACTTCGCGGATACTTCCCGCGCAATGCGGGAAATATCAGGACGGCAAATGCCCCAGGGGCAACGCTCCCGGGGTCTTCACCGTGTGAATCGCAAAGTTGCTGCGGATGTCGCTTACCCCCGGCAACTTCAGCAGACAACCGGTTAAAAAACGGTCGTAGGCGCGCAAGTCCGGCACCACCACTTGCAGCAGAAAATCCGATTCCCCTGAGACCAGAAACGCCGAAATCACCTCCGGCAACGCTGTCACCGCCCGGTGAAACGCCTCGGCCTGTTCATCGTTGTGTCGTTCCACCTTGACCCCGACGAACACCGTCAGCCCCAGCCCCACCTCATCACGGTCCAGATTCGCCTGATAACCGCGAATCACCCCCGCCTCTTCGAGCATCCGCACCCGACGCAGGCACGGCGACGCGGACAAACCGATCTCGTCCGCCAGTTGCACATTGCTCAGGCGCCCGTCCCGTTGCAGCGCGGCGAGAATCTTGCGATCGAAGGCGTCGAGTTTCATGGTTGGCAGATCCTGATGGTGTAACCGCAAAAAGAAAGCAGGTTATGCCAATCCCAACAGTTATAGAAGCGAACTACGCAAGCACCTGCCCTGCCCCTCGGTCATAGACTGGTTGCACCGAATCGACAACGAAAGGGGTGCGACATGGCGAGTCTCTGGCTGTTTTTCCTGGCTTTGGCGGTGGTCTATCTGCTGCCCGGTCCGGACATGATCCTGCTGCTACAGACTGGCGCTCGTCAGGGTCGCGGCGCAGCGCTTGCCACGGCAGTGGGGCTGGCGGTTGCCCGAGGTTGTCATGTAGCGCTCGCGGCGCTGGGGCTGGCGGCGCTGTTCAAGGCTGCGCCGTGGACGTTCGATGCGGTGCGGATGGCCGGGGCGGCGTACTTGCTGTGGATCGGCATTCAATGCCTGCGCACCACGCTGCTGCCTGATCTGAACGCCGGCACCGTAATGGACAGCCATGGGCAGTGGCGCGCCGCAATCCGTCGTGGCCTGCTGACCAATCTGCTCAACCCGAAAGCCTTGCTGTTCTGCTCGGTGCTGCTGCCGCAATTCATCGTGGCGAATGGCTCACCGGTGCTGACGCAGTTTGCGGTGCTCGGTGCGATGCTGGTGGCCGCTGGATTGCTGTTCGACAGCGCCTATGCCTTGCTCGGCACGGCGCTGGGCCGCTGGCTGAAACACAGCCCAACGGCCCAACGCGTGCAGCAGTGGTTGTTCGGCAGCCTGTTGATCGGCTTCGCCGTGCGCCTGACGTTCGTCCAGCAGGCTTAGGCTTTGCGGGCCTTGCGCTGGCGGCGGGCAATCAGCAACAACGCCACCGCAGTGAAGACCACAATCGCACCGATCTGCACCGGCCACTTGTATGGCCGCAGTGTCGAACGCACCGAGTCGGTCACCTGAGTGACATAGCGCTTGTCAGCGTTTTCGAAGTCCGGATAAGGGCACTGATGGCCGAAATCCACGGCCCACAGAACGTACGGCCCTTCGTCGACATAACGTTTGTACAACGCGCTCTGTTCTTCCAGGCTGCTGTTCCAGCCGGCGGCCGAACACAGCACGGCGGCGAACGCCTGGCTGGTGTGCGGCAAGTTATCCGCCGCACGGTTGGCCAGCGCTGTGGCAACAAACCGATAGTGATATCGCTCATCCGGCTGCGCTTCGCTGGCCTTCTGACGTTGCACTTCGGCTTCGCTCACCAGAGGCCCGACTTTCAGCTCGGGGGTTTCCAGGCTGTAGTTGCCGCCGAAGGTCGCGTAATCCGGCGCCATTTCGTAACCCAGAATGTCCATGCCCCACTCGCGGGCCGTCCACGCCGCATTGAACAGTGCGCTGGCACGCTTGGTCGGCCACCACGCCGAATCAGCCTTCAGGCGTTGCTCGCCGTAGAGCCGGGCCTTGTTCTGCAGATCGGCATTGTCGAAATAACCGACCGCTTCTTTGTAGTGCCCTTCACGCAACAAACGCCGGCCCAGTAGATTGCGCAGGCTCGCAGCCACCGGCAGCGGCACGTAATTGTCACGATCCTGCTGGCTCAGAGCGGGCGGTGCCGGGACGTTGGTATCGACGTAGTTTTTCAGTTCCTCGACCGTCAGCACCCGCTCGGCCACGGTCGCAGCGTCGAACCAGTAAATGCTCTGGCTGCGATACAACTGATCGAAGGCCTGCAGGTACTCGCCACGTTGCAGCGCCAGAATCGCGCTTTCACCCTCGACCCGGCATTTGGGCTGAAGGGATTCAAGATTCCAGTCGGCGGTACGCCGCTCGCCCCAGGATTCACCCTGCGGGAACGCTTGCGCAGCTTTCGCATAGGCCGCAGCCGCCGCGACCTTGTCGCCATCGCGCACCGCCAGTTTCGCCCGCAGCCACCACGCCAGGCCGCTGTCGCCGGCGTGTTCGAGGAACGCCTTGGCGCTGGCGTAGTCGCCCTGTTGATAATTCATGGCCGCCAGACGATCAGCGTTATCGAGGCTGCCGCGCGTGCTCTCCTGCAACGCCTTGATCAGTTTTTTCTCGTTCGGCGGCTCGTCGCCGAATGACCAGCCGATCCGGCTGATCAGCGACGCGGTCACCAGCTGCTGCACGGCTTTGCCGCGCAACAACTTCTCCAGTCGATCCTCGGGTTCTTCGGCCAGATCGTTCATCAACAGCTTCAGCGAGGTGTAGCCGACGTTCGAGCCATGCAGGTTTTGCGTGGCATAGAGTTCGATGGCCTTGTCCCAACTGCCCGCCGTGCGCAGCGCTCGCGCTTCTTCGCCGAGGCTGGCCACGCCGAGTTCCAGCGGATCGCTGAAACCGTCGATGCTCAGTTGTCGCGTCTGGCGGAAGGCTTCGATGGCGTTTTCCAACGCGTCGAGCGTATCGCCTGCTTCGCTGCTCATGGCAAAGAACGCCCGGCCCAGCGAATAAGCGGCCCAGGTGCTGCGCAACGCGCGTTGATCGGCCGGCAGCGCCAGCAATTGGCGGAAGTACTCGACGGCCAGTTGATGATCACCGGCGCCGAACGCTACCGCGCCCGCCACATACAGACGCAGTTCCGCCGGCAGGCTCGCGCCCTGTACCTCGACCTGACGCGCATCGGTCAGGCTGCGCAGTTGCTTGACCAGCGCCTGCTGCTCCGCGCTCAGGCCTTGCTGCTCGGCCTTCTCACGCAGTTCAGCGAGCTCCTTGGGTTCGCCATAGATGTCATCCGGGTTGTAGGTGACCGCCGTGACGTTCTTCAGCCCGGCAATGGTCTTGCCGAGGCGATTGATCTCGAACTTGAAGTTGCCCTCCGGCAGTTCCGCCAGCGATTGCCCGCGATCATCGAGCAGACGCATCGGGAAATCCGGGCCGCAGGCCAGCGCCGATCCCAGCGGCAGGCTGAGGCTCAGGCAAAGCAGATGGCGGGGCCAGTTACGGGTCAACATGCGAACCTCCTTGATCAATATTTGCGCAACGTGCCCAACCGATCGCACGCTGCCCGCCCGCCGGCAATCGGCCGTCGCGCAGGCGGGTGAAGGTAAGCAGATCCGCTGACTGTTGCAATGCATAACCGGCGAGCGCATCGGCACCATCGCACCCCCGGGCTTTGACGGTGATGCGGGCGGGCCAGGCGCTGTCCAGGTTGCCGACGTTACGCAGGGCGATGTCTTGCAGGCCGTTGTGTTCGGTGAACGTCAGGCTGAGACGGCTGCTCAACGCGTCGCCTCGGGCGACCGCCCGCAGCGTGCTCAGACTCCAGGCCCTGCGGTCGTTGGCCAGCGGCAGGCGAAACCAGATCAGACCGGCCAGATGTTCCGGGCGATTCTCGCGCAATTCATTGGCCAGCCGGCCCAGTTGCTGCGGATCGGCGAGCAACTCGCGTCGCTCGCCGCTGCGATCCAGTGTGACTTCACTCTCCACCACCGGAGCGCCACCGGCGTCCGGCAACAGCGCCACACCGTAGGCGGGCAGCGCCAGGTAGAACGGTCTGTCGGACACCCTCCCCCAGGCGTTGGCCCAGCGTCGAGCCTGCTCGGGGTCGAACAGACCACGACGAGGATCACTGACGGCATGCACCTGCAACACACTGCTGTCGACAGCCGCCAACAGCGCCGGCAATTGCGGGCTGTCGAGCCAGGCGGGTAACGCGGTGATGCTCAAAGGCAGGTTGGCCGGCAATGCGCCGCGCAAATGAATGAGGAAATCGGTGTAGTCCGGCAATCGGGAATTGCCGGCATCATGGTCGATCTCGACGCCGCTCGGGGTCAGTCCCTGCCCTTGCCAGTCGACAAGCACCTGAAGAATCTGCGCCGTGACGGCTTGCTGGTCGAGCGCCTTGAGCTGGCCGTCGAGGCGAATCACCGCAATCAGCGCTCGGGCATCCTGCTTCAGCAGCGCGGAATCGACTCGCGCCCGACTCCATCCGGCATTCGGAAAGGCTTGCAGCACCAGCACCCGAAGCGTCGAGAAGTCGCCATGACTGTCCTTCAGGGCGAGTTCATGGGCCGGCGTCCATTGCCGCTGCCAGACGTAGAGTTGCTGATCGAGCGGCACGGCATCCCGGGGTTCACAACCACACAGCAGCAACGCCGCCACCACGGCTGACCACCCGATAAAAAAGCGCATACCTTGCAGATCCCTGAGACATCAGGCTGCAAGGTTACACAAAAGCGCTCAGGGCTTGCGGGCAATGATCACCTGACTTTTTGCCACCACCGCATCCAGCGCCTGCTTGATCTGCGCCCCGCGCGGCGAGTCGAGCACCGCTTGCCAGGTATCGGCCCAATGGTTGAGCAGCGGATGATCCGGGTTGCTGAATTCGACCTTGGCTTCCCAGAACAGCATCATCCACATCGACCAGTAAAACCCGTACTGGCTGTGGCTGATGATCTCCAGCCCTGCCTCGCTGACCATCGCCTTGAACTGCTCTTCACTGATGATGCGAATGTGGTTGGGCTTCTGGAAATACTCCGGTGCCGCGATGTCTTTCTGCAAATCTTCGGAACTGGGGTGCGGCACGCTCAGCAGGTATAGCGCACCCGACTGGCCGACACGCACCAGTTCGGCAAGAAACTGTGCCGGGTCATCAACGTGTTCGATGACTTCAGTGGACACCACGCGCGTGGCGGTACCATCGGCGATCGGCAGCGGGTTGCAGTCGGTGACGTGACACTCGACGCCGCGGGTCGGTGTATCGCTCAAGCGCTGGCGGGTGGCTTCGACCTTGGCGCCGTCGATGTCGGCGATGATGATTTTCGCCCCGCGCATGCCACAGAAATGTACGTTGCCACCGTCGCCACAACCGACGTCGAGCAAGGTGTCATCGGCGGTCACCGGAAAGCCTTTGAACAGCTCGCCGGTCTCCTGGTTGAACCAGCCACTGAGCACTGCATCGTGCAGGCCGAGCATGTACGGATCGACCTTGTCGGCAGCAGGCTGCGCGGCTACCGGGACAGGCGTCGGTGCTGTGAGTTTCTTCAAAAGGCTCAGCATGAGGTGGCTCCAGAGGATGGGACGGCGTTGCGCGATATACCGAGACGCCGCACCAGGGCGGCGCCGCGATTGCGCATCGGCATTTCGATGAAACGATAATTCAGCTCGCTGAGCAGCACGATCAGGCCACCGGCAATCAGCAGCGTCACGACCGGATGCCCCGCCGGGCTCGGCAGACCGGCACTCTGCAATCGGAACATCAGTTCCCGCACCAGTTGATAGGCCGGTATGTGGATCAGATAAATGCCGTAGGAGCGGCTGCCGATCCATGCCATCAGTCGCTGCACTCTACCGGCCGGCAACAGGTAATCGCGGTTGTACGATGCGATCCACACCAGCAGTGCGCCAAGCACGGCAATCGAGCCGATCCGGTAAGAGGCGAAGGTGAAACGGTCGGTGGCCATGTAGCTCAACAGCAGCGCCAGCACGATCAGCGCAGTCAAACCGGCCCACGGGCGACGAAGGAAGGTTGGCTCCCATCGCCGCCAGGACGGCTGCACGCTCCACATTGCCAGCAACACGCCGAGAGCCAGCGCATCGGTACGGATCACCATCAGCAGCGGCGTGCGCAGGGTGAACAGTTGCACCGCAACCAGCGCCAGCAACGCCCAGACCAGATGCTTGCGGCACACCAGAATCAGCAGCGGGAACAGCAGATAGAACTGCTCCTCCAGCGACAGGCTCCAGTACACGAAACTGCTGCCGTACTCGTAATGAAAAAAGCTGTCGGCAAAACGGAAGTTGGCGTATTGCAACACGCCCGCCAGCGTCGCTTGCAGGTTGGCGGGCAGCGTGCCGAAAGCCCCGGAGCGATTGAGAAACACGCACGCAAGCAGCATCAGCGCCAGCCATAACCAGGCCGACGGCAACAGACGGAAGGCCCGGCGCAACCAGAAGTTACGCGTCTGCTCCCAGTATTCCTGGCGGGTCGAACAGCCTCGCAGCGCCGGAATCAGGCTGCGGGCGATGACAAACCCGGAGATGGCAAAAAACAGGTCAACGCCCCACCACGGCTGTGCCCAGGCATGGACCCTTTCAAGCAGCGGCACCGTGTCGGTGAACAGGCTTCCCTGCAGGTGATGAAACAGCACGCCGAGTACTGCGACCGCACGCAGGACTTCGATGTCCATGATCCGCTTGCCGCTCATGACACACGCCCTGTATCAAGCGGTTTACGGGCAATGATCACCTGACTCTTGGGCATGAACCGGTCCAGCATCTGCTTGATCGCCAATCCGTCGGGCTGCGCCAGCAAGCCCTGCCAGGTTCTGGCCCACCCCTCCATCAAGGGCGGATACGGCGCCTGGATCCGGTCGCGCACGGCACCGCCGAGGTCACGCCCGGCAGCACGTTCGCTGGCCCAGAAAAAGATCATGCCCATGACCCAGAAAAATCCCGTGGCCTGGCGATGCTCGATCACCAGACCGGCGTCCTCCACCAGTGCCGCGAAACGTTCCGGGGTAAAAATCTGCACGTGGTTGGGTGACT
This sequence comes from Pseudomonas allokribbensis, assembly GCF_014863605.1. Lineage (NCBI taxonomy): Bacteria > Pseudomonadati > Pseudomonadota > Gammaproteobacteria > Pseudomonadales > Pseudomonadaceae > Pseudomonas > Pseudomonas allokribbensis. Next base: position 6,517,092 of record NZ_CP062252.1, read on the forward strand.
GGTAATAACTGGCAGGGGCGATCCCCTGCTGCAAATGCTCACCCACCGGTGCCGGCACACTGAGCAGGTACAACGCTCCGGGACGCCCCATGCGTACCAGTTCGGCCATGAACGGTTCTGGCTGGTCGATGTGTTCCAGCACTTCCATGCACACCACCTTGCTCGCACAACCATCGCTCAGCGGCAGCGGCAGGCTGTTGCTGACCAGACCGAGACTGGGTTTGCGGCTCTGCGCTTCGACTTGCCGGGCGAGGTCACGCACCTTGTCGTGTTCGCTGTCGGTGAAGATCACCGAGGCGCCCTGGCGTACTGCGAACAGTGTCGCCACGCCCTCACCGCACCCCACGTCGAGCAGGGTGTCGTGCGCACCGATGGCAAAGCCCTTGAGCAACTCGCCACTGTCGCCGTGAAACCAGCCGTCGAGCATCGCATCGTGCAGACCGACGTCCCGCGGCGACACACTGGACGCTACCTGTTCAGGCGCAGAGACCGGCACCGAACGCGCAATCGGACGCAAGCGCCTCAGTAATGCGCGGATCATGCGCCTGTGGCTTCCGTTGCAGCGACAGCGCGACACTCGTGCACTTGAGCAAGGAAATCGCGCAAACGCTGCTCGGCCACCGCTTGACTGCAGAACGCCTGGAGACTGGCAACGGCCTGCACCGACATATCCGAATAACGCTGCGGATCGTTCTTCGCCACCTCGTAACTGGCGTGATACGCGCTGCACACCGATGCCCAGTTGGTCACGTAACGCAGCGTGCGGAACGCCTTGCGCGGATCGTGGGGCCACGCGGTGAGTTCGTCGGTGGACTCGACCAGGAACGCATTGTCCTCGCTCAGGTAATCGATCATCGCCGTGGTGCGCGGCGCCACCGCTGGTTTGCCGCAGGACATGAACTCCATCAGCGGCAGGCACTGGCCCTCGCCGTAGGACGTGTTCACCACGTAACGGGTCGCCTGCACCAGTCGCTCGTAGTCCGTGTCCGCGAGGTAGCCGTAGATCAGCACGATGCGGCAGCGGTAGGAGCGGTTTTTGTACAGGTGATGAAGGATGTCGCTGAGGGCCTCTTCGGCATCGTGGTGGGTGAGTTTGAGCACCAGCGTTGCGTCCTCGACCTCACGGAATGTCACGCAGAACGCACTGAGCATGTCTTCCCAGTTCTTGCGTCCGTCGCCGGGGTTGAACACCGAGGTGTACACCACGCCATCCAGCAACAACTCTTGCTCGCGAACCGGCGCCTCGAAATCGATGCCCTTGCCACGACGCAGATGCTTCGGGCCGAAGGCGTCGAGATTGAGTTGGCGACTGTCGGCCACCAGTCCCTTGATCTTCAGGCGCACCGGCCCCGTCGAGGGCTGGCCTTGCAGTTGGGCACCCCGGGCGGCAAAGCGATCCCACACTGGCGCCGGCACCGCGACAATCGGGTAGTCGGCGCCCATGGCCTCGCGCACCGCGTCGACCGTGTAACTGGAATGGGTGATCGCCGCCCCGCAGGCGCGCAACACCGTGCGCCAGTCATTGCGTGGCTCGCCGTCGAAAGGCTCGTTGGGGATAGTGCTGAACTCCCAGGCGAACACCGGCAACGTCGGGCAAGCCAGATGAATCGGTGTGCGATGGGGCGGCGAGAACGACAGGAACACGCACGGCTCGCCACGGGCCAGGCATTCCAGATACAGCGCGTCGACTTCGCGGGCCGGGTCCGTCACTTCCACCACTCGCCCGAGACGCTCGAGCACCGGCCGGTATTCCTTGAGCACGAAGTAATAGCTGTACTCGGAACGGCCAAGATTCTGCGCGATGGTGTGCTGGTTGGTTTCCGAATGAATGATGATCAGCATGAGGCGTTGTCCGTCACGGGGGCGGCATCGGCGGCCGCTGGCTCAAGGCCGAAGAAGTCCGCCAGGCGCTGCTGCACCGGGGCGAAGGCGCAGTAATCGTGCATGCGCTCGACGGCGGCGACCGACATTCGGCGATAGTCCTGCGGTTGCGCCTTGGCCATCCGGTAACTGTTTTCGTAGGCACTTTTGAGCGAGCCCCAGTCCGGTCGGTGACGCAGGGTGCGGTAGATGATGCGGGTGTCCTGCGGCCAGATCGTCAGCTCTTCGCTGGACTTGACGACAAAGGCCACCGAATCGTCGATGTAGTCTTCCATCGCCGTGTGATCCGGAGCGATCACCGGTTTACCGCTGGACATGAACTCCATCAGCGGCAGGCACAGGCCTTCGCAGCGCGAAGCATTGACGTAAAAACTGGCAGCCTGGTAGAGCCGCGCATACTGCGGATCGTCCAGATAGCCGTGCAGCACCAGCACCCGGCAGGCGAACGGCGTCAGTTGCGCGAGCAAGGTCATCAGTTCGCTGTAATAGGACGCCAGATCGTTCTGGGTGATCTTCAGCACCAGCGTTGCGTCAGACGTTTCGCGAAAGGCCCAGCAGAACGCCGTGATCAAGTGATGCCAGTTCTTGCGGCCATCCTTGGGGTTGAACACGGTCACGTAGATCACGCCATCGACCGTGGTTTCGACCACCCCCGAGGTCTCCGGCAAGTCCAGCGGTGGTGGTTCGTCCACCGCCACTTCATGGGGGCCGGCAATGTTCGGCAGGCGTCGTTCGAGCCAGGCATGGGCCTTGTTCGAGAACAGATCGCGAAAGCCTTCCCAGTAGCCGTGATGCAGGTATTTCACACGGGCCATGGGCTCGGGTTGATCGCTAGGGTTCAACACCCACAGACGCAGGTAATGACGGGCAATGACCAGTCGACGCTTGAGTGTCAGGGGTGGCGGGCGGCGCGCCTCGATGTCCGCCAGTTGCTCGGCGGTCAGCGGTTTGGGCAGCAGGTCATCGGCAGAGAGTCCCAGCGTGCGGCTGTCGAAAATGCAGCCCTTGATCGCCAGCGTCGCCCCGGGATTGATCGGCGCGCTGACATGTTGCTCACGAATGGCCGCGAAGTTCTCCCACAGCGGGGTCGGCAATACCAGGACCGGAAAGTCTTCGCCCATCGCTCGTCGGATTGCCCGGGCAGTGTGGCTCGACAGCGTGATGACCCGTCCCTGTCGGGCAAGCATTTGCGTCCAGTCCTGACATTGATCGCCGTCCCATGACTCATCGGGGATGGAATCGAACTCCCACGCAATCACGCAGATCGTCGGGCATTCCAGATCGGTCGGGGTATTTTGCGGCGGGGTGAAGGACAGGAACACACTGCTTTCGCCGGCAGCGAGCAGTTGTCGATACAGTGGATCGACTTCGTCGCGGGTGGACACCACATGCACCCGCCCCAGACTTTCGAGCACCGGGCGATAGGCCTTGAGCACGAAGTAATAGCTGTATTCGGGACGCCCGAGACTCTGGCTGATGGAGCGGTCGTTGACGTCCGAGTAGAGAATGAAATTCATGGCATCCCACGGTGCGACCGCCATCCCGGCAGCCTCACGCTATGACGGCCAGGCATCGGATCGGGTCGGCATGGCCGACAATCGTCCTGTGTCCGAAGCACGTCGTCGTTCTTGTTTTAGTGGTCAGTTTCACCGTATTGCGCAACCACTTGGGCAACGCTCGGGAAACCGCGACGAGGGGCATTCTAAACACATCCGTTCAGGATTCGTGAACCGCCCGGCGAGAAAAACCGGGCTACGCTGACGAGAACTGACCGGTCACGGTTTGGTCGGTTGAAATTGCCGAGCAATTGGCACAGATTGGCAACCAAACAACTACAACAACGACTTCACCCGTCTTGCGACCGGAATTTTACCCGGTCTGACAGACATCCCCTCAAAGCCTGTGGGAAGCGGTGAAAGTTAAAGACCAAGGGGTCGCTGTTTGAAAAAACGTCTGTTCATCACGGGCCTCAGTGGGTTCGTGGGACAACATATCCAGTCGCGCCTGATGCTCGATGACTCGGTGTGGGAACTGCTGCCTGCCGCTTCGCCCTTCGACCTGACGGACCCGCAAAGCCTCATCGACCTCTGGCCGCAATTGCCTGACGCCGTGATTCACCTGGCCGGCCAGACATTCGTCCCCGAGGCGTTCCGCGATCCGGCCCGCACCTTCGACATCAATCTGCTCGGCACCCTGAACCTGTTGCAGGCGCTCAAGGCCAGAGGCTTCAAGGGCCCGTTTCTGTATGTCAGTTCCGGCGACGTGTACGGTCAGGTCGACGAATCCGCGCTGCCGATCACCGAGCAACAGCCGCCCTGCCCGCGCAATCCCTACGCAGTGAGCAAACTGTCCGCCGAATTCCTCAGCCTGCAATGGGGCCTGAGCGAAGGCTGGCCAGTGCTGGTGGCGCGTCCGTTCAACCACATCGGCACCGGGCAGAAAGACAGCTTCGTCATCGCCAGCGCCGCGCGGCAGATCAACCGCATCAAGCAGGGGCTGCAAGCGCCGCAACTGGAAGTCGGCGACATCGATGTCACCCGGGACTTCCTCGACGTCGACGACGTGGTTTCGGCCTATTTCGCGATGCTGGAAAAAGGCACGCCGGGACAGGTCTACAACATTTGCTCAGGCCATGAGCAAAGCATCCGCAGCCTCATCGAGCAGATGGGCGACCTGGCCGAGGTCGAGCTGCAACTGGTTCAGGATCCCGCGCGCATGCGCCGCGCGGATCAGCGTCGTGTCTGCGGCAGCCATCAACGGCTCGCCCAGACCACAGGATGGACGCCGCAAATCTCTATACAACAATCCCTGCGGGCGATCCTGTCCGACTGGGAGAAGCGAGTACGACAAGAATGACAAAAAGTGCATTGATCACAGGGATCACCGGCCAGGACGGCGCATATCTGGCCAGACTGCTGCTCGACAAGGGTTACAAGGTTCACGGCCTGGTGGCGCGGCGCAGCAGCGACTCGCGCTGGCGCCTGCGGGAAATGGGCGTTGAAGCCGACATCGTGTACCTGGACGGCGACATGGCCGATGCCTGCTCGGTGCAGCGCGCGGTCATCAAGTCGGCGCCGGACGAGGTCTATAACCTCGCCGCACAAAGCTTCGTCGCTGCGTCCTGGGATCAACCGGTGACCACCGGCATCGTCGATGGCCTGGGCGTGACTCACCTGCTTGAAGCCATCCGCCAGTTCAGCCCGCACACGCGCTTCTACCAGGCGTCCACCAGCGAAATGTTCGGTCTGATCCAGGCCGAGCAACAGGACGAGAACACCCCGTTCTACCCGCGCAGCCCTTACGGCGTGGCCAAACTCTATGGCCACTGGATCACCGTCAACTACCGTGAAAGTTTCAACCTGCACGCCAGCAGCGGCATCCTGTTCAACCATGAATCGCCACTGCGCGGTATCGAATTCGTGACCCGCAAGGTCACCGACGCGGCCGCCCGGATCAAGCAGGGCAAACAGCAGGAACTGGCCCTGGGCAACATCGACGCCAAGCGTGACTGGGGGTTTGCCGGCGATTACGTCGAGGCCATGTGGCTGATGCTGCAACAGGACAAGCCTGACGACTTCGTGGTCGCCACCGGGGTGACCACCACCGTGCGCGAGATGTGCCACATCGCCTTCGATCACGTGGGTCTCAACTACCGCGACTACGTGAAGATCGACCCGGCGTTCTTCCGCCCGGCCGAAGTCGAAGTGCTGCTCGGCAATCCGGCCAAGGCCCAGCGCGTGCTGGGCTGGAAACCGAAAACCGACCTCGACACCCTGATCCGCATGATGATGGATGCGGACATGAAACGCGTCGCCAAGGAGTAGGCCATGCTGATCCCCGTGATTCTGTCCGGCGGTGCCGGTACCCGTTTGTGGCCGGTGTCCCGCGAGGGCCACCCGAAACCGTTCATGACCCTGCCCGACGGCCAGTCGCTGCTGGGCAAGACCTATCGGCGCGCTGCCGGCCTGCTGGACGGCTGGGGCGACATCGTCACGGTGACCAACCGCGAGTACTACTTCCAGAGCAAGGATCACTATCAGGCCGCGCGCCTGTCCCGGCATCGTGGGCACTTCCTGCTCGAGCCCACCGGGCGCAACACCGCCCCGGCCATCGCGGCTGCGGCGCTGGCACTACAAGCTCTGCACGGCGATGAGGCGATCATGGTGGTGATGCCCGCCGACCACTTGATCGTCAACGAAGACGCGCTCAAGAGTGCGGTCGAACACGCGGTCAACCTGGCAAAGGACGGTTATCTGGTGACCTTCGGCGTAGTGCCGACCGCCCCTGAAACCGGCTTCGGCTACATCGAGACAGGGGCGCCGCTGGATGCCAGGGGCGCGGCCAAAGTGCAGCGTTTCGTGGAGAAACCCGACCTGCAAACCGCCACCCACTACCTGGAAAGCGGCAATTTCCTGTGGAACTCGGGGATGTTCTGTTTCTCCATTGCGACGCTGATCGCCGAACTGCAACTGCACGCTCCGGAATTGCTCGAACAGACCCGCACCTGCATGGCGGCAAGCGAGCCGCTGGAAACCACCGGTTACCTGCAACAGGAACTGTCACCGGCGCTGTTCGCCGAGATCACTGACATCTCCATCGACTACGCGTTGATGGAGCGCTCGGAAAAAGTCGTGGTCGTACCCGCCAGTTTCGACTGGAGCGATATCGGTTCCTGGGGCGCCGTCGCGGCGCTGGTGCCGGCCGACGCCGACAACAACCGCGCCAGCGGCGAAGCGATCTTCATCGACAGCCGCAACAATTTCGTTCAAAGCGAAGGCCGGTTGGTGGCCGCCGTGGGTGTGGAAGACCTGATCGTCATCGACACCGCCGACGCCGTGCTGGTGGCCCACGCCGACCGTGCGCAGGATGTACGGCGGGTGGCCAAACAGCTCAAGGACAAGTCCCACGAAGCCTATCGCCTGCATCGCACGGTCAGCCGTCCGTGGGGCACCTACACCGTGCTCGAGGAAGGCCCGCGCTTCAAGATCAAGCGCATCGTGGTCAAGCCCGGAGGCAAGCTTTCGTTGCAGATGCACCATCACCGCAACGAACACTGGGTGGTGGTCGAAGGCATGGCCAAGGTCACCAACAACGGCAGTGGCACCACACTGGTGGCCAAGAACGAATCGACGTTCATCGCCGCCGGCCACAAGCATCGTCTGGAAAACCCCGGTGTGATCGATCTGGTGATCATCGAAGTGCAAAGCGGCGAATACCTGGGAGAGGACGACATCGTCCGCTTCGAAGACCAATACGGCAGGACGGTGTGAATGCTGCTTTCCCTGTACCGCTCGCTGCACGGCTATCGGGGTTTCATCCTCGGTAGCGTCAAGCGGGAGTTTCAAGCGCGGTATCGCAATTCGCTGTTTGGCGCGCTGTGGACGGTACTCAACCCGCTGTCCATGATCATCGTGTACACGGTGATCTTTTCCCACATCATGCGTGCCCGTCTGCCCGGCGTGGACGACGGCATGGCCTACAGCGTCTACCTGTGCGCCGGGTTGCTGACCTGGGGCCTGTTCTCGGAAATCACCCTGCGCAGCCAGAACATGTTTCTGGAGAACGCCAACCTGCTGAAGAAGATCAGCTTCCCGCGCATCTGCCTGCCGGTGATCGTGCTGCTCAATGCCGGGATCAATTTCGCAATCATCATCGGCCTGTTTCTCGGCTTCCTGTTAATCACCGGGCGCTGGCCGGGCATGGCCCTGTTGGCACTGGCGCCGCTGCTGGCGCTGCAAGTGCTGTTCTGCGCCGGGCTGGGCATGATCCTCGGCGTGCTCAACGTGTTCTTTCGTGATGTCGGGCAGTTGTTCGCCATCTGCCTGCAATTCTGGTTCTGGCTGACGCCGATCGTGTATCCGCTGAGCATCCTGCCCGAGTGGGTGCAGCGCCTGCTGCAACTCAACCCGCTGACCAACCTGATCGGCAGTTACCAGAACCTGTTTCTCTACGGCCAGTGGCCGGTGTGGAGTTCGCTGCTGCCGATCCTCGTGATCGGCGTGCTGTTCTGTGGGATCGGCCTGCGCCTGTTCCGCCAGCGGGTCGGCGAAATGGTGGATGAACTCTGATGGGGCACATACGCGTCACCGGCCTGGGCAAGGCCTACAAGCAGTACCCCACTCGCTGGAGTCGTCTGGCCGAATGGCTGATTCCGTTTTCACCGATGCGTCATCGCCAGCACTGGGTGCTGCAGGATGTGAATTTCGAAATCGCCCCCGGCGAAGCGGTGGGCATTGTCGGGGTCAACGGCGCCGGCAAAAGCACCTTGCTGAAAATGATCACCGGCACCACCCAGCCGACCTGCGGCCAGATTCAGCTACAGGGCCGGGTCGCGGCACTGCTGGAGCTGGGCATGGGCTTTCACCCGGACTTCACCGGCCGGCAGAACGCGGTGATGGCCGGGCAACTGCTGGGCATGCAGGTCGAAGAGATCGAAACCCTGATGCCGGACATCGAACGCTTCGCGGAAATCGGCGAGGCCATCGATCACCCGGTGCGCACCTATTCAAGTGGCATGCAGATGCGTCTGGCCTTCAGTGTCGCCACCGCGCGCCGCCCGGACATCCTGATCGTCGACGAAGCGCTGTCGGTGGGCGACTCGTATTTCCAGCACAAGAGCTTCGACCGCATCCGTAGCTTCCGCAAGGCAGGAACCACGCTGCTGATCGTGTCTCACGACCGCTCGGCGATCCAGTCGATCTGCGACTCGGCGATCCTGCTCGAAGGTGGCCTCATGGCCATGCACGACAAACCCGAAGCCGTCATGGATTACTACAACGCCTTGCTCGCCGAACGCGAAGGCCAGACCGTGCGCCAGGAAACACTCCCCGGCGGCCAGGTACAGACCGTATCCGGCACCGGCGAGGCCGGCATTCTCAGTGTGCGCCTGCTCGATGAACACGAGCGCTCCATCGACGCCGCTGAAGTCGGCCAGCCGGTGGTGCTGGAGGTGCAGGTCGAAGTCCGCCAGGACATCGAGCGGCTGGTGCTGGGCTTCATGATCAAGGATCGCCTGGGGCAGGCCATGTACGGCATCAACACCCATCGCCAGAACCAGGCCCTGGACGACCTGCACGCAGGCGAGCGCATCACCTACCGCTTTGCTTTCGTGATGGGCCTGGGCAAGGGCAATTATTCCGTGGCCCTGAGCCTCTCACGGCTGGACTCGCACCTGGACCGCAATTTCGAATGGCGCGACTACGGGCTGGTGTTCCATGTGATCAATAACCGTCAGGAAGATTTCGTCGGCTGCTCGTGGCTCGGAGCCAGAACATCGATCACCCGGCGCACTGAAGCCCTCGCGGAGCGTGCGCCATGACTCGCCTGCTGGTCGAATGCACCCACGTGTTCCGGCACCCGAAGGTCAATTCCGGGATTCAGCGGGTGGTGCGCAACGTCATCAAGCAATTGCCGCCGAGCGCTGAAGGGGTCGAGTGCGTGCCGGTGGTGTTGCTCAAGGGCAAGCTGTACCGCGTGACGCGCCTGGCGCCACTGGATTCGCCGCTAGTCAACGCCGTCATCACGTTTGGCGAGCGCCTGGAGCGGCTGGCCCATCGTTTCTGGCAACTGCATCAGCGCCTCGACAGTCGTTGCCGGACCCAACTGACACGACGTGCGCTATACGTCAGCTATCGCCTGGCGTCGTTCGGCCTGTTCGGCATTCCGTTGCGGCTGGTCGAGCAGGTCAACCGCTTTCAGTTGCCCCAGCGCTGCGAGCCTTTGCAACACCGGCCGGGCGATCACCTGGTGTTGCTGGATTCGTCCTGGCACTCGGATTTTTTCCTGCATGCCGAACGGCTCAAACGCGAAGGCGTGGGCATCGTTGCAGTGATCTACGACTTGATTCCCCTGACCCACCCGCAGTTTTACGACACGCGGCTGGTGCAGGTTTTCAGCGAATGGTTCGACTGGATTACCCGCACCGCCGACGGCTACCTGGCGATTTCCGCCACGGTGCGCGATCAGGTTCATGAGGAAGTGCAGCGCCGCCTCGGTTCGGCACAGGTCGAAAAACGCTGGTTCGACTATTTCCACCTCGGGTCGGAGCTGGATCTGCAGAGCGTCGAAGCCACCGTCGAGCCGCGCCTGGAACGTCTGTTCGCCACACCGGAGCCGGTGTTCCTGATGGTCAGCACCATTGAGCCGCGCAAGAACCACGACTATCTGCTGGATGCTTTCGAACGTGCCTGGGCGGCCGGTTCGAATGCTCGGCTGGGCATCGCCGGACGCATCGGCTGGAAGTGCGACGCCCTGCTCGCCCGGGTGCGCAACCACGGCGAACTGAACCGGCGCCTGTTCATGTTCAACGACCTGAGCGACACCAGCCTGGAATACGCGTATGCCCATTCCAGCGCATTGGTGTTCCCGTCGTTCGTCGAAGGCTTCGGCCTGCCGCTGGTGGAAGCCATGCAGCGCGGATTGCCGGCGATGGGCAGCGATATCGCGGTGTTCCGTGAGATCGGCGGCGAGTTCATGGCCTATTTCGATTTGCAGGACCCGCAATGCCTCGCCGACCTGGTGATCGCCTTCGAGCGCAGCGGCCAATTCCCCGCTGCCCGCAATGTGGCCGACTGGCAATGGATCGGCTGGCGCGAAGCCAGTCAGCAACTGGCCGAACGCACCGCACGCCATGTGCTGCAAGCGCCTGCGGCGCAAGCGAGGTCCCATGCGCATAGCCCTTAACGCGCGGATTCTCCAGGCACCGCGCACCGGAATCGGCCACTACGTCGCCGAACTGGTGAACGCCCTGCACACCGAGACCGATATCGACGTGGCGCTGTTCCACGGCTGGGGCTGGAGTTCGCAGTTGCCGGAAGCGGCAATGCCTGGTTACTCGCGCCTGACCCCGATGCTGCGCAAGATCCCCGGCGCCTATCAGGCCCGCCGCTGGCTGGAGCAGAAACGCTTCGATCAGGGCCGCACGCCCGACATCGACCTTTACCACGAACCGAGCCTGTGGCCGCTGGCCTTCGACGGCCCGACCGTGATCACCCTGCACGACCTGACGCACCTGCATTTCCCGGACACCCAGCCGCAGGCACGACTCAGGGAAATCGAACGTCGGCTGGCCGACGGCATCCGGCAGGCGCGGGTGATTCTGACCGACTCGCAAGCCATCGCCGACGAAGCCCAAGACTATTTCGGACTGCCCGCCGAACGCTTCGTGGTGGCGCCCCTGGGTGTCGCCGAGCGCTTTCATCCGCGCGAGCCGCAAGCCATCGACGCGGTGCTCAAGGCCCATGCCGTGGAGGCGCGGGAGTATTTCCTGTGTGTCGGCACCCTGGAGCCGCGCAAGAACCTGGGCCTGGCCCTGCGTGCCCACGCGCTATTGCCCGAAGCCGTGCGCCAGCGCTTCCCGCTGTTGATCGTCGGCATGGCCGGCTGGCAGCGTGAGCAGTTCAGTGACGAATTGCGTCAGGCCCTGGCCAGCGGTCATGTGTGCCTGCTCGGCTACTTGCCGGATGAGCAGGTCGCGCAATTGCTGGCCGGCGCCCGGGCGCTGGTTTTTCCCTCGTTGTATGAAGGTTTTGGCCTGCCGGTGCTGGAAGCGATGGCCAGTGGCACGCCCGTGGTGGTCACCCGATCCTCGGCGATGCCGGAAGTCGCGGGTGCTGCCGGCAACTATATTGAAGCTGACGATGCAGAAGGCTTGCGCGATGCGCTGAGCCGCCTGATCGACGATCAAGTGCATTGGCAGGCATGCCGAGAAGCCGGATTGCAGCAGGCACGGCTTTTTTCCTGGAAGCGTTGCGCGCAGGCCACGGCCGGCGCCTACCGCCAGGCTTTGGGAGGTTGAATGAGAGTTCTTCATTTTTTCAAGACGTACCTGCCTGACTCGGTCGGCGGCATCGAGCAAGTGATCTTCCAGCTCTGCGAAAGCGGCGCCCAGCACGGCATCGAGGGCCAGGTGCTGACCCTCAGCGCCAATCCCGAGCCGGCGGTACTGCAACTCGGCCAGCACGAAGTGCATCGCGCCAGGCTCGATATCCAGTTCGCTTCCACCGGGTTTTCCTGGAGCGTGTTCAAACAGTTTCGCGAACTGGCCGCCGAAGCCGACGTGATCAACTATCACTTCCCGTGGCCGTTCATGGACCTGGTGCATTTCGCCAGCGGTGTGAACAAACCGAGTGTGGTGACCTATCACTCGGACATCATTCGCCAGAAGAACCTGCTCAAGCTCTATCGTCCGCTGATGAACCGTTTCCTCGCCAGCGCCGACCGGATTGTCGCGGCCTCGCCGAACTATCTGCACACCAGTGATGTGTTGCAGCAGTTTCAGGACAAGACCCGTGTCATCCCTTATGGCTTGAACAAGGCCGGTTATCCACAGCCCGACGTCGAACGCATGAACCGCTGGCGCCAGCAGCTTGGTGATAAGTTTTTCCTGTTCGTCGGGGTGATGCGCTACTACAAAGGCCTGCACATCCTGCTCGAAGCCTTGAAAGACGTGGACTACCCGGTGGTGATCGTCGGTGCCGGCCCGCTGGAGCAGGAACTGCACGCCCAGGCCGCTGCGCTGGGGCTGCGCAATATCCACTTCCTCGGACGCCTGAGCGATGAAGACAAGGTCGCCCTGCTGCAATTGAGCTACGCCATCGTCTTCCCGTCGCATCTGCGCTCGGAAGCGTTCGGCATTTCACTGCTGGAAGGCGCGATGTACGGCAAGCCGATGATCTCCAGCGAGATCGGCACCGGCACCAGCTACATCAATATCCACAACGAAACCGGGCTGGTCGTGCCGCCAAGTCATCCACAGGCGTTTCGCGAAGCGATGCGCACCCTGTGGGAAAACCCGACCCGCGCCGCTGAAATGGGCGTCAAGGCTGAAGCCCGTTACCGGCAGTTATTCACAGCCGACGAAATGGGTCGCAAGTGGACGGCGCTGTATCAGGAATTGCTGGAGGAAAAGGCGCTGTCCTACGCCTGATCCTCTACAGATCCAGCACCAGCGGCTGGGCACTTTGCGCCGGCACTGCACAGCAGATCAGCACTTGTCCTTCCTCCGGCACTTCGGCCGGGGGCTGTGGATAATTCACCGCGCCGCTGATCAGCCGCGTCTTGCAGGTGCCGCAAGATCCTCCGCGACAGCTGAACTCGGGGCGCAAGCCACGACTTTCCGCCAGTTCCAGCAGACTGCCACCATCGGGCTGCCACCGCGCTTCCTTGGCCGAACGCTCGAAGACCACCGGCACCGAGGTGGTGGCGGCCGGCAATTGTTCGATCACGATGGCGTCCGGGTCGGCCTGCCGCTTGAGGGTCGAGGGGCCAAAGGTTTCGGCGTGAATCTGGTCGTCGCGCACGTCCAGTTCACGCAGGCTGTCGTAAAGGCCTTGGGTAAAGCCGCCGGGGCCGCAAAGCACAAAGTCGATCTGATCGAAGTCCTCGACGTCCAGCAGGTTCCTCAGCAATGAGCCGTCGATGCGCCCGTGCAGGTCGTAATCCTCGCCTTCGACCAGATCAGGCTCCGGCTGGCTGAGCAGGCGCAACACCCGCACCGCATCGCCGGCGTCCTCCAGCAAGCGGTCCAGCTCCGCGCGAAACGGTTGGTCGGCAAGGCTGCGGGAACTCTGGATCAGCCAGGTCGGACGAATCCGCCGGGTGCGCAGGCCCTGATACACCACCTCACGCAGCATCGACAGCAACGGCGTGATCCCGACCCCGGCCGCCAGCAGCACCAAGGGTCGACGCTCCAGCGGCGCCACGGTGAAATGCCCTTGGGGCGAGCGCGCCTCTAGTACGTCACCGACGCGCACCTGATCGTGCAGGTGCGTCGATATCCGCCCTTCACGCTTTACGCTGATCCGGAAGAAGTCGTCGGATGGCGCACCCGACAGGCTGTAGGTGCGGATATACACCTCGCCATCGAGATTGAAGCGCAACGGCAGATGCTGCCCGGCCTGGAACACCGGCAAACCGGCCCCATCCACGGGTTCGAGGTAGAACGAACGAATGTGCTGGCTCTGCGCTTCAATCCGCGCCACCCGCAGCGGCCGACAGCTGTCTCCCAGGGCCTGGGCCTGCAAACGTGCGTCGGCCTGAGCCCAGGTGCCGGTCAACAAACTGGTCGGCGACATGCCGTCGAAGCGCCAGCGCAGGGCCAATGCGCCCGGACGCCGCACCGCTTTTTCCACCTCGAACGTCCACAACCGCTCGGCGCCTTGGAAGGCTGCGATCTGCGGCCCGTCGAGAATGACCTCGGTGCGGCCGCTGAGCTGTAACAGGTCGCCTGTGGAAAAGTCGATGAACAGCAAGCCGGCCCGGGGATTGAGCAGCAGGTTGCCGAGAGTGTTGAAGTGCAGGTTGCCGGCAAAATCCGGGATGGTCAGGCGATTGCCTTCCACCCGCACGAAACCGGCCTGGCCGCCACGGTGCGAAACATCCACCGAACGCTCGCCGTCGACATCGACGTAACTGGCGACGAAGAAGGTGTCGGCCGTTTCGATCAGCGCGACCGCCGCGTCATCGAGCCCATCGAAATGCTCGGCACGCCGGGTCTGCGGATCCGTCAGCGGCACCCGCTGGAACTGGCGCAACTGAATGTACTGCGGGCAGTTACCGAAGGACTGATCGACCGTCAAATCGAAACCCGTAGCCCCCAGATTGCCGATGTGGCCATTGAGGCGATTGCGCCGACGGGTGTGCAACTCGATGCCGAGCAGCCCGATCGCCGCACCGGCCTGCAACTGTGCCGGGTCATCGGTGGCGGGCAGACTGTCGAAGTGCAATTGCGTTGGCTCGGGAGAATGAGCGAAACCCGCCTCGCCCTCCAGCACGCTGGCCCACGGACGGCCCTCGGCATCCACCGCGCCGTACAACATGAAAGGCAATTGCTGATAGAACTGACGATGCTGGTCCGGCATCCAGGTGCGAATCACCTTACGACCGAATTCCTCCATGCGCTCGGCAACGCCGACCTGCGCTTGCAGTTGTCGCTCGCCGGCGTGCCAGGGTGAACGTTCCATGACGACCTCTCCCCCACGCCAGCGGCGCAGTCTGGATGGTGAACCTCAGGCGCTGGTTTGCAGACCGGCGACGGTACGTGGCATGCCGATGAAACCGGGCAATGCTTCAACCCGCGCCAGCCAGGCGCGCACGTTGGCATAGTCGTCCAGCGACACATTGCCTTCCGGCGCATGGGCGATGTAGCTGTAGGCCGAGACGTCGGCGATGGTCGGCTCGTTTCCGACCAGATACGGGGTCTTGCCCAGTTCCAGATCCATCACCTTCAGCAGGTTGTGCGCACGGGTGATCGCTTCATCGGCGTTGAGTTTCGCCCCGAACACCGTAACCAGCCGCGCCGCCGCCGGACCAAAGGCAATCGGTCCGGCCGCTGCCGACAGCCAACGCTGGACGCGCGCCGCGCCGACCGGGTCGCTCGGCAGCCAACGACCGTTGCCGTACTTCTGCGCCAGATACACCAGAATCGCATTGGAATCGGCCAGCACCACGCCGTTGTCATCAATGGCCGGCACTTGCCCGAAGCTGTTGATCGCCAGGTAGTCGGGTTGTTTGTGCTCGCCCTTGGCCAGATCGACGAAGATCAGTTCGGTCGGCAGTTGCAACAGGGACAGCATCAGCTCGACCCGGTGGGCGTGGCCGGAACGCGGGAAGTTGTAGAGTTTGATCGCTTGCATGGTCGACTCCGCAGGGCTTAGGTGCCGCTCAGGAGGGTCGGCGGCCGTGGCAGTCATCTTCCACCTATCGCGAAAACAACAGAATCACCAGCAAACGCAATCCATTATTTCTCTGGATGAAATAACGCTGCGTTTTTCAGGGCCGGATGCTCACGCAAGGCGTTCACGGTGTAATCGACAAAACTGCGCACCCGGGCCGGCGCCTTGCGCCCGCCCTGATACACCACGTGGATCGGCAAGGGCGGCAACTCGTACTCGGCGAGAACGATTTCCAGCTCACCGGAGGCGATCTTGCCGGCAACCTGATAAGACAGCACCCGGGTCAGCCCAAGCCCCAGGCAAGCGGCCGCAATCGCGGCCTGATTCGCGGTGACCACCAGCCGAGGCTCGGGCCTGACGCTCAAGGGTTCACCGTCCTCCAGAAATGGCCAACTGCGCAGTTGGCCGATGGCCGAAGTCGCCACCACCGGCGCGCCCGCCAGCGCTTGTGGATGGGTTGGCCGACCGTGAACGGTAAAATACCCAGGCGAGCCGCAGATCACCCGGCGCACCTCACCGACCCGGATCGCATGCTGGTTGCTGTCCGGCAAGTCACCGATGCGGATCGCCACATCGACCCCTTCCTCGACCATGCTCACCACGCGATCCAGCAGCAAGGCGTTGATGGAAACGTCTGGGTACTGCGTCAGATAACCCGCCATCACCGGTGTGACAAACAGCTCACCGAACAATACCGGCGCAGTCACCGTCAATTGCCCACGGGGCTGGGTGTGGCTGCCGGCGGCGGAGTCTTCCGCTTCCTGCACCTCGGCAAGAATCCTCCGACAGTCTTCCAGGTAACGCTGGCCCGCCTCGCTCAGATGCACGCTGCGGGTGGTGCGAATCAGCAATTGCGTACCGATCCGCTGCTCCAGCGCCGCCACCGCCCGGGTGATGCTGGCCGCCGACAGACCCAAGCGCCGCGCCGCCGCGGAAAAGCCCTGCTCCTGAGCAACGGCCGCGAAAACCTGCATTTCCTGGAAGCGATCCATGGTGTCCCCGAAGTGGATGAAAAACCGCCTCGCATTATAGGCAGTACCCGATCTTCAACGGGCATGGCCGAACGACCGCCGATCCAGAATTGATATTTTTATTTTCAGTTGTATTGATGAATGATTTATTTCGTGTCATTTATAGCCTCGCCGATCACAGGAATGATCCAGCGCGCCACCCGGATGGCGGGCACCTGTTTTCCTAACGCCCTCCCAGGAGTCGACAAAATGAACAAGACAGAACTTCTAGGTGCTCTGGCGCTGTGCGCATTCAGCTTCATGGCTCATGCCGATGAAGACAGCCTGCGTATCGGTATCGAAGCCGCCTACCCACCCTTTTCCTACAAAACGCCGGAAGGCAATGTCAGCGGGTTCGACTACGACATCGGCAACGCCTTGTGCGAAGAGATGAAGGTCAAGTGCGAGTGGGTCATTCAGGAGTTCGACGGCATGATTCCGTCGCTCAAGGTGCGCAAGATCGACGCCGTGCTGTCGTCGATGTCGATCACCGAAGACCGGATGAAGTCGGTCGACTTCAGCAAAAAGTACTACCACACGCCGGGCAAGTTCGCGATGAAGGCCGGCAACGTGATCAACGACCCGCTGGTGGACCTCAAGGGCAAGAAACTCGGCGTGCAACGCTCATCGACCTATGACCGGTTTGCCACCGAGCAACTGGAAAAGGCCGGCGTCGTCGTGGTGCGCTACGGCTCGCAGAACGAAGCCTTCCTCGACCTTGCCTCGGGTCGCCTGGACGCTACCCTCGCCGACATCGTCAACACCGACGAAAGCTTCATCAAGACACCGGCCGGACAAGGTTTCGCACTGACCGGGCCGGACATCAACGACCCGAAATACTTCGGCCGTGGTGCCGGGATCGCGGTGCGCAAAGGTGACGTCGCCAACACGGCGCGCCTGAACGCGGCGATCGACGCCATCCGTGCCAACGGCAAATACCAGCAAGTGATGGGCAAGTATTTCGCCTTCGATATCTACGGCGAATAAACCGTCGTCTCCGCCCGGCGCCAGCCCGCTGCGGGCGCCCTTCGGGCTTGTCTTGCGCGCCTTCGGGCGCACGCTTGAGGAACTTCATCATGCTCCACGGCTACGGATCGAGCATTCTCGATGGTGCCTGGCTGACCATCAACCTGGCCCTGACCTCCATGTCGCTGGCCATTGCCCTGGGCCTGATCGGCGCGGCGTTTCGCCTGTCGCCGCTCAAATGGCTGGCCATGCTCGGGGAAGGCTATACCACCCTGATTCGCGGCATTCCCGATCTGGTGCTGATCCTGCTGATCTTCTATGGCGGCCAGGATCTGGTGAACCGCATCGCCCTGGCGTGCGGTTACACCCGCTACATCGACATCAATCCCTTCATCGCTGGTGTCTGCACCATGGGCTTCATTTTTGGCGCCTATCTCTCGGAAACCTTTCGCGGTGCCTTCATGGCCATCCCCAAAGGTCAGGCAGAAGCCGGTGCGGCCTATGGCATGCGCGGCACGCAAGTGTTCTGGCGGATTCTGGTGCCGCAGATGATCCGTTTCGCCATTCCGGGATTCACCAACAACTGGCTGGTGCTGACCAAATCCACCGCGCTGATTTCGGTCATCGGCCTGCAGGACATGATGTTCAAGGCCAAGAACGCCGCCGACGCCACTCACGAGCCGTTCACGTTTTTCATCGCGGTGGCGGCGCTTTACCTGATGCTCACCAGCGTGTCGCTGCTGGTGCTGCGCGCTCTGGAAAAACACTATTCGGTCGGCATCAAAGCCGCCGAGTTGTGAGGAGAACCTGCCGATGATTCTCGACTACAACCTGATCTGGGAAAACCTGCCGCTGTATTTCGACGGCGCCTTGTTGACCCTCAAAGTCCTGCTCATTTCCCTGAGCCTGGGGCTGGTCCTGGCGGTTCCGCTGGCGCTGATGCGGGTGTCGCGCTCGCCACTGCTCAGCTTCCCGGCGTGGCTCTACACCTACGTGATTCGCGGCACGCCGATGCTGGTGCAACTGTTCCTGATCTATTACGGCCTGGCGCAGTTCGAATCGGTGCGCCAAAGCGTGCTCTGGCCCTACCTCTCCAGCGCCACGTTCTGTGCCTGCCTGGCGTTCGCCATCAATACCAGTGCCTACAGCGCGGAATTGCTGGCGGGCAGTCTGAAGTCCACGTCTCACGGCGAAATCGAAGCCGCCCGGGCGATGGGCATGTCCCGCCTGACCCTGTACCGCCGCATCCTGCTGCCATCGGCCTTGCGCCGGGCATTGCCGCAGTACAGCAACGAAGTGTTGATGATGCTGCAAACCACCAGCCTGGCCTCGATCGTCACGCTGGTGGATATCACCGGCGCGGCGCGCACGGTGAGCTCGCGGTTCTATATGCCGTTCGAAGCGTTCATCACCGCCGGCCTCGTCTACCTCGCCCTGACTTTCATTCTGGTGCGCCTGTTCAAGCTGGCCGAACGCCGCTGGCTGGCCTACCTGGCACCGCGCAAGCACTAAGGAGCTGACATGGAAAAGATTCAATACCTGTTGCCGTGGAGCGCTTCGGGCACCGAGCGGACACTGTCGGTGTTCCGGTTTGGCGCCGGCCCGCGCAAGGCGTACATCCAGGCCTCCCTGCATGCCGACGAGCTGCCGGGGATGCGCGTGGCCGTCGAGCTCAAGCGCCGCCTGCTGCAACTGGAAGCACAGGGTCGCCTGAACGGCGTGATCGAACTGGTGCCGATGGCCAATCCGATCGGCATCGCCCAGATGTTCCAGGCCACCCATCAAGGTCGCTTCGAGTTCGCCAGCGGCAAGAACTTCAATCGCGACTTCCCGGAGCTGGCCGAAGCCGTGGCGCCATTGCTCAAAGGCCGGTTGGGCGATGACGCCGACGCCAACGTCGCGCTGATCCGCCGCGCCTTGATCGACACCCTCGCCGACATGCCGCCACCGACCTCGGAACTCGATGGCCTGCGTCGCCTGTTGCTGCAACATGCCTGTGACGCCGATGTGGTGCTCGACCTGCACTGCGATTTCGAGTCGGTGATGCTGCTCTACACCATGCCGCAACACTGGGGACGCCTGCATTCACTGGCCGCACGCCTCGGTGCCGAGGTCACGTTGCTGGCCGAAGACGCTGGCGGCAGTGCTTTCGACGAGGCCTGTGCGGTGCCGTGGCTGCGCCTGACCGAACTGTTCCCGGAAGCCAACATTCCCTTGGCCTGCGCGGCGACCACCATCGAATTGCGCGGCATGGCCGACACCGAACGCGAGCAATGCACCCACAGTGCGCAGGCGATTCTCGGCTACCTCGCCGAACAGGGATTGATCAGCGGTGAATGGCCGCCAGCACCGTCGAGTCGTTGCGAAGCGATGCCGTTCGCCGGCGCGCAGTACGCCTGTGCGCCGCACCCGGGCGTGGTCAGTTTCCTGCAACCGCTGGGGGCGCGGGTCAAGGTCGGCGATCCGCTGTTCGAAGTCCATGATCCGCTCAACGACCGTCACAGCATCGTCCGCGCCTGCACCGACGGCGTGCTCTATGCCCGCGAACGCCTGCGCTTTGCCCAGCCCGGTCTGTGGCTGGCCAAGGTCGCCGGTTTCACCCCTATTCGCCAAGGCCGCTTGCTCAGCGACTGATGCCAGAGAGTTCACATCATGTACAAACTTGAAATTCAGGACCTGCACAAAAGCTACGGCGCCCACCAGGTGCTCAAGGGCGTGTCCCTGCAGGCCCAGGCCGGAGACGTGATCAGCATCATCGGCTCCAGCGGGTCAGGCAAAAGCACCTTCCTGCGTTGCATCAACCTGCTGGAACAACCCAACGCCGGCAGCATTGTGCTCAATGGCGAACCGCTGAAACTGGTGGCCAACAAACTGGGCGGGCTCAAGGCAGCCGAACCCCGGCAGTTGCAACGCATGCGTTCACGGTTGTCGATGGTGTTTCAGCACTTCAACCTGTGGTCGCACATGAGCGCCCTGGAGAACGTCATGGAAGCCCCGGTGCATGTGCTGGGTGTGGGCAAGAAAGAGGCCCGGGAAAAGGCTGAGCACTATCTGAACAAAGTCGGCGTGGCGCATCGCAAGGATGCCTGGCCCGCCCACATGTCGGGTGGCGAACAGCAGCGTGTGGCGATTGCCCGTGCACTGGCCATGGAACCGGAAGTGATGCTGTTCGACGAGCCCACTTCGGCGCTCGATCCAGAACTGGTGGGTGAAGTGCTGCGGGTCATGCAGGACCTCGCCCAGGAGGGTCGTACCATGGTGGTCGTGACCCACGAAATGGGCTTCGCCCGCGAGGTTTCCAATCAATTGGTGTTCCTGCACAAAGGGCTGGTCGAGGAGCGCGGAGATCCACGTGAAGTGCTGGTCAATCCGCAGTCAGAACGCCTCCAGCAGTTTCTGGCCGGGAGCCTGAAGTAAGCCCGACCGCTTCGCCCGGCGTTGTCCTGCAACGGTTGGCTTCGGATACACTCCAGCCAACCTTGTCAGGCGCAGCCCTTCTCTCACTTTCAGGAACTGTTGATCCGGATATGCCCAGCCCATCGAAAGACACCACGGTCTACGCCGCACCGGTCATGCGCAAACTGGCGGAAATCGTTGCCGATCTGCCGCCGTCGCTGCGCAAGGTGGCTGACTTCATCCTGCGTCATCCGCTGAAAGCCGCGACGCTGACGATCGAGGAAATGGCCCACGAAACATCGACCTCGCCCGCCGCCGTCAACCGACTGGCCAAGGCGATGGACCTCGGTGGTTATATGGGCATGAGGGCTGAACTGGTAGCGACGTTGCAGCAGATGGTGTCGCCGGTCGACAAGCTGCGTAATGAACTGGCTCATCGTCCGGGCGGAGCGTTCGGCCTGCATGAGCAGATCGAGAGCGCCAGCAGCAACCTGGCCACGGCGGCGACCAACAACCATGCCGAAGCCTTCGAAGCGTTCGTCACCCGGCTGACCACTGCGCGCAAGATCTACATCCTCGGGTTCGGCAACAGCGTCTACTTCGCCGGCCTCGCCGCCTCGACCCTGATGCCGTTCTGCGCCGACGCCACCGCCATCAGCATGGAGGGCGGCAACGAAAACGCTGCGTACCGACTGGCCGCGATCACCGATCAGGATGTGTTGCTGGCGATTTCCCTGCCGCGTTATTCCCTCGACACCCTGCAACTCGCCCGATTCGCCAACCAACGCGGCGCGTCGGTACTGGCGATCACCGACTCACCGGCCTCGCCGCTCACCAGCATTGCCGAGCATGTGCTGTTTGCACCCTGCGATCATCCGGTGCTGACCAGCTCCAACGTGGCCATGCTGGCGTTGATCGAGGGACTGGTCGCGGGCGTAATGGCGCGCAACAAGGAAGCGGTCAAACTGGCGACCGAGCTGACCGAAAGCGTGATGTCTTACCTGCACATCCCCAACGGCAGCAAATCGCCGAAGAAGTGATGCGTGAAGGGGGCGCCGGCAAATCCCGGACGCCCCTTCATTCAGATCAGGGCTGAGAAACCGGCTGATCGCTGGTCACCCGCGCAGCCTGCCCGGCCGCCGGTTTGACCCACGTCAGATAAGCCAGCACCAGCAACACGATCCAGACCACGCCGACGATCAGCGCTGCCTGGGTGTCCGGGAAGTAACCCAGCACGCCGAACACGAACAACATGAAGGCAATCGCCGCCATCGGCGCATACGGCCAGAACGGTACCGGGAATTTCAGTTGCGCGACCTGCTCGGCCGTCATGGAACGACGCATGGCCACCTGGGTGAACAGAATCATCAGCCAGACCCACACCGTGGCGAAGGTCGCGATGGAAGCGATCAGCAGGAACACGTTTTCCGGGATCAGGTAGTTCAGCAACACGCCCAGCAGCAGCGCGCAGCTCATCACAATCACCGTCAGCCACGGCACGCCATTGCGTGACAGGCGGGCGAAGCCTTTCGGCGCATGCCCTTGCTGAGCCAGGCCGTACATCATGCGACCCGCACCGAAAATGTCGCTGTTGATGGCCGACACCGCCGCCGAGATCACCACAATGTTCAGAATCGTGGCCGCCGAGCTGATGCCCAGGTGGTCGAAAATCTGCACGAACGGGCTGCCCTGGCTGCCAATCTGCTGCCACGGGAAGATCGACATCAGCACCAACATCGTCAGCACATAGAACAGCAGGATGCGCAGCGGCACGGCGTTGATCGCCTTGGGCAGCACACGGTGCGGGTCCTTGGCTTCACCGGCGGTCACACCGATGATTTCGATACCACCGAAGGCAAACATCACCACTGCAAACGAGGCGATCAGGCCACCCACGCCATTGGGCATGAAGCCGCCCTGGGTCCACAGGTTGCTGATATCGGTCGCCTGCCCGGGGGCGGTGCTGATGCCGAACAACATGATGCCGAAGCCGCCGAGGATCATCGCGACGATAGCCGCGACCTTGAGCAACGACAGCCAGAACTCCATTTCACCGAAGACTTTGACGTTGCACAGGTTCAGGCCGCCGACCACCGAAACGATGCCCAGCACCCAGATCCAGCGCGAGACTTCCGGAAACCAGAAGCCCATGTAGATGCCGAACGCCGTCACATCGGCCATGCCGACGATGACCATTTCGAACGCGTAGGTCCAACCGAGGATGAAGCCCGCCATCGGGCCGAGATAGGTGCTCGCGTAATGCCCGAACGAGCCGGCGACCGGGTTGTGCACCGCCATCTCGCCCAGGGCGCGCATGACCATGAACACCGCCGCGCCACCGATCAGGTAAGCGAGCAGAACCGCAGGACCGGCCATCTGGATGGCCGAGGCAGAACCGTAGAACAACCCGGTACCGATTGCGGATCCCAGGGCCATGAAGCGAATGTGTCGGGCCGAAAGCCCGCGTTTCAAACCTTTTGCTGGCTGCTGCATTTTTCGTCCTTATTTATTGTTATTCGACGCAAAAATCGAAACGCCAACAGGCCGGCCTCCACGCAGTGTGGAAGACAGCCTGTTGGCGAAGAGGCACTTACAGACTCGGCAGCAAGTTCGCCGGAACCAACTCATTCAGCGTGCGCGAAGCCAGCAGCTCGGTCGCTGCATTGATGTCCGGCGCGAAGAAGCGGTCCTTCTCGTAGAACGGCACTTCGCGACGCAGAATCCCCCGGGCCTTTTCCAGTTTGGTCGAGGTCTTCAGGCCGTTGCGCAGGTCCAGACCTTGCGCCGCCGCCAGCCATTCCACCGCGAGAATCCCGCGGGTGTTTTCGGCCATTTCCCACAGACGCTTGCCGGCGGCCGGGGCCATCGACACGTGGTCTTCCTGGTTGGCGGAAGTCGGCAGGCTGTCCACCGAATGCGGGTGAGCCAGCGCCTTGTTCTCGCTGGCCAGTGCGGCCGCAGTCACTTGGGCAATCATGAAACCGGAGTTCACCCCGCCATTGGCCACCAGGAACGGCGGCAGTTGCGACATGTGCTTGTCCATCATCAGCGAGATGCGACGCTCGCTCAGGGAACCGATTTCGGCGATGGCCAAAGCCATGTTGTCAGCGGCCATGGCCACTGGTTCAGCGTGGAAGTTACCGCCGGAAATCACGTCGCCTTCGGCCGCGAACACCAATGGGTTGTCGGACACGGCGTTGGCTTCTATCACCAGCACTTCAGCGGCCTGACGGAACTGAGTCAGGCAAGCACCCATGACTTGCGGCTGGCAGCGCAGCGAGTACGGGTCCTGAACCTTTTCGCAGTTCTGGTGCGAGTCGGAGACTTCACTGCGCTCGCCCAGCAGATCGCGGTAAGCGGCAGCGGCGTCGATCTGGCCTTTCTGGCCACGGGCAGCGTGGATACGCGCGTCGAACGGCGAGCGCGAGCCCAATACCGCTTCAACTGTAAGACCACCCAGCGCCAGCGCGCCAGCAAACAGGTCTTCACCTTCGAACAGGCCGCGCAGCGCGAATGCAGTAGAAACCTGAGTGCCATTGAGCAGCGCCAGACCTTCTTTCGCCGCCAGTGTCAGCGGGGTCAGACCGGCGACTTTCAGCGCTTCGGTCGCTTCCATCCACTCGCCCTTGTAGCGCGCCTTGCCCTCGCCCAGCAGCACCAGCGACATGTGCGCCAGCGGTGCCAGGTCGCCGGACGCACCGACCGAACCTTTCAACGGAATGTGCGGGTAAACCTCGGCGTTGATCAGGGCGATCAGCGCATCGATCACCACGCGGCGGATGCCAGAGAAACCACGGCTCAGGCTGTTGACCTTGAGCACCATCACCAGACGCACCAGCTCATCGCTGATCGGCTGACCAACGCCAGCGGCGTGGGACAGCACCAGCGAACGCTGGAGGTTTTCCAGGTCTTCGCTGGCGATGCGGGTCGAGGCCAGCAGGCCAAAACCGGTGTTGATGCCGTAGGCAGTGCGGTTCTCGGCGAGGATCTGCTCGACGCAGGCGACGCTGGCTTCGATCTGCGCAGCAGCGCTGTAATCAAGGCTCAGTTTGACCGGGTTCTGGTAGACGTCACGCAGTTGGGACAGGCTCAGTTGGCCAGGGATCAGGTTCAGTGCAGTCATGTTCAGGCTCCTTTAACCGAAGTAATCATTGGCAGGTTCAAGCCCTGCTCCTTGGCGCAGTCGATGGCGATCTGGTAACCAGCGTCGGCGTGGCGCATCACACCGGTGCCCGGGTCGTTGTGCAGCACGCGAGCGATACGCTCGGCCGCTTCGTCGGTCCCGTCGCAGACGATCACCATGCCCGAGTGCTGCGAGAAGCCCATGCCGACGCCGCCACCGTGGTGCAACGACACCCAGGTCGCGCCGCTCGCGGTGTTCAGCAGGGCGTTGAGCAGTGGCCAGTCGGAGACGGCATCGGAGCCATCCTGCATCGATTCGGTTTCACGGTTCGGGCTGGAGACCGAGCCGGAGTCGAGGTGATCGCGACCGATCACGATCGGTGCCGACAGCTCGCCGCGACGGACCATTTCGTTGAACGCCAGGCCGAGCTTGGCGCGCTGGCCCAGGCCGACCCAGCAGATCCGCGCCGGCAGACCCTGGAAGCTGATGCGCTCGCGGGCCATGTCCAGCCAGTTGTGCAGGTGCGCGTCGTCCGGGATCAGTTCCTTGACCTTGGCGTCAGTCTTGTAGATGTCCTGCGGATCACCCGACAGCGCCGCCCAGCGGAACGGGCCGATGCCACGGCAGAACAGCGGACGGATGTAGGCCGGGACGAAGCCCGGGAAGTCGAAGGCGTTTTCCACGCCCTCTTCCTGAGCCATCTGACGGATGTTGTTGCCGTAGTCGAAGGTCGGGATGCCTTGCTTCTGGAAGTCGAGCATCGCCTTGACGTGCACGGCCATCGATTGCTTGGCAGCCTTGATCACAGCGGCCGGTTCGGTCTTGGCGCGGGCGCGGTATTCGTCCCAGCTCCAGCCGGCCGGCAGGTAGCCGTTGAGCGGGTCGTGGGCGCTGGTCTGGTCGGTGACCATGTCCGGGCGCACGCCGCGACGGACCAGTTCCGGGAGGATTTCCGCAGCGTTGCCCAGCAGCGCGATGGAGATCGCCTTGCCTTCTTTCGTGTACTTGGTGATGCGCGCCAGGGCATCGTCGAGGTCTTTGGCTTGCTCGTCGACGTAACGGCTTTTCAGGCGGAAATCGATGCTCACCTGCTGGCATTCAATGTTCAGCGAGCAGGCACCGGCCAGGGTCGCGGCCAGCGGCTGAGCGCCACCCATGCCGCCGAGGCCGGCGGTCAGGACCCAGCGGCCCTTGAGGTTGGAGTTGTAATGCTGGCGACCGGCTTCGACGAAGGTTTCGTAGGTGCCCTGGACGATGCCCTGGCTGCCGATGTAGATCCAGCTGCCGGCGGTCATCTGGCCGTACATGGCCAGGCCTTTGGCGTCGAGTTCGTTGAAGTGTTCCCAGGTCGCCCAGTGCGGCACCAGGTTGGAGTTGGCGATCAGTACGCGCGGGGCATTGCTGTGGGTCTTGAACACGCCGACCGGCTTGCCGGATTGCACCAGCAGGGTCTCGTCGTCGTTCAGGTTGGTCAGGCTTTCGACGATCTTGTCGTAGCACTCCCAGTTGCGCGCAGCGCGGCCGATGCCACCGTAGACCACCAGCTCTTTCGGGTTCTCGGCCACTTCCGGGTCGAGGTTGTTCATCAGCATGCGCAGCGGCGCTTCGGTCAGCCAGCTCTTGGCGGTCAGCTTGTTGCCGCGGGCGGCGCGGATTTCGACATTGCGGAATTTTGTAGGCTTATTGTCAGTCACGAAAAAGACTCCTCAGCGATCAATTCAAACCAACCCTGGCGATGGGCAAGCGGCTTGTGCGCCTCAATGCGCGACAAGCGAATCAGTGGACGTGATGCTCGGTTTCTTTCAACTCGTATGCATACGTCTTTACTTGTACATACAAGCATATGCAATTGAACGGCCAACTTGTTGAGAAGCTATCCAACAAGAACCGCAGACATGGCTGGAGAGCGCCAAAATCAAGGGTTGCGGCGTATTTCAGTTTTTTTACAGGGAGTGTTTTGAGCGGCGGGAGACTGTTACAGAAGCGTGGCGTTGCGCCTCGCTGGGGTGTTCGGTAACAAAAAGTGGGGAACATGCCACAACCTGGAGGCCCCAATAGGCCTTCAGGCTGTGACCGTTTATTACGGGTTACCCTTGTGGATAACTTATTCCACGGTCACCGACTTCGCCAGATTACGCGGCTGATCCACGTCGGTGCCTTTGAGTACAGCGACGTAGTACGACAGCAGTTGCAGCGGGATGGTGTAGAGGATCGGCGACAGGATGTCGTGGATGTGCGGCATCTGCACCACGTGGGTACCTTCGCCGTTGGTCATCCCTGCCTTCTCGTCAGCGAACACGATCAGTTCGCCGCCACGTGCACGGACTTCCTGCAGGTTGGACTTGAGCTTCTCGAGCAGTTCGTTGTTCGGCGCAACGGTCACCACCGGCATGTCGTTATCCACAAGCGCCAGCGGGCCATGCTTCAGTTCGCCGGCCGGATAGGCTTCGGCGTGGATGTAAGAGATTTCCTTGAGCTTCAGCGCCCCTTCCATCGCTACCGGGTATTGCGCACCACGACCGAGGAACAGGGTGTGGTTCTTGTCGGCGAACAGTTCGGCGATTTTTTCCACGGTGCTGTCCATGGCCAGCGCTTCGCCCAGGCGAGTTGGCAGGCGACGCAATTCTTCGACCAGTCGGGCTTCAACGCCTTTTTCCAGAGTGCCGCGCACCTGGCCCAAGGACAGGGTCAGCAGCAGCAGGCCGACCAGTTGCGTGGTGAACGCCTTGGTCGAGGCCACGCCGATTTCGCGACCGGCCTGGGTCAGCAGGGTCAGGTCGGATTCGCGCACCAGCGAACTGATGCCGACGTTGCAGATTGCCAGGCTGCCCAGGAAACCCAGCTCCTTGGCGTTGCGCAGGGCGGCCAGGGTGTCGGCGGTTTCGCCGGACTGGGAGATGGTGACGAACAGTGTGTCCGGCTGCACCACCACCTTGCGGTAGCGGAACTCACTGGCAACTTCGACCTGGCACGGAATCCCCGCCAGCTCTTCGAGCCAGTAACGGGCAACCATACCGGCGTGATAACTGGTGCCGCACGCCACGATCTGCACATTACGCACCTTGGCGAACAGCTCGGCGGCCTGCGGGCCGAACGCCTGCACCAGCACCTGATCCGAGCTCAATCGACCTTCCAGCGTGCGTTGCACCACGGATGGCTGCTCGTGGATTTCCTTGAGCATGTAGTGGCGGAACTCGCCTTTGTCAGCAGCTTCGGCACCGTCGGTGTACTGCACGGTCTGGCGCTCGACGGCTTTGCCGGTCACGTCCCAGATCTGCACCTTGTCACGCTGGATTTCGGCGATATCGCCCTCTTCCAGGTACATGAAACGGTCGGTGACCTGACGCAAAGCCAGTTGGTCGGAAGCGAGGAAGTTTTCGCCCAGGCCCAGACCGATCACCAGCGGGCTGCCACTGCGAGCCGCGACCAGGCGATCCGGTTGCAGCGCGTGGATAACCGCCAGACCGTAGGCGCCATGCAGTTCCTTGACCGTTGCCTTCAGGGCGTCGGACAGGTCCGGCAGCGCCTTGAGTTTTTCGGTCAGCAGGTGGGCGATAACTTCGGTATCGGTGTCGGAAGAGAACACGTAACCCTGCGCCTTGAGTTGTTCACGCAGCGCTTCATGATTTTCGATGATGCCGTTGTGCACCACCGCGACGTTGCCGGAGAAATGCGGGTGGGCGTTGCGTTCGCTCGGCGCGCCATGGGTTGCCCAGCGGGTGTGGGCGATACCGAGACGGCCAATCAGCGGATGTTCAGCCAGGGCTGCGTCCAGTTCGCTGACCTTGCCCACGCGACGGGTGCGTTCCAGCGTGCCGTCATTGGTGTACACCGCCACACCGGCACTGTCATAACCCCGGTATTCGAGGCGCTTGAGGCCTTCGACCAGGATGGCGGTGATATTACGTTCAGCTACCGCGCCGACAATTCCACACATGCTTATTTCTCCTGACTGACCGTCGCGCAAATCAAATTGATACCGCGAGCCTGAATCTGATCCCGTGCCTCCTGAGGCAGGCGATCATCGGTGATTAGGGTATGGACACTGCTCCACGGCAGCTCCAGGTTTGGAATCTTGCGGCCGATCTTGTCGGCCTCGACCATCACGATCACTTCCCGCGCCACTTCCGCCATCACCCGGCTCAGGCCGAGCAGTTCATTGAAGGTGGTGGTGCCACGCACCAGATCGATGCCATCGGCACCGATAAACAACTGATCGAAGTCGTAAGAGCGTAGTACCTGCTCGGCGACCTGGCCCTGAAAGGATTCAGAATGGGGATCCCAGGTGCCGCCGGTCATCAGCAGGACAGGTTCGTGTTCGAGTTCGCTCAGGGCGTTGGCGACGTGCAGGGAGTTGGTCATCACCACCAGGCCCGGCTGTTGGCCAAGCTCGGGAATCATCGCGGCCGTGGTGCTGCCGCTGTCGATGATGATGCGGGCGTGTTCGCGAATACGGCTGACCGCCGCACGGGCAATCGCCTGTTTGTATTTGGAAACGTTCTGACTGACGTCGGCCACCAGTTCCTGAGGCATGGTGATCGCTCCGCCGTAACGGCGCAGTAGCAGACCATGGCTTTCCAGTGCGGCCAGATCCTTGCGAATCGTAACTTCCGAGGTTTCGAAACGCTTGGCGAGCTCGTCGACACTGACTTCGCCCTGCTCATTGAGCAAGGCCAGAATGTTGTGGCGACGTTGGGGTGTGTTGCGTTTCGACATAGCGCGCTAAGTTTCGATTCGAAAGATAATGAAAGCAATCAAAACCTATCGCAGCAAAACCGTCAAGACGGGGGATGAAAAAAAATCGCTGCCCGTAGGCAGCGATTTTTCAGATCGAAGCGCTGTGGATAACTCAGCTCTTCTTGATCTTCTCCGGCCGCTTCCAGCCATCGATGTTCTTCTGCCGCGCACGGCCGACGGCCAACTGGGCGTTATCCACATTCTGGGTGATGGTCGAACCGGCTGCGGTGGTTGCACCTGCGGAGATATCCACAGGCGCCACCAGCGAATTGTTGGAGCCGATGAACACATCTTCGCCCAACACGGTTTTCCACTTGTTGGCGCCATCGTAGTTGCAGGTAATCGTGCCGGCGCCAATGTTGGTGCGGGCACCGATCTCGGCATCGCCCAGATAGGTCAGGTGCCCGGCCTTGGCGCCCTCGCCCATGCGGGCGTTTTTCAGTTCGACAAAGTTACCCACATGGGCGCGAGCCTCCAGCACAGTGCCCGGGCGCAGGCGTGCAAACGGGCCGGCATCGCTGCCTTCACCGAGCACTGCACCTTCGATATGACTGTTGGCCTTGATCACCACGCCTTTGCGCAGAGTACTGTCCTTGATCACGCAGTTCGGGCCGATCACCACGTCGTCTTCGATGACCACCTTGCCTTCGAGAATGACGTTGACGTCGATCAGCACATCGCGACCGGCGGTCACTTCACCACGCACGTCAAACCGCGCCGGGTCACGCAGGGTCACACCCTGAGCCATCAGACGACGGCCAGCGCGCAACTGATAGTGGCGCTCCAGTTCGGACAGTTGCTTGCGATCGTTGGCGCCCTGCACTTCCATCGGATCATGGGGTTGCTCGGTCGCAACCACCAGGCCATCACCGACCGCCATTTCAATCACGTCGGTCAGGTAATACTCGCCTTGGGCGTTGTTGTTCGACAGACGACCCATCCAGTCAGCCAGATGGCTGGCAGGCACCGCAAGAATACCGGTATTGCCTTCAGTGATCGCTCGTTGTGCTTCGCTGGCGTCCTTGTGCTCGACAATCGCCGCGACCTTGCCGCCGGCGTCGCGCACGATGCGGCCATAACCGGTCGGGTCGTCCAGTTCGACGGTCAGCAATCCCATCTGCCCTGGTACAACGTGCTTGAGCAGACGCTGCAGGGTTTCGACTTCGATCAACGGCACGTCACCGTAGAGAATCAGAACGGTGTCGGCGGTGATGAACGGTACAGCCTGGGCAGTCGCATGGCCGGTGCCCAACTGCTTGTCCTGCAACACGAAATTGAGATCATCGGCGGCCAGCCGCTCGCGCACCACATCGGCGCCATGGCCGATGACCACGTGAATGCGCTGTGGATCAAGTTGACGGGCACTGTGGATAACATGGCCGAGCATCGAGTCACCGGCAATCGGGTGCAGCACTTTCGGCAGTGCCGAACGCATACGGGTGCCTTGACCGGCCGCGAGGATAACGATTTCAAGAGACATGACTGGCTACCAATCCTGGGTGGTCAGCAACTGCGACCGGGTTTTTGAAAGTCGGAAAAGAAAAAAGGGTAGCCGAGGCTACCCTTTTTAATCAATCGCACAACAAGTGGCTGACGGATTAACCGCCAAACTTCTTGCGGATCTGCTGGACGGTGCGCAGCTGAGCTGCAGCCTCGGCCAGACGTGCGGACGCAGCTCCGTAATCGAAATCTGCGCTCTTCTCATGCAGAGCAGCTTCGGCAGCCTTGAGAGCTGCTTGAGCCTGAGCTTCATCCAGGTCGGCGGCACGTTGCACGGTATCGGCAAGCACCTTGACCATGTTCGGCTGAACCTCGAGGAAACCACCGGAGATGTAGAACACCTCGGCTTCCCCGCCTTGCTTGATCAGGCGGATCGGACCCGGCTTGAGATTCGTGATCAGCGGCGCGTGGCCCAGAGCGATACCAAGATCACCCAGAGCACCGTGCGCAATCACCATCTCGACCAGGCCGGAAAAGATTTCTCCTTCCGCGCTGACGATATCGCAATGGACTGTCATAGCCATCTGATTGCCTCAACCTAAATGAGCGCCCGTTGCCGGGCGCCGGGATTACAGTTTCTTGGCTTTCTCGATCGCTTCTTCGATGCCGCCGACCATGTAGAACGCTTGTTCTGGCAGGTGGTCGTAGTCACCGTTGAGGATGCCTTTGAAGCCAGCAATGGTGTCTTTCAGGGAAACGTATTTACCCGAAGCACCGGTGAAGACTTCAGCCACGAAGAACGGCTGCGACAAGAAACGCTGGATCTTACGAGCACGGTTTACCAACTGCTTGTCGGCTTCCGACAGCTCGTCCATACCCAGGATCGCGATGATGTCCTTCAGTTCTTTGTAACGCTGCAGCACGTACTGAACACCACGAGCGGTCTCGTAGTGATCGTTGCCGATCACGTTCGGGTCCAGCTGACGCGAAGTCGAGTCCAGTGGGTCTACCGCTGGGTAGATACCCAGGGAAGCGATGTCACGGGACAGAACGACGGTGGCGTCCAAGTGAGCAAACGTGGTCGCTGGCGACGGGTCAGTCAAGTCGTCCGCAGGTACGTATACGGCCTGGATCGAAGTGATCGAACCTTCCTTGGTCGAAGTGATACGTTCTTGCAGAACGCCCATCTCTTCAGCCAGGGTCGGCTGGTAACCTACTGCCGAAGGCATACGGCCCAGCAGTGCGGATACTTCAGTACCGGCCAGGGTGTAACGATAGATGTTGTCGACGAACAGCAGAACGTCGTTACCTTCGTCACGGAACTTCTCGGCCATGGTCAGGCCGGTCAGTGCTACGCGCAGACGGTTTCCCGGCGGCTCGTTCATCTGACCGTAAACCAGTGCCACTTTGTCCAGAACGTTGGAGTCCTTCATCTCGTGGTAGAAGTCGTTACCCTCACGAGTACGCTCACCCACACCGGCGAACACGGAATAACCGCTGTGCTCGATGGCGATGTTACGGATCAGTTCCATCATGTTTACGGTTTTGCCTACACCGGCACCACCGAACAGACCGACTTTACCGCCTTTGGCAAACGGGCAAACCAGGTCGATAACCTTGATGCCGGTTTCCAGCAGGTCGTTGCCGCCTGCCTGTTCAGCGAACGAAGGCGCTGGACGGTGAATGCCCCAACGCTCGTCGGTGTCGATCGGGCCAGCTTCGTCGATCGGGTTACCGAGGACGTCCATGATCCGGCCCAGGGTCGCTTTACCGACCGGTACGGAGATGGCTGCGCCAGAATCGGTAACTTCCAGACCGCGCTTCAAGCCCTCGGTGGAACCCATCGCAATGGTGCGAACCACGCCGTCGCCCAGCTGTTGCTGAACTTCCAGAGTGGTTGCGGCCGCGCTTTGAACTGTCAGCGCGTTGTAGATGCTCGGTACGCTGTCGCGTGGAAATTCCACGTCGATAACGGCGCCGATGATTTGAACGATACGTCCGCTACTCATAGCTGGATCCTCTGAATATTTGAACCGTTAAACCGCGGCAGCGCCGCCGACGATTTCCGAGATCTCTTGGGTGATCGCAGCCTGACGCGCCTTGTTGTAGATCAGCTGCAAATCGCTGATCAAATCACCGGCGTTGTCGGTAGCGTTCTTCATCGCGATCATCCGCGCAGCTTGTTCAGCCGCGTTGTTCTCGACCACCGCCTGGTAGACCTGCGACTCCACGTAACGGACCATCAAGCCGTCCAGCAGCTCCTTGGCATCCGGTTCGTAGAGATAGTCCCAGTGGTGCTTGAGTTCTTGATCCGGGGTTGCCACCAGTGGAATCAACTGCTCCACGGTAGGCTGTTGCGTCATGGTGTTGATGAACTTGTTGGATACCACGGACAGGCGGTCAATACGGCCGTCCAGATAAGCATCCAGCATCACCTTGACGCTGCCGATCAGATCATTGATCGACGGCTCTTCACCCAGGTGGCTGATAGCTGCAACGACGTTACCGCCGAAGTTGCGGAAAAAGGCCGCACCCTTGCTACCAACGACACACAGATCAATCTCGACGCCGTTTTCGCGGTTTACCGCCATGTCCTTGACCAGGGCCTTGAACAGGTTGGTGTTCAAGCCGCCGCACAGACCACGGTCACTGCTCACTACGACATAACCAACGCGCTTGATGGCGCGGTCGATCATGAACGGGTGGCGGTATTCCGGGTTGGCGTTGGCCAGATGCCCAATTACCTGGCGGATACGCTCCGCATAAGGACGGCTAGCAGCCATGCGCATTTGTGCCTTGCGCATTTTGCTGACCGCCACTTTTTCCATGGCGCTGGTAATCTTTTGCGTGCTTTTGATGCTCGCAATCTTACTGCGAATCTCTTTTGCGCCTGCCATGTAACACCTATCAGGTTAGCAAGCGGGAGCCTTGCGGCTCCCGCTGCGGCTTACCAGGTTTGGGTGGCCTTGAACTTCTCGATACCGGCTTTCATGCCAGCGTCGATTTCGTCATTGAAGTCACCCTTCACGTTGATCTTCGCCATCAAATCGGCGTGATCGCGGTTGAAGAAAGCAATCAGCGCTTGTTCGAAGCTGCCGATCTTGGCGATTTCAACGTCAGTCAGGAACCCACGCTCAGCGGCATACAGCGACAGCGCCATGTCAGCGATCGACATTGGTGCGTATTGCTTCTGCTTCATCAGCTCGGTAACGCGCTGACCATGCTCAAGTTGCTTACGGGTCGCTTCGTCCAGGTCAGAAGCGAACTGGGCGAATGCCGCCAGTTCACGGTACTGAGCCAGAGCGGTACGGATACCACCGGACAGCTTCTTGATGATCTTGGTCTGAGCGGCACCACCCACACGGGATACCGAAACACCGGCGTTCACTGCAGGGCGGATGCCCGAGTTGAACATGGCCGATTCCAGGAAGATCTGACCGTCGGTGATGGAAATCACGTTGGTCGGAACGAACGCGGAAACGTCGCCAGCCTGGGTTTCGATGATCGGCAGTGCGGTCAGGGAACCGGTTTTGCCGGTCACTGCGCCGTTGGTGAACTTCTCTACGTATTCTTCCGAAACGCGGGATGCGCGCTCCAGCAGACGGGAGTGGAGATAGAACACGTCGCCTGGGTAAGCTTCACGGCCTGGTGGACGGCGCAGCAGCAGGGAAATCTGGCGGTAAGCCACTGCTTGCTTGGACAGATCGTCATAAACGATCAGCGCGTCTTCACCGCGGTCGCGGAAGAATTCACCCATGGTGCAACCGGAGTACGGTGCCAGGAATTGCAGCGCAGGAGATTCCGAAGCACTGGCAGCCACGATGATCGTGTTGGCCAGGGCGCCGTTTTCTTCCAGCTTGCGAACCACGTTGGCGATGGTCGATTGTTTCTGACCGATTGCAACGTAGACGCAGAAAATGCCGCTGTCTTTCTGGTTGATGATCGCGTCGATCGCCAGAGCGGTCTTACCGATCTGACGGTCACCGATGATCAGCTCACGCTGGCCACGGCCGACAGGGATCATGGCATCGACAGCCTTGTAGCCAGTCTGTACAGGCTGGTCTACCGACTTACGCCAGATCACGCCTGGAGCAACTTTCTCGACCGCGTCGGTCAAGGTGTTGTTCAGCGGACCTTTGCCGTCAACTGGGTTACCCAGTGCGTCGACAACGCGACCCAGCAGTTCCTTACCAACCGGAACTTCGAGGATGCGGCCGGTGCACTTGGCGCTCATGCCTTCAGCCAGAGACTGGTAGGAGCCCAATACAACGGCACCTACGGAGTCTTGCTCCAGGTTGAGGGCCATACCGTAGACGCCGCCCGGAAACTCGATCATCTCGCCGTACATGACGTCGGCCAGACCGTGAATCCGCACGATGCCGTCAGATACGCTGACGACAGTGCCTTCGTTACGGGCTTGGGAGGTCACATCGAGCTTGTCGATGCGGCCCTTGATAATTTCACTTATTTCGGAAGGATTGAGTTGCTGCATTGCTCTGCTGCCCCTTCAAACTCAAGATTTCAATGCTTCGGCAAGTTTCGCGATTTTGCCGCGAATCGAGCCATCGATAACCAGGTCGCCGGCGCGGATAACGACACCACCTATAAGGGCAGCATCCTCCGCAACTTGCAGGCGCACTTCCCGGTTGAGTCGTGCACTGAGAACCTTGGCGAGTTTGTCTTGCTGTTCTTGGTTCAATGCAAAAGCACTGGTCACTTCAACGTCTACCGATTTCTCTTGTTCGGCCTTGTACAGGTCGAACAGAGCAGCAATCTCCGGCAGAAGCGGGAGACGGTCGTTTTCGGCAACGACATTGATGAAGTTCTGTGCCTTGGCATCAAACTTGTCGCCGCACACGTCAATGAACGTGGCGGCCTTTTCTGCGCTCGTCAGTCGCGGGGCCTTGAGCACGCGCTGCATGGTGTCGTCTTGCGACACCGCTGCAGCCAGGCCGAGCATGGCTGACCAATTGGCCAGTTGCTGGTGGGCCTGAGCGTGCTCGAAGGCCGCCTTAGCGTAAGGTCGGGCCAACGTGGTCAGTTCTGCCATGATCGCCCTCGCTTAGATTTCAGCAGCCAGTTGGTTAACCAGCTCTGCGTGCGCGTTTTGATCGATTGTGGCACCCAGGATCTTCTCGGCGCCGCCGACAGCCAGCAAGCCCACTTGGGCGCGCAGCTTGTCTTTGACACTGTTCAGTTCCTGTTCGATCTCGGCTTGAGCCTGAACCTTCACACGGTCAGCGTCGACGCGGGCCTTTTCAACGGCCTCTTCGACAATCTGGTTACCGCGTTTCTTGGCTTGCTCGATGATTTCAGCTGCCTGAGCTTTCGCTTCGCGCAGTTGCTGACCCGCTTTCTCTTGGGCCAACTCCAGGTCGCGAGCTGCTCGGCTGGCAGCGTCCAGACCATCAGCGATCTTCTTTTGACGTTCGTGCAGAGCTGCGATGACCGGAGGCCATACGAACTTCATGCAGAACAGTACAAAAATCAGGAACGCAACGGACTGGCCAATCAGGGTCGCATTAATGTTCACGCCAACACCTCGCAGTTACGTTGTCCATCACACCAAATCACTCGGAAAATCCGAATGATTAGCCAGCGATTTGACCAACGAACGGGTTCGCAAAGGTGAAGAACAGAGCGATACCAACACCGATCATGGTTACGGCGTCGAGCAGACCGGCAACGATGAACATTTTAACTTGCAGCATTGGAACCATTTCTGGCTGACGCGCTGCGCCTTCCAGGAACTTGCCGCCCAGCAGGCCGAAACCAATTGCGGTACCCAGTGCGCCCAGGCCGATCAACAGTGCAACAGCGATAGCGGTTAGACCAACTACAGTTTCCATCTTTCCTCCCGACTTTTACGTCGTATGGTTTAGGTTTTTTAGATTAAAGCGGTAAAACAAATCGTTTCATGGTGCCCCGTGAGGAGCCCCTTCCCGTTTTACCGGGAAGGACATCAGACTAGTCGAGACTGGTCTTAATGGTTTTCTTCGTGCGCCATCGACAGGTAGACGATGGTCAGCATCATGAAGATGAACGCCTGCAGGGTGATGATCAGGATGTGGAACACAGCCCACGCCCACTGCAGAACAACGCCCAGGCCGCTGAGCCAGAGCAGGCCGCTGCCGAACATCACAGCGATCAGGATGAACACCAGCTCGCCGGCATACATGTTGCCGAACAGACGCA
The DNA here is from genome assembly GCF_014863605.1 of Pseudomonas allokribbensis. Classification (NCBI taxonomy): domain Bacteria; kingdom Pseudomonadati; phylum Pseudomonadota; class Gammaproteobacteria; order Pseudomonadales; family Pseudomonadaceae; genus Pseudomonas; species Pseudomonas allokribbensis. The sequence goes on from NZ_CP062252.1 coordinate 6,554,513, forward strand.
GAGCCAGAGAGATCGGTTTGGCGATCAGGGTCACGAATTCCAGCAGGAAGTTCACCGGGATCAGCAGCGCCTGAACGAAGATGTTCTTGCTGCCGAACGGGTGCAGGGTCAGCTCGCCGATGAAGCCGCCGAGGCCCTTGACCTTGATGCTATAGAAAATGATCAGTGCGAAAACCGAGAACGCCATGCCCAGGGTCGCGTTCGGGTCGGTAGTCGACACGGCGCGGAACGGGATGTGGTGATCGCCGGAAATCAGGATGGCCAGCTGAGGAATCCAGTCGACCGGTACCAGGTCGACGGCGTTCATCAGGAACACCCAGACGAAGATGGTCAGTGCCAGCGGTGCAATCACCGGGCTACGGCCATGGAAGCTGTCTTTCACGCTGCCATCGACGAATTCGACCAGCACTTCAACGAAGTTCTGCAGTGCACCTGGCTGACCGGAAGTCGCCTTCTTGGCCGCCATGCGGAAAAGAAGAACGAAAATCAGACCCAGCGCGACCGACCAGCCGAGGGTATCGACGTGGAAAGCCCAGAAGCCCATTTCCTTGGCTTCTGCTGCGGTGTGGGCAAAGCCCCAGCCGCCGTTGGGTAGCTGACCGAAGGTCAGGTTCTGCAAGTGGTGCTGGATATAGCCCGAAGCGGTTGTTTCTGCCATGGTTGCCTCAAACGCCCTAAGGTCTCGAAAGTCTTGTTCTCATCAGCAGGGGAGCGAACCAGCTGACCGACTGAGTCAGCACGAAGGCGCCGAATACAGCAATCGGCGCCAGTGGCTTCACACCTGCAAACACCAGTGCAAACAGCACTGCCGTCAAAATCAGTTTGCCTGCCTCGCCGGCGTAGAACGACCGGACGATGGACTGGGCTGCTCGGGCGCCGGAAAACCGAAATGCCTTGTGAGCGAAATAAACATTGGGCAGCAAGGCTATCAGGCCTCCGCAAAGTCCCGAGTATCCGGCAACGACTCCGTGCCATTGCCAGAGCGCCAAAGCGGCAATGAGCAAAATGACAAATTGAGCCATTAACACCGGAAAAACCGCCAGGCGATGGAACGGCAGGCGGTTTGGCTTGCGGGTTTCCATCACGATTGCTCTCCAATGGTCGGCTGCCGAAATTCAATAACTTGGCATAATTTGTGCCGACAAAATGCGCGCAGAGTATAGGGGCGGTTCTGCCCCTATTCAACTGTCAGGTAGTGATTTCCGACTGCGCGCTACAAGAGGAATTGTTTCAGCGGATGTGTGCGAGCACACCCTGAAGCTCGTCGAGGGAGTTGTAACCGATCACCAACTGACCCTTTCCCTTCTTCCCGTGGCGGATCTGCACCGCAGAGCCTAGGCGCTCGGCCAGACGTTGCTCGAGGCGAGCGATATCCGGGTCGGGTTTGGAGGGTTCGACAGGCTCGGGTTTGCCACTCAACCACTGACGAACCAGTGCTTCAGTCTGGCGCACGGTAAGACCGCGTGCGACAACATGTCGCGCCCCTTCCACCTGCTGATTGTCCGGCAGACCGAGCAATGCACGGGCATGGCCCATTTCCAGGTCGCCGTGGGACAGCATGGTCTTGATGACTTCCGGCAGCGCAATCAGGCGCAACAGGTTGGCTACGGTGACGCGGGACTTACCCACAGCCTCGGCCACCTGTTGCTGGGTGAGCTGGAATTCCTGCTGCAAACGCTGCAGCGCTACCGCTTCTTCGATCGGATTGAGGTCTTCGCGCTGGATGTTCTCGATCAACGCAATGGCGATCGCGGTTTCATCCGGCACATCACGGACCATGGCCGGGATGGTTTCCTGGCCGGCCTGCTGGCTTGCGCGCCAGCGACGCTCACCGGCGATGATTTCAAAGCGGCCACCACCAATCGGGCGAACCACGATCGGCTGCATCACGCCCTGGGCCTTGATCGACTGCGCCAGCTCTTCCAGCGCCTGCGGATCCATGTCCCGGCGTGGCTGATACTTGCCGCGCTGCAACAGGTCCAGTGGCAGGTGCTGCAACTCACGGCTGTCAGCCTGCGCCGCTTGTTCTTCCAGCGAGCTGACAGTCGGACCGCTCAGCAGTGCATCCAGTCCTCGTCCGAGACCTCGTTTCTTGACGGCCATGGGGATTCCTTAAGTTGGCTGAGCAGCGGCGATGCGTGAATTTTTGCGCTGACGGCGAACCATCTCGCCCGCCAGGGCCAGATAGGCCAGCGCGCCACGCGATTGCTTGTCGTAGGCCAGCGCCGGCATGCCGTAGCTCGGAGCTTCGGCCAGGCGGATGTTGCGCGGGATCACCGTGTCGTACAGCTGATCGCCGAAGTGTTCCTTGAGCTGGGCCGATACATCGTTCATCAGGCTCAGGCGCGGGTCGTACATGGTCCGCAGCAGACCTTCGACTTTCAGGTTCGGGTTCAGCAGTTCGGCAATGCGCTTGATGTTATCCACAAGGTCGCTCAAACCTTCGAGCGCAAAGTACTCGCACTGCATGGGGATAATCACCCCGTCAGCGGCGACCAGTGCGTTCAGCGTGAGCATCGACAGCGACGGCGGGCAGTCGATCAGAATGTAATCGTAGTTTTCACGGATCGGCGCCAGCGCGCTGCGCAGACGACTTTCCTTCATCTGCATTTCCAGCAGCACCACTTCGGCCGCCGTCAGATCGCGGTTGGCCGGCAGCAGTTGATAACCACCGTGTTCGGAGTAGTGCATGGCCTGGGCCAGATCGCATTCGCCGATCAGCAGGTCGTAGACCGAGTTTTCCAGGCCATGTTTATCCACACCGCTACCCATGGTGGCGTTGCCCTGTGGATCGAGATCGATCAACAGCACCCGGCGCTTGGTCGCGACCAGGGATGCTGCGAGGTTGATGCAGGTGGTGGTCTTGCCCACACCACCCTTCTGGTTCGCTATCGCGAATACCTTAGCCATTCTTGCTTGTGTTCCCAATCATGCCGTGCGGCGCAGTATCAGCAGATGGCGTTGGCCTTGGCAACCGGGTACGGCCAGGGCGTGTTCGCTATCGAGTTTGAAGTCTGCCGGCAATGCTACCAGCTCATCGGCCGGATGGACGCCCTTCATTGCCAGCCAGCGTGTATCGGCGTCGCCAAGGTGGCGAGTCCAGTTGGTGAAGTTCTCCATGCTGCTGAACGCCCGGGAAATGATCCCGTTGAACGGCTGTGCAGGCTGGAACGCTTCGACGCGACTGTGGATAACTTGCAGGTTATCCAGTTTGAGTTCGAGTTTGACCTGGGTCAGGAAGCGGGTTTTCTTGCCGTTGCTGTCCAGGCAGGTCACTTGCGAGTCTGGATACAGGATCGCCAAAGGGATCCCCGGCATGCCGCCGCCGCTACCGACATCCAGCCAGCGGCCGTTTTCGATGAACGACATCACGCTGAGGCTATCGAGCAAGTGACGGGAAACCATTTCGTCCGGATCGCGGACGGCAGTCAGGTTGTAGGCCTGGTTCCATTTGATCAACAGGGCCAGATAACCCAGCAGCAATTCGTGCTGGGTTTCAGTGAGATTGACACCGAGCTCGCGGGCTCCTGTGGATAACTCTTCGGCGTGTTGCGAAGTGACCTTAGAACTCAAGCGCTTTGCTCCAACTGACGGCCCGCGCCGCGTTTTTTCAAATGAATCATCAACAGCGAAATCGCTGCCGGGGTCACACCCGGGATCCGAGAAGCCTGGCCCAGCGTCTCGGGACGAGTCGCGCCAAGCTTGCTCTGGATCTCCTTGGAGAGACCGGAAATGTTGGTGTAATCGATATCCACAGGCAGTTTCGTGTCTTCGCTTGCACGCAGACGGGCGATTTCGTCCTGTTGACGGTCGATGTAACCGGCGTATTTGGTCTTGATTTCGACCTGTTCGGCGACCTGTGGATCTTCGGCGCCCTGCCCGGTCACTTCGACCAGACCAGCGTAGTCGATTTCCGGACGACTCAAGAGGTTGAGCAAGTTGTATTCGTGAGTCAGCGGCGTGCCGAATTTCTCGGCAATCGCATCGCCCTGCTGCGTATTCGGGCGAACCCAAGTGCTTTTCAGGCGCTGTTCTTCGAGTTCGATGCTTTCGCGTTTCTTGCAGAACGCTGCCCAACGCGCGTCATCGACCAGACCCAGTTCGCGACCTTTTTCGGTCAGACGCAGGTCCGCGTTGTCCTCACGCAGGATCAGGCGGTACTCGGCACGGGAAGTAAACATGCGGTACGGCTCTTGGGTGCCGAGGGTAATCAGGTCGTCGACCAATACTCCGATGTACGCCTCATCGCGACGCGGGCACCAGGCTTCTTTGCCTTTCGCACGCAGTGCGGCGTTCGCGCCGGCCAGCAAACCCTGGGCGCCGGCTTCTTCGTAACCGGTGGTGCCGTTGATCTGGCCAGCGAAGAACAGACCGCCGATGACTTTGGTTTCCAGGCTGTACTTCAGGTCGCGTGGATCGAAGTAGTCGTATTCGATCGCATAACCCGGACGCACGATGTGCGCGTTTTCCATGCCGCGGATCGATTGCACGATCTGCAATTGCACGTCGAACGGCAGGCTTGTGGATATCCCGTTCGGATACAGCTCATGGGTGGTCAGACCTTCCGGTTCGATGAACACCTGATGGCTTTCCTTGTCGGCAAAACGGTGGATCTTGTCTTCAATCGAAGGGCAATAACGCGGACCAATGCCTTCAATCTCGCCGGCTGCGGAATACATCGGCGAACGGTCGAGGTTCGCGGCAATGATTTCGTGGGTGCGGGCGTTGGTGTGAGTAATCCAGCAGCTGACCTGACGTGGATGCTGTTCCTTGTTGCCCATGAACGACATCACCGGGATCGGCGTATCACCCGGTTGCTCGGTCATCACCGAGAAATCCACAGACTTGCCGTCGATACGAGGTGGCGTACCGGTTTTCAGGCGACCGACACGCAGCGGCAGTTCACGCAGACGGTGCGCCAGGGCGATCGACGGCGGATCACCGGCGCGACCGCCAGAGAAATTCTGCAAACCGATGTGGATAAGTCCGCCCAGGAACGTACCGGTAGTCAGCACAACGGAATCAGCGAAGAAACGCAGACCCATTTGCGTGACAACACCGCGTACTTGTTCCTGCTCGACGATCAGGTCATCAGCGGCCTGTTGAAATATCCACAGGTTCGGCTGGTTTTCCAGAATTTCGCGGACAGCGGCCTTGTACAAAATCCGGTCGGCTTGCGCACGGGTCGCCCGTACGGCCGGGCCTTTGCGGCTGTTCAACACGCGAAACTGGATGCCGCCCTTATCGGTGGCCATGGCCATCGCGCCGCCAAGGGCGTCGATTTCCTTGACCAAATGGCTTTTGCCGATGCCACCGATGGCCGGGTTGCAACTCATGGCTCCGAGGGTTTCCACGTTATGCGTCAGCAGAAGGGTTTTTGCACCCATGCGTGCTGACGCCAGTGCTGCCTCGGTACCGGCATGACCGCCGCCGATGACGATCACTTCAAAACGGGAAGGGAAATCCACCACGCACCTCGTGCCTGCTTAAGTAGGTAATTCAGGAATAGTTTGAGATCAGGTTTCTGGACCTGGTCGATAAGTATAGGGACTTCGCCCTTCCTAAAGAACCCTTTGCACAAAAATTAACCAGCTGTGGAGAACTCGCGGTTAAAAGAATAAAAAAGAGAGAAAGTTATAAAACCTTTGTTTTAAAGCTTATTCTTACTGCCCCACATTTCTGTGGATAGATTGCTACAGGCCTTAATATTCAAAATGTACAGCGATTTAAAACCCTGTGCCCATGTGGTCAGGAGGCCCTTGGATAACCGGTGTAAGCCTGTGGATGAATGAGGAGGTTATCCACAGAGGCAGTTATGTTCAGTTTTCAAGCCCTGTTATCAACTGCCCTCAGCGGCAGTTATTCACAGGGCTTAATCCACAGAAATCGGACGAATGAAGGAATCGCGGACGCGGAAAATCCGCTCAGGAACAGAAAATCTGTCCGGCACTGGAGGAAGGGAAGTCAAAGAGGAGAGACAGACAGGTCGCGAATGGACCTGTCTGTGGACAACGGAAGGGCTATTTACCGATGCAGAAGCTGGAAAAGATCCGTCCCAGCAGATCATCGGAGCTGAACGCTCCGGTAATTTCCCCGAGGGAATGCTGAGCCTGGCGCAGATCTTCTGCCAACAGTTCGCCGGCACCCGCCAGAGTCAGCTGCGCGCGACCGTGTTCAAGGGCCGCACTGGCATGACGCAAGGCTTCCAGGTGACGACGGCGTGCGCTGAAGCTGCTTTCCGAGGTCTGCTCGTAACCCATGCAGGCTTTCAGGTGATCACGCAGAAGGTCCAGGCCTTCACCGGCAGACTTGGCGCTCAGGCTGATGGTCACGTGGCCATCGTCACTGACTTCCAGGGCAATGGCTTCACCAGTGAGATCAGCCTTGTTGCGAATCAGGGTGACCTTCGCCGGATCTGGTCGGGTTTCAAGGAATTCTGGCCACAACGCGAACGGATCCGCAGCTTCCGGGGCCGCAGCATCGACCACCAACAGCACTCGATCGGCTTCGCCGATGGCTTTCAATGCTCGCTCGACACCGATCTTTTCCACATGGTCGTCGGTATCACGCAAACCGGCAGTGTCCACGACATGCAGTGGCATGCCGTCGATGTGGATATGTTCGCGCAGGATATCCCGGGTGGTGCCGGCGATTTCAGTCACGATGGCGGCTTCTCGACCGGCCAATGCGTTGAGCAGACTGGATTTGCCGGCATTCGGACGACCGGCGATCACCACGGTCATGCCGTCACGCAGCAATGCACCCTGTCCGGCTTCGCGCAAGACGGTGGATAACTCGTCACGAACCTTGTCGAGCATGCTCAGCACGTGGCCATCGGCGAGGAAGTCGATCTCTTCTTCCGGGAAATCGATGGCTGCCTCGACATAAATCCTCAAACCGATCAGTTGTTCGGTGAGGTTATGCACACGCTGGGAAAACGCACCCTGTAAGGAACGCAACGCGTTGCGTGCAGCCTGTGCAGAACTGGCTTCGATCAGGTCGGCAATGGCCTCGGCCTGGGCGAGGTCGAGTTTGTCATTGAGGAATGCTCTTTCGCTGAACTCGCCGGGACGGGCCAGGCGGCAGCCCAGTTCCAGGCAACGCTTGAGCAACATGTCGAGGACGATCGGACCGCCGTGGCCCTGCAGTTCCAGCACATCTTCACCGGTGAACGAGTTCGGCCCGGGGAAATACAGCGCCAGACCTTCATCCAGCACCTGTTGATCGTCACTGAAGAACGGGCCGTAGTGGGCAAACCGCGGTTTCAGTTCGCGGCCGCTGATCGCTTTGGCCGCAATGCTGGCCAGCGGCCCGGAAATTCGAACGATGCCCACGCCGCCACGGCCCTGAGCGGTGGCGACGGCTGCGATGGTTTCACGAGGTGCGCTCATAAACCGGTATCCAGACAAAAGTGGCAGATAGCAAAACGCCCCACTAGGGGGCGTTTTGAGTGGTGTTATCCACAGAGTAAGTTACGCCTCGGCTTTTTTCGTCGCCGCTTCGATCTTACGCGTGATGTACCACTGTTGAGCAATCGACAGGCAGTTGTTCACAACCCAGTACAGCACCAGACCAGCCGGGAACCACAGGAAGAAGAACGTGAAGATGATTGGCATCATTTTCATGACCTTGGCCTGCATCGGATCCGGAGGAGTCGGGTTCAGACGTTGCTGGATGAACATGGTCGCGCCCATGATGATCGGCAGGATGAAGAACGGATCCTTGATCGACAGGTCGGTAATCCACAGCATGAACGGCGCCTGGCGCATTTCCACGCTTTCCAGCAGAACCCAGTACAGCGAAAGGAAAACCGGCATCTGCACCAGGATCGGCAAGCAGCCACCCAGCGGATTGATCTTCTCTTTCTTGTACAGCTCCATCATGGCTTGCGACATTTTCTGCCGGTCATCGCCATGTTGCTCTTTCAGTGCAGCCAGTTTCGGAGCCACGGCACGCATGCGGGCCATCGACTTGTAGCTGGCGGCCGACAGAGGGAAGAAAATCCCCTTGATCAGCATGGTCAGGAAGATGATCGACCAGCCCCAGTTGCCGACGATGGCGTGGATATGTTGCAGCAGCCAGAAGATTGGCTGGGCAATGAACCACAGAATGCCGTAGTCGACGGTCAGTTCCAGACCTGGGGACAACTCTTTCAGCACAGCCTGGCTTTTCGGACCTGCGTACAGAACAGCGCTGGTCTCGACTTTTGCACCCGGTGCAGCGGTCAACGAAGGACCGGTGTAACCGATGATGTAGTTGCCTTTGCTGTCTTTACGGGTCTGAACGACGTTGTTTTCGCCCTTCGGAGCAACCCATGCAGTCACGAAGTAGTGTTGCAGCCAGGCTACCCAGCCACCGGTGACGGTTTCCTTGAGCTGACCTTTGTCCATGTCCTTCATGGACACTTTCTTGTACGGCTCGGAACTTGTCCACAGGGCGGCGCCCAGGTAAGTCGCGGTGCCGGTAGCAGTGGTCGACGATGGATCTGCGCTTGCATCGCGTTTCAGCTGGGCAAACATCGAACCGGACCAAGGCTGAGCGCTCTGGTTGTCGATCAGATAAGTGACGGTCACGTCATACAGGCCACGTTTCAGGGTGAAACGCTTGATGTAGTTGACGCCGTCTTTGCTGAACTTCAGGTCGACGACCAATTGGTCCTGACCGTCAGCAAGTTGATAAGTCTTCTTCTCCGAGGAGTAGATCGGGCGACCGGCCGGGCTTGCGTCCGGACCGTTGGTGCCGATCAGACCGCTTTGCGCCAGATAAGTACGTTCGCCGCCGTTGTCGAACAGCTGGAACGGAACGTCCGGACGATCCTGACGACGTGGATACAGAGGCAAGGTCAGTTGAGCAACATCGCCACCCTGTGGATCGATCGACAGATCGAGCACGTCGGTTTTGATCTGGATCAGATCCTTGCTGGCGGCGACCGGCGTTTCGGCAGGTGCGCTGGTATCGCTTGCGGCGCGCGGAATATCGTCACTGGCGGCAGCGTTATTGCCAGTGGCGGTGTCCGGCAAACCGGATGTAGTCGTACTGGAAGCAACATTCTGAGTCGGCAGGGCAGCCTGACCATAGTCCTGGTTCCATTTAAGAACCATGACGTAGGACACGATTGCCAGGGCGACGATCAGGATCGTGCGTTTGATATCCATGATTACTCGGCCATCGAAGAAGAACGGGAGGTAGGGATAGGTGGAACCGGGTCATAACCACCGGGATTCCACGGATGACAGCGACCTAAACGACGAAAGGTCAGCCAGCCACCGCGCAGAAGGCCATGATTTTCGATGGCTTCATACGCGTAGCAAGAACAACTGGGGTAGAAACGACAGTGACTGGCCATCAAGGGACTAATGGCGTAGCGATAAAACTGGATCGGAACGAGTGCCAGTTTACGCATCTGGACTGTCTACCCCTACAGTTTCGGTTTTGACTGCTGGTACCGGCTTGTTGCGTGCCAGACGTTTCCAGAGTTTGCCGAAATGCTGAATCAATTCGGGGTTTTCTACGTCACCCAAACCTTTGCGCGCGACGATAACGATGTCCCAGCCGACCAGTGAATCCTGGTGCAGGCGAAACGATTCGCGCATCAGACGTTTGAGGCGATTGCGCTCAACGGAGAGCTTTACGCTCTTTTTCCCGATAACCAGCCCGAGACGGGGGTGATCGAGGTCGTTGTTGCGCGCAAGGAGCAGGAGATTTTTCCCCGGAACCTTGCCGGTAGGGGAGTCAAAGACTGCCTTGAAATGCCGAGGAGTAAGCAGACGCTTTTCCCGACTGAAGTCCTGACTCACCTCCAGTGCCGGATTATCAAACTGCCAGACGTGCGCGGCCTTTGGCGCGACGACGCGACAGTACGGCACGGCCGTTCTTGGTAGCCATGCGAGCACGGAAACCGTGGGTACGAGCGCGTTTGATAGTGCTTGGTTGGAAAGTACGTTTCATGTCGTGTTACCTGGTTCGTCCACAACGGGCCGGAATGGCCCCCGTTTTAAGAGACCGGGGATTCTAGAGAAAGCAAGCCAATAGGTCAATTTCCAACCAACGTTTCCTTATAAATAGATCTCCAGAGCTGTCAGCTCGTGAATTCCGTCCAGCCAGATATAAAAATAAAGAAGCGAAGTATTTAAAGCTTTTCTGTAAAGCTTATAAAAGCTAGGCCCGGCCTCATCTGTGGATAACTGACTCGAGGCCTTGTTTTCAGCACTGTACAGAGAATGACAACTACAGTGGAAAACCGTGTTCAGCCTGTGCTGCGCTATCGGATAACCTGTGGGTGGAAACGGTGTTTATCCACAGGCTGGTTATCCACCGGGTTCGACCCCCAGTTGTCCAGTGTGCTCAGATGGGGTTATCCACAGAGCTTATTCACACACCGTTGGTCGCTTTTTCACCGGATAAGGCATTGATAAATCATGTCCACCGGACAACCTGCATGTGGATAAGTGGACGGCTGGCCGCTACAATGGCCGCTTGTTTTTGCCTCACCGGCTTTCAAATTAGGGGATTTCC